>JAOPYL010000277.1 GCA_025964625.1 Actinoallomurus sp. | reverse complement strand
CGCCGCGCCCCGGGCGAAGCAGGCCTCGGCCCCGCCCAAGCCTGCCGCCACACCGAAGCCGGCCACAGCGCCCAAGCCCGCCGCCGCGGCGCAGCCGAAACCGGCGGCGGCCGAGGGCAGGGCGGAGACCGCCCCGCAGCGCGCCTCCAGGCCGGCCCCCGCCAAGGAATTGCCGGTGTCCGGCTACGACGAGGCGTCCCTGGCCTCGGTACGTGCCCGGCTGCGCGGTCTCGACGCCAGGCAGGTGGGCGAGTTGCGGGACTACGAGCGGTCACATGCCGCGCGCGCCGACTTCCTGCGGATGTATGAGAACCGCATCACCAAGCTCCGAACCGGAGAATGAGAGCGGGGCCGCGCATGCCGCGGTCGTGACCGGCCTTGACCGGGCGGCTCGGCCGCCCGGTCCGCGGCTGACGGGTCAGTTCTGCTGGGGCCGGTAGATCGTCAGCCAGTCGTTGAGCGCGACCGCGCGTTCCAGCGCGATCCGATCCCGCTGGAGGCTGGCGTGGCCGACCGGCCGCTGCAGCGCCGTGTGCACCGCCTTCAGGTCGAGGTACGGCCGGATCGGCGCGGCGGAGTCGGTGACGATGTCACCAAGCCGGTTCCTGACAGCCTGCTCGTAGCTCGGGTTCTGGGTCGCCGGGTACGGGCTCTTGCGGCGCCGTACCACCGACTCGGGCAGTGTGTCGGCGACGGCGCCGCGCAGCAGGCTCTTCTCCCGCCCGTCATAGGTCTTGTGCGACCAGGGCGTGTTGAAGACGTACTCCACGAGCCGGTGATCACAGAACGGCACCCGCACCTCCAGGCCGACCGCCATGCTCAGCCGGTCCTTGCGGTCCAGCAGGAGCCGGACCATCCGGGTGAGGTGCAGGTAGCAGATCTCCCGCATCCGGCGCTCGAGCGGACTCGCCTCGGGCAGGTGCGGCACCTCGGCCAGCGCCTCGCGGTAGCGCGCGTCCAGGTACGCCTCCGCACGCGCGTTGAGGCCCGAGTCGAACAGGCCGCGCCCGTTGGCGATCGCGGTGGTGGCCCACGGGAAGGTGTCCGCGTTCACGGCGGCGGGGTCGTGGAACCAGCGGTACCCGCCGAACACCTCGTCGGCCGATTCACCCGACAGAGCGACGGTCGAGTGCCGCCGGATCTCGGAGAACAGCAGGTACAGCGAGCTGTCCATGTCCCCCATCCCGGGCAGGTCGCGGGCGCGCAGCACGCTGTCCATCACCACCGGCGAGGCGAGCTGGTCACTGGCCAGGATCACGTCGGTGTGCTCCGCTCCGACGTGCTTGGCGACATCGTGGACGTACGGGCCATCGGCCGTGTCGCGCATCTCGTCCGGGACGAACCCGCCGGTCTCGTCGGTGAAGTCGACGGCGAACGATCGGACGCTGTCGACGCCCAGGGCGCGGTCGGCGAGCGCGGTCAGCGCGCTGGAGTCCAGGCCGCCGGACAGCAGCGTGCAGAGCGGCACGTCGGCGATGAGCTGACGCTCGACGATGTCGTCGAGCAGCTCGCGCACGTGCCGCACGGTGGTGGGCACGTCGTCGGTGTGCTCGCGGGCGGTCAGCTCCCAGTACCGCCGATCCGTGAGGCCGTCACGGGAGATCCGCACGACATGGCCGGGCACCACCTCGCGCATGCCGTGGAAGATCCCGTGGCCGGGCGTCTTGGCGTTGGTCAGCAGCTCGGACAGGCCGTCCTCGTCGATCCGGGCGGTGAACAGCGGGTTGGCCAGGATCGCCTTGGGTTCGGAGCCGAACAGCACACCGTGCGGGGTCGGCGCGTAGTAGAGCGGCTTGATGCCCATCCGGTCGCGGATCAGGAGCAGTTCCTCGGTCCGCCGATCCCAGATCGCGAAGGCGAACATGCCGTTGAGCCGGTCGACGAGGTCGGCACCCCACCGCAGGTAGGCCTGAAGCACGACCTCGGTGTCGCTGTGGGTGCGGAAGCGGTGACCCGCGGCCTCCAGCTCCCGGCGAAGTTCGCGGAAGTTGTACGCCTCGCCGCTGTAGACGATGGTGGCTGGGCCTTCACTCATGGGCTGCGCTCCGCCTGCGACATCGATGACGGCAAGCCGCCGGTGCCCAAGCGCGACATGCGGATCGATCCACACGCCCTCGCCGTCGGGCCCGCGCAGCGCCATCGTCCGCGTCATGGCCAGCGCGGTCGCGTGCTCGGCGGTGAGGTCGCGCTCGTAGTCCACCCAACCGGTAATGCCACACACAGAGGTGTCCTCCTCGTTATATGTGCTCCACACCCAACCCGCATCATTACCCGCGCTTGACTCCGCGAATCAGTAACGTTTCTCTCAGTCGTCGCCGTCCGCCGGAACGGCGCCGGCCGCGGTAGGTCGCCGTCACGAATCGGCGAAGAGCTTCTCCAGGGCGGGCAGTGCGGCCTCGATGGCCGCGCGTTCGGCCTCGCTCAGCGTCTCCAGTCGTCCGGTGAGGAAGGTGATCCGCTGCTCACGGCCGAGACGCAGCCTCTCCCTGCCGATAGGAGTGAGTTCGGCGGTGACGACGCGCGCGTCGGTGGCGTCGCGTCCACGTGAGACGAGCCCATCCCGGGCGAGGCGGCCGATCTGCCGGGTCATGGTCGGCAGCCGGACGCCGTGCTCGGCGGCCAGATCGGACATGCGGCGCGAACCGCCCTCCAGCGAGCCCATGACGAACATCTGCTGTGTCGTCACGGGCTGCCCGGCACCCGCGCGGCGGAGCATCAGCACGATGTCGCGGATCTGCCGGTTGAAGCGCTCGGCGAGCAATCGGGGATCGGACATGACCTTTCCCCTTCCAACTTTAGCAGCGGCCAAGTTAGCAGGGCTAACTACGGAGTGTGAGCTTTCCCGTACACTGTGATGTCGTGGTCCAGGGCAGGCACAGGTCTTCATACCCCGTTGGCGGGAACCCGAGATGCCCGGGCCACCTGAGCATGCCGAGAATCGCATCCCCGTGCGCCCTCCGGCAGGCGGGCGGACAGGCCGCGGCAGCCGCCCGTAGCGCGACTCCAGCGCGGTCACGGCAGCACCGGCCCCGGCCGTCCGATCACGACTCTCGCCGCTCGTTCCATGCGCTTGGCCTCCTCGGCGACGGCGTTGGCGCCGTCCTCGGTGATCCGGAAGTAGCGGCGGGGCCGCCCGTCGACGACCTCCTCGCGGTCCACGGCGATCGAGCCGTTGCCGGCCAGCCGGTCGAGCGCGCCGTACAGCGTGCCGACCGCGAGCCGCACCCGGCCGCCGGACTGCTCGCCGGCGCGCTTGATGATCGCGTAGCCGTGCAGTGGACCGTCGAGGAGCGCCGCCAGGATGAAGTAGGTGGGTTCGCTCATCGACCGCATGAGACGGGACCATATATCGAGTGACGAAGTATTGACTAGGCTTCGGCGCATGGCGCTGGATACCTCACCGGAGTCGCCGACCCCGGTACGCACCGTCCTGCAACTGGTCGGGGGCTGGATTGGCAAGCTCGGCCGGATCTGGGTCGAAGGTCAGATCACCGAGCTGAACCGCCGTGGCGGCACCGTCTACTTCACGCTTCGCGACCCGGTCGCCAACGTGTCGGTGCGCGTCGTGTGCCAGCGCGCGGTCTGCGACAACGCCGGCCCCGCGGTCATCGACGGTGCCCGCGTCGTCGTGCACGCCAAGCCGGACTTCTACATCAACCGCGGCTCGTTCGCGCTCTCCGCGCTGGAGATCCGGCCGGTCGGCGTCGGTGAGCTGCTGGCCAGGCTGGAGCGGCTGAAGCAGGTCCTCACCTCGGAGGGCGTGTTCAACGCGGACCGCAAGCGGCCGCTGCCGTTCCTGCCCGGCACTGTCGGGCTGATCTGCGGCCGCGACTCCGCCGCCGAACGCGACGTGCTGGAGAACTCACGGCGACGCTGGCCCGCCGTCCGGTTCAAGGTCGAGAACACCGCCGTGCAGGGTTCGTACGCGGTGACCGAGGTGATGGACGCGCTCGGCAGGCTCGACGCCGACCCGGCCGTGGACGTGATCATCATCGCCCGGGGCGGCGGCTCGCTGGAGGACCTGCTGGCGTTCTCCGACGAGGCGCTCGTGCGCGCGGTCGCGGCAGCCCGGACGCCCGTAGTCTCCGCGATCGGGCACGAGCAGGACACCCCGCTGCTCGACTACGTCGCCGACGTGCGCGCCTCCACCCCGACCGACGCCGCCAAGAAGACCGTGCCCGACGTCCGCGAACAGCTCACCCTCGTCCGGCAGCTGCGCGACCGCGGACGGCGCTGCCTGTCCGGCCGGGTGGAGCGGGAGGTGCAGTGGCTGGCCGGGACGCGATCGCGACCCGCGCTCGCCGATCCGGTACGCGAGATCGAACGCCAGGCCCAGGCGACCGAGACGCTGCGGGACCGGACGCGGCGTTGTCTGTCCGCGGCCCTCGACCGGGCCGCCGACGATCTCGCCCACACCCGCGCGCGGCTCGTCGCGCTCTCCCCCGCCGGCACGCTGGAGCGCGGCTACGCCATCGTGCAGCGCCCGGACGAGTCCGTCGTACGGACGGCCGCCGGCATCCACAAGGACGACGAGCTGCTGGTCCG
The DNA here is from genome assembly GCA_025964625.1 of Actinoallomurus sp. GTDB lineage: Bacteria > Actinomycetota > Actinomycetes > Streptosporangiales > Streptosporangiaceae > Actinoallomurus. The sequence goes on along the minus strand of JAOPYL010000277.1, from coordinate 16,530 downwards.
CTTCAAGGACGGCCGGATCACGGTACGCGCGGATTCGGTATGAGGCCCGCCTCACGCCGGCACGCGTTCACCCGCACCACCTCGCGTCACACGGACAAGGTTTGCGCACCCGATCCGGCAGCCGCAGCCGGAGCCCCAGGCCGCCTACCGGCCGCAGGGGCACGGCGACGGACAGACCACCGCCTGCCGGATCTGCGGCAGCGCGCCCGCGGCGCGGGCCACGGGACGGCGCTGGTGGAGCCGCCCGCTACCGCTTCCAGCTGAGCGAGGCGCCGGGGTGGTCGGCGAAGCCCAGCTTGCGGTACAGCGGCAGCCCGTCCGGGCTCGCGTTCAGGTCCACGCGGCCTACGCTGGAATCGCGGAACCAGCCGAGGAGTCCCTCCATGATCGCCCGGCCGTGGCCCCGGGCCCGGTACGCCGGATCGGTGACGACACCGAACACATGACCCACCCGGCCGCCCGGGTTGTACGGGCTGGGCAGCCGCTGGTCGATGGCGCCCACGCCGCACGCGGCCAGGCCTTCGTGTCCGTCGATGACGAGGACCTTCATCGCGTCGGCCGTGAGCTGCCCGCTCAGCTCGGCGGCGCAGCGGGCCCGCCAGCCCGCGCCGTCGGCGGGCGGCGTGCCCCACGTCTCAGCGACGTCCTCGAACAGCATCCCGCGAAGCCGTACGAGCTCTGCTATGTCGGTGTCGACGGCGACGCGTACCAGAGACATGCCACGATCCTAGGATGTGTGCACCCCGCCGCCATGCCCATAGGGTTGGAATGTGGCGGAGGAGAAAACTGAGCTGTCCTACGAGCAGGCGCGCGACGAACTCACGGACGTCGTGCGGCGGCTGGAAGCGGGCGGGCTCACACTGGAGGAGTCCCTCGCTCTGTGGGAGCGCGGCGAGAAGCTGGCCGGGATCTGCGAGGAATGGCTCGAGGGTGCCCGGGCCCGGCTAGCGGCCGCGATGGCCGAGCGCGCCGAACCCGCCGAGGGCACCCCGTTCTGACCCGGGCGGACAGGCGACGGGTACCGCGCTACGAACGCGCCGGTGACGGCTTCGGCCGCGGCTTGAGCGAGCTCGCCAGCACGGCCAGCTCGTCGTAGGAGGCCGTGCCGGTGACCACGAGGGTGAGCCCGTTCAGCCGGCGGACCAGCGACCGCTGCTTCTTGTCCTTGCGGAAGGTCTTCTCCCAGGTGGCGCCGGCGACCTGCGCGGAGCCGTCCGGGTGGCCCTGGCTCGTCATACGGTCGACGAAGCCCCCGGGACCGCCGGGCTGCTCGTTGCTCTCCTCCAGCGCGGCGTACTGCTTCTGCGGCGTGTAGAAGCCCAGATGCCAGGCGACCGGTCCGTTCGCCTTTCCGGTCAGCCGGGAGCTGGTGGGGTACCACTGCGGCGTCAGGCCCTCCGGGGTGTACACGGAGTACGGAGCGATGGCCTCCAGGCCGGACAGGTCACCGCGATAGTCGACCCGCGGCATGGCGCCCGGGTTGCGTCTCGGAGTGATCAGCATCACCACGCCGACGACCCCGAGGCACGCCAGCATCGCGACGATGTACCCGGGCAGGCCGGACATGAGCCGCCGGTACACCGACGGCGAGACCGTGATCGGTCCTTCGCCGGCGGACGGCCTGGTGACGGTCACGGTACTTCCCTCTTCGCGCCGGCCGCTCAGCGTGTCCTCGCCCTCCGCGGCCGGCGTCGCGTCACGGCCGTCGCTCACGCGGGCTCTCCATGCCGGAGATGATGGTCAGCACGTCGTCGGCGAGCCGCCGCGACGCCTCCTCGTCTTCTGACAGCGAGACCTCGGACACCGCACCGGACATCGCCCCGGTCAGTACGACCACGAGCGCCTCGTCGACCTCACCGTCGCCGACGTGGAACAGCGCGGCGTTGCGCCGCGCCCAGGTGCGGAGCCGGTCCCGCAGGACCCGGTCGAACCCGGGCGGGCCGTCGCCGGACAGGAAGAGCCGGGCCAGGTCGGGCTCGGCGATGCACCCGTCGAGGTAGGCGCGCGCGCCCGCGATGAACAGGCGCATGGGGTCGGCCTCGCCCTGGTCGCGGACCAGGTGAACGGCCTCGCGAGTGCGCTCCTGCTGGCGGACCTGGAACTCCTCGAACAACGTGAGGTACAGATCGGCCTTGCCGCTGAAGTGGTGGTAGAGGCTGCCGACGCTGGCCCCCGCCTTGGCCACGATGTCGGTCACCGCGGCCTGGGCGAACCCGGAGACCGAGAAGACCTCACGGGCGGCGGCCAGCAGCGCGCCGCGTGTGGCCGCGCCCCGGTCGGAGGTGCGCGGGAGGTGTTCGATGCTCACTGGCGCGCTCCTCGCCCGATCGGCGACGCGCACGGCACTCGCTGCGGGGACGGGGTGCCACGCAGTGCCGTACGGCCGGGTCGCTCACCGGGTCGCCGCTTGATGTCGCTGCTCATTACGGCCCTAGATTACGCCCTGTCTGCTCGGAAATTACGATCGATAGAGACCGAACAGGAAGGCCTGTATCGCCATGACTGAAGAAACGACCGTATCGTCCCCCCTCGCAACCGAGGCCGACGCCCCTGACCGCAACCTCGCACTGGAGCTCGTACGGGTCACCGAGGCGGCGGCCATGGCCGCGGCCCGGTGGGTCGGGCGCGGTGACAAGAACGGCGCCGACGGGGCCGCCGTGAACGCGATGCGCCAGCTCATCAACACCGTGTCCATGAACGGCGTGGTGGTCATCGGAGAAGGCGAGAAGGACCAGGCTCCGATGCTCTTCAACGGCGAGCAGGTCGGCGACGGCCGAGGGGTCGAGTGCGACGTGGCCGTCGACCCGATCGACGGCACCCGGCTCGCCGCCCTCGGCATGAACAACGCCATCGCGGTCATCGCGGTCAGCCCGCGCGGCACGATGTACGACCCGTCGGCGGTGTTCTACATGGAGAAGCTGGCGACCGGGCCGGAGGCGGCCGACGTCGTCGACATCGAAGCGCCGGTCGGCGACAACATCCGCGCGGTGGCCAGGGCGAAGGGCTCCTCGCCGCAGGACGTCATGGTCGTCATCCTCGACCGGCCGCGGCACGAGCACATCGTCAAGGAGATCCGCGAGGCGGGGGCACGGATCAAGTTCATCACCGACGGCGATGTGGCCGGCGCGATCATGGCCGCCCGCGAGAACACCGGCATCGACCTGATGCTCGGCATCGGCGGCACCCCGGAGGGGATCATCGCGGCCTGCGCGATCAAGTCCCTCGGCGGCGTACTGCAGGGCAAGCTGTGGCCGCGGGACGACGCGGAGCGTCAGCGGGCCATCGACGCCGGGCACGACCTTTCCCGCGTGCTGACCACCGACGACCTGGTGGCCTCCGACGACGTGTTCTTCGCCGCGACCGGTATCACCGACGGCGAGCTCGTCGGCGGTGTCCGCTACCGCAAGGGCGTCGCGTCCACGAACTCCCTGGTCATGCGCTCCCGTAGCGGGACGATCCGCAGAATCGACAGCCAGCACCAGCTGTCCAAGCTGCGCGCCTACTCCGCGATCAACTTCGACAGCGCGAGCTGATCTTCACCGGGCTCCGGCGCGCCCGGAGCCCGGTGAAGGGCTATTTGACGCCGCCCGCGGTGAGGCCGCCGATGAGATAACGCTCGATGAAGACGAACAGGACCACCACCGGCACGATCGCGATCAGCGAGGTCGCGAACAGGAACTGCCAGTGCGCCTGGTACGACGTGACGAACCCCGGGATGGCCACGGTAAGCGGCTGGCGGTCGGGCGACGACGTGATGGTCAGGGCGACGACGTACTCGTTCCACGCGCCGATGAACGTGTAGATCACCGCGGTGACCAGACCGGGCAGGGACAGCGGCAGCGTCACGCGGGTCAGTGCCGTGACCTTGCCGGCGCCGTCCAGATAGGCGGCCTCCTCCAGCTCCTTCGGGATGCTGGAGAAGTACCCGTGCAGGATCCACACGCAGAACGGCAGGTTGAAGGCGGCGTTGACCAGGATCAGCGCGAGCAGCGTGTCGGTGAGGTTCAGCGCCACCATCTCGCGGTAGATGCCGATCACCAGGGCGGTGGGCGCGAACATCTGGGTGACGAGCACCAGCAGCAGGAACGCGCCCCGCCCGCGGAACCGGTTGCGCGCCGTGTAGTACGCCGCCGGCAGCGACACGACCAGCGCGATCAACGTGGCCACGCCGGCGACGATGAGCGAGACCTGCATGTTCTGCCAGATCGGCGCGGCCTTCCACACGTTGACGAAGTTGCCGAACTCCCAGTGCTTCGGCAGGAAGGTGGTCGGCGACCTGGTCAGCTCGCGATCGGGCTTGAGCGCCGTGAGGGCCATCTCCAGGTACGGCGCGACGAACACGAACGCGACCAGGTAGCCGACGCCGGCCAGGATCGCGACGCGAGGCTTGCTCCGGCTGTTCATCGTTGTGTCTCCCCGCGCCAGCCGACGACCCGCAGGTACGCCAGGACCAGGATCAGGATCAGCGCGAAGTTCACGACCGCCATCGCGGCGGACTCCCCGACATCGCCGGACCCGGAGAAGGCGAGCTTGTACATGAAGGTCGTGCTGGTGTCTGTCTTGTCCCCCGGCCCGCCACCCGTCATCGCGTAGATGATCGGGAAGGAGTTGAAGACATTGATCACGTTGATGATCGCCGCGACCAGCAGAGACGGCCGCAGCAGCGGCAGCGTGATGCGGAAGTAGGTCCGCGCGCGGCCGGCGCCGTCGACGGTGGCAGCCTCGTAGACGTCCTGCGGGATGGTCTGCAGCCCGGCCAGGATGACGAACGAGCTGAACGGCAGCGAGACGAAGACGGCCACCCACATCATCCAGATCAGCGCCTGGGTGGGGTTCGACAGCCAGTTCACCGGGTGGTCGATGACCCCCACGCCCTGGAGGATCTTGTTGACCACGCCGTAGTAGTAGTTGAGCATCCACTTCCACGTCAGCGCGGTCATGAGCACCGACGCGGCCCAGGGCACGATCACCGCCCAGCGCACCACGCGCCGTCCCGGGAACCGGGCGTTGAGCAGTTGCCCGAGCGCGAGCGACACCACGATCGTGACCAGCACGACGCCGACCACCCAGACCACGGTGCGCAGCAGCACGCTGACGAGGTCCGGCTCGTCGAACAGGTCATGGTAGTTCCCGGTTCCGCGGGTGCCGATCGTCGCCCCGGACGAGCTGATCCTCATCAGCGACGTCCGAGCCATCTCGATGACCGGCCACAGGACCACGGCCGCGATCAGGATGACCGCGGGGCCGATCCAGGGCAGCGGAGCGAGTGCCCGGCCGAGCCGGCGCAGGGCGCTCGCTCTCGATGGCGGCGCCGGAGCCGTGGCCCCGGCGCCACGCGCCTCGATGGTGTTCTGCACGAGCCGTCCGTCAACCGTTCTTCTGGGCGGTCTGCTGGAGCTGGGTCAGGACGCTCTTGGGGTCGGACGCGGTGATCGCCGTGCCGAGCTTCTCCTTGACCGTGTTGGCCAGCGGCCCCCAGGCGGCGTTGCCCGTGGGGTAGAACTTCGCGTTCGGCAGGGCGTCGATGAACGGCTTGTCGTACGGCACGGCGCTGGCGATCACATCGCCCGCCGACTTGGTCACCGGCAGGAAGCCCTCTTCCTTCTGGAAGTTGGCCACGTTGTTCGTCTGGTAGAAGAAGTTCAGGAACTTCGAGACGGCGTCCTTCTTCTTGCCACCGTCATTCTTGAAGGCCACCAGGAAGTCCTGCACGCCGAGCGTGCTGGGCGTGCCCCCGGTCTTGGTGGGCAGCTGCGCGATGCCGAACGGCAGTTTGGGGTTGACCTTGTTGATGAAGCCCGCCGGCATGAAGACCGCGCCATTGAGCATGCCGATCTTGCCCTGCGCGAACTCGTTGAAGGCGTCCTTGCGGTCGGTCGTCTCCGGGTTCGGCTGGGTGAGGCCGCCCTTGCTGAGCCCCTTGAGGTAGTTCATCGTGTCCACGTTGGCCTGGCTGTCGAGCGCCCAGTTGCCTGACTGGTCGACGTAGCCGCCACCGTTGTTCATCGCCCACATGAAGAACTCGGCCTGGGACTCCTCGGCGCCGAGCGGAAGGCCCAGCGGGAAGACGCCCTTCACCTTGGTCTTGATCTTCTGGGCGTCGGCCTGAACGTCGTCCCACGTCTTGGGCGGCGTGCTGATGCCGGCCTTCTTGAAGACGTCCTTGTTGTAGAAGAACAGCCGGACGCTGGACAGCAATGGCATGCCGTACGGCGTGCCCTTGTACTTGTCGCCGTCGATGAAGGACGGGAGGATGTCGCTCGACGCCTGCGAGGACAGCACGTCCGAGGTCGGGAAGAGCAGGCCGTCCCGGGCGAAGTCGGCGAACGCGTTGTAGTTCAGGATGTCGGGCGTCTGCTTGGTCTGGACGTAGGTCTTGACCTTGGCGTCCATCTGGGTCCAGTCGACCATCTCCAGGTTGACCTTGTAGCCCTTGTTCTGGGCCTCGAAGGTCTTGATGAGGCTGTCCCAGAGGCTCTTGGTCTTGTCGTCATAGATCGCGGCGACGAACTTGATCGTCTTGCTGTCGCCACCACCGCCGGAGGAACTGCCCTTGCTGCATCCGGTCATACCGAGGGTCACCGTGAGACCCGCGGCGATGACGCCCATGAGATGCCGTTTCACCTGTCCCCGCCTTCTCTGCTGAGGCTTCGGGGCGCGCGGGTGCGCGCGACGGCCCCGATCGTTGTAATGAAAGGGTTTCGCCAACCCCCCGGTCCGGCCCCCGGCTCATCACCTCCGAGCGGCCGTTTGGCGTGGCACAGCTGTGCACGGCTCGCGCCGCCGCCTCCTTTCACAGGCATGAAAGGTTGTGCACGATTTTGCTGCTCATTGAGCAGAATCGCGCATGGCACTGAACGATAGGAGCTGGTCCGTACCAGTTCAAGAGGATGAGCTGCGAGGAGTCTCAACTGTTATTGAAACGCCGACATGACCTGCTGGTCCTGGTCCGTGATCCTCACCGCGACGCAGGCGTGCCCGGTGGGATCCGCTGCGGACCGGCCCGGTCAGCGGAGGCCGCCGCGGGGAAACCGCGAGCGCCGGCGCCGCCTGGGCGTGCGCGCGTTGACCGAACCGAGCACGATCGTCCCGCTCACCTCGATGACGGGCCCGTCCTCGCCCTGCCGCGGGCGTACCCGCAGGTCCTGGAAGCCGATGATGGAGCGGCCGGTGAACTCGACGCGCACGCCCTCGGGGACGACGAGCCGCAGGCGGCCGCCGAGCACGCTCGCCCGCACGACCACATGCCTGCGCTGCAGCAGCGCCTCGCGCAGATCGATCTCCAGCGTCCCGAACAGCGCGGAGACCGGGAACCGGCCGGGCACGACCCACCGCCCGCCGTGCCGGACCGTCCGGAACAGGGCGTGGAGCGGGCCTGGATCCACGCGGATGGGTTGCTGGTCCGCCGGCGTCAGGTCCCCCGTCAGCTCGGTGAGGTCGCCCAGCGTCCGGGCGGCGTACGCGCGCCCGACCCGCTCCGCGTGCTCGTCCAGGGTGAGCCGGCCGTCGCCGTGCGCGTCCCGCAGCAACCTGACGACACGCTCGCGGTCCGTGTCGGAGGCGCGCAACTCGCGCGGGGAGATGGGCTGCTGAGCCGGCTTCCACGGAAAGTCCACGCCCCGACGATATTCGTTGGCACTCTGTCGTTGCTCCTCCCTACGGTGGCCCCATGGCAATCACGCTGCGAGACGTCGTCAAGCGGTACTCCGACCGGGACGGCACCCAGATCGCGGCGGTCGACGGGCTGACGCTCGAGGTGCCCGCCGGAATGTGCCTGGGGCTCCTCGGTCCGAACGGCGCGGGCAAGTCCACGACCATGCGCCTGCTCACCGCTCAGTCCCGCGCCGACGAGGGCACGATCAGGGTGCTCGGCCACGACATCCCGAGCGAGGCCAAGCAGGCGCGTGCGCTGATGGGCGTGGTGCCGCAGACCGACAACCTCGACGAGGAGCTGACCGTCCGGCAGAACCTGGAGGTGTTCGCGCGCCTCTACCGGGTGCCGCGGGCGGGGTTGCGCGAGGCCGTGGACCGCGCGCTGGAGATCGCCCAGCTCACCGGGCGGGCGGAGGCCCGTGCGGTCAACCTGTCGGGCGGCATGCGCCGACGGCTGCTGGTCGCGCGCGGGCTGGTGCACTCGCCGCGGCTCGTCCTGCTCGACGAGCCGACGGTCGGGCTCGATCCGCAGGTCCGCGCCGACCTGTGGGGCCTCATCGCCGGGCTTCGCGCGGATGGTGTGACGGTGTTGATGTCCACGCACTACATCGAGGAGGCCGAGCGGCTCGCCGACGCCTGCGCCCTCATGTCGCACGGCCGGGTGATCGCGAACGGCACTCCCGCGGAGTTGATCGCCGAGCACGCGGGCGACCGGGTCGAGGAGCACGAGGGTCCGCCCGACCGGCTCGCCGAGATCGAGGGGCTGGCCCGCCGAGCCGGCCTGCCCACCCGTCGCACCGGGCCGACGGTGTCGGTGCTGCGCGCCGAGCGGATCCCACCCTCCCTCGGCGAGGCGCTGACGAACGGACACCGCGTGGTGAGGCGGGCCGCCAACCTCGAAGACGTCTTCGTCGTCCTGACCGGAGAGACCGTTGAGTGACACCAGGCTGAGACGATTCGAGTGGGCTCCGGTACGCGGGGTGTGGCGGCGGGAGCTGGCGCTCTTCGGGCGCTACTGGACGTCCACGTCGTTCGCGTCGATCGTCGAGCCGACGATCTATCTGCTGGCGTTCGGGTTCGGGTTCGGGTCGCTCGTCGGCCACGTCGCCGGCTATCGCTACGTCGACTTCGTCGGCACCGGGGTCGTGGCCTCGGCGGCGCTGTTCACCTCGGTGTTCCCCGGCATGTTCAACACCTACATCCGGCGCACCTACCAGCACTCCTATGACGCGGTGCTGGCGGCGCCGGTGGACGTGCACGAGGTGGTCGCCGGTGAGGCGTCGTGGATCGCGGTGAAGAGCGGGCTGTTCTCATGCACGCCGGTGCTTGTGGCGCTGGCCTTCGGCCTGCGCCCGGGTCCCGGTGTGCTCGTCGTGCCCGTCTTCACCACCGTCACGGCGGCCGGCTTCGCCCTGTTCGGTATCTGGGCGTCCACGGTGGTGCCGTCGATCAACAGCTTCGACTACGTGATCAGCGGCGTGCTCACGCCACTGTTCCTCGTGGCGGGCACGTTCTTCCCTGTCGGGGGCCTGCCGGGCTGGGCCCGCATGGCCGCGCAGGTCAACCCGCTCTACCACTGTGTGGAGCTGGTCCGGCACGCCGTCTTCGGCTTCCGGCCACTCGCCGACCTCGGTCACCTGGGGGCGCTCGTGCTGTTCGCTGCGCTCATGTGGGCGCTCGCCGTACGCGGCATGCGCCGCCGTCTCATCGACTGACACCGGGCGCGTTGGGGGCCGGACGGCCATATTGACCTGCCCTGACCAGATCTCTACCCTGACGCGAACCTCTTTCGCGTTCCGGAGGGCCACGTGGCGGCAGAGATCGATCAACGGACCCGGCGGGGTCGCCGGTCGGCGTACGCCGCGTTCGGCGTGCAGGGGCTGTGCTTCGCCGCGCTGGTGACCCGGATCCCCGAGATCCAGAAGGCGCACAACCTGAGCGACGGCACGCTCGCGCTCATCCTGCTGGCCGTCCCGGTGGTCGCCGGCATCGGCAGCATCCTCGCGGGATCCCTTATGCCGCGGCACGGCAGCGGCGTCGTGCTGCGCATCGCCCAGCCGTTCGTGCTGCTGTCGATCGTCGCGATCGGCATGGCCCCGGGTGACCTGGCCCTGTACGCCACCACGGCGCTGTTCGGCCTCTTCGTCGGCGCGGTGGACGCGTCGATGAACGCCCAGGCGGTCACCGCCGAGACGCTTTACGGAAAGAGCCTGCTGACCGGCTTCCACGCCGTATGGAGCGCGGCCGGCATCGGCGCGGGCCTGTGGGTCGCCCTGGCCAACAAGATCGACATGAGCCTCAGCACCGGGTTCGCGATACCGGCGGTGCTCGGCGTCGCCGTCTCCCTGTGGTCCGGCCGGCGCCTGTACCCGAAGGAGAAGGAGGCCGCCGGACCGAGCGGCGAGCAGCTCAGGGCCGCGGCCAAGAGCGTGCCCTGGAAGCCGATCGTCATCATCGGCGTGGCCGTCACCTGCATGTTCATCGCGGACTCGGCGACATCGAGCTACAGCGCCAAGTATCTGAAGGACGACCTGCACGCCACCGGCACGGTCGCCCCACTGGCGTACGTGGCGTACCAGATCTTCATGACGCTGAGCCGTACCGGCGCCGACTTCGTCGTACGGGCCTACGGCGCGGCCCGGGTGGTGGCCGCGGGGGCGGTCATCGGCGGCCTCGGCCTGCTGGGAGCGGCGGCCGCTCCGGACCCCGCCGTCGCGATCGCCGGATTCGCGGTCGCCGGCCTGGGCCTGGCCGTGGTGGTGCCGACCTCGTTCTCGGCGGCCGGCCGGCTCGACCCGACCGGGCTCGGCATCGCCGTCGCCCGGGTCAACGTCTTCAATTACGTCGGCTTCGTCCTCGGTGCGGTCGTCGCGGGCGCGGCCGCCTCGAACCTGTGGATCGCCTACGCCGTGGGTGCGGCGCTCACTCTGGTGATCCTGGGCTCCGCGAAGGGCTTTCAGCCGGACCCCGTCGCCGGAGCCGCGCCCGATGCCGCCGTGACCGAGCGTCCCGTCGCCTGAGAGCGAGCGGCGACAGCGCGCCGGATCAGCGAACGGTCTCCGGGTGGATGCACCGCGAGCCGGACGCCGAAACACTCCGCGCGCGGGCACGGAGCCGGTTCGGCGGCCCCCCGCGCGGCCGGGCGACCCCGGACGGGACGGCGCCCGGCTCGACTCAGTGGCGGGAGCCCTCCTCTTCCGACAGACGCTCCATGGCCGCCTCGCCCGCGCGTTCGGCCTCCTCCGGCGTCAGGTCGGTAAGAGCGATGCGCAGGGCGACCTCGGCCGCGTCGGCCGCCGCACGGGCGGTGATGGCGTGCGTGTGCGCCCGCTCGATGTCACCGAGACCAATGCAGTCGAAGGCGACCTGAGTATCGTGAGCGGCAAGCTCCAGTTGGCGCGCCGCTTCGTCCAGGCTCATCTGATCTCCCATCGTCGTCGCCGGTAGTACCCGCGATCATCCGGCCCACACGGGCCGCACCTCAGACAAGCCGCGCGGTCCCGGTGAAGGCTCCGCCCGCCCCGAGGCGCACCCCTGTGTCGGTCTCGGGACCCCCGCGGACGATGATCGGTCTCCCGGCGAAGACCGGCCGCCGCGCGCGGTAGGTGAACTCGCGGACCGCTCGCTCGCCGGCGAAACGCCGCGGCAGCTCCAGCAGGCTGAGGGCGAGCAGCGGACCGTGCACGAGCAGCCCCGGGTATCCCTCGACCTGGGTCGCGTACGGCAGATCGTAGTGGATGCGGTGGGCGTTGGCGGTGAGCGCGCTGAACCGAAACAGCAGCACGGGGTCCGGCACCAGCTCGAACCGCCACGGGCCGTCGAGCCCGTCCTCGGCGCCGGACGTGGGTGCCGACGACGGCGTACGCGGATCCCTGTAGACGATGTCCTGCTCCTCCACGACGAGCACCTCGCCGCCGACGGAGAACTCATAGCGGACCGTCACGAGAAGCAGCCAGCCGGAGCCGCCCCGGCGGGTCCGCACCCCGGCGACCCCGGCCCGCCGGGTGACCGTGTCGCCCCGCCGCAGCGGTGCGTGGACGGTGAGCCTGCCGCCGCCGAACATCCGGCGGCGCTCGGGCAGCGGGGGCAGGAACGCGCCGTCACGCGGGTGACCGTCCGGGCCGAGCTCGGACTGGGGCACCCACTCGGCGAAGTACAGCCAGTGCCACAGTGGCGGCAGCGGGTCACCGTCCCGGGGCGCCGGGTCCGGCTGGTCGAACAGTGCCGCCAGCGCCGCGACCGGCCCGGGAGTCAACACGTCGGTGGACACGATCTCCGGAGGCGTCCAATCCGCCACCACGGCCGCGAAGTGCGCCGGCGGGTTCTCCGGACCGTCTGTCAGCTCGCTCACAGGCATGAAACATACTTGCCCGGCGATCTGGACACAGCCGCAGGGAGGCCACCGTCATGATCAGGCTGAACGATGAGGAGCGGGCGATCGTGGACGTGGTCGCCGACTTCGTCGACCGTGAGGTCCGCACCGCCGCGCGCGATCTGGAGCACGCGAACACCTACCCGGAACGGCTCATCGAGCGGATGAAGGAGCTCGGCGTGTTCGGGCTCACCATTCCGGAGCCGTACGGCGAGGTCAGCGTCTCGAAGCGGTGCTACGCGCTGGTGACCGAGGAACTGGCCCGCGGCTGGATGAGCCTGGCGGGCGCGGTCGGCGGCCACTCGGTCGTGTCGTACCTGATCGCGGTCTTCGGAACAGAGGAGCAGAAACGCCGGTACCTGCCGCGCATGGCGACCGGCGAGCTACGCGCGACCATGGCGCTCACCGAACCCTCCGGCGGGTCGGACCTGCAGGCGATCAGCACCACGGCACGGCGAAGCGGGGACCGTTACGTCGTCGACGGCGCCAAGATGTGGATCAGCAACGCGCGCCACGCCGGGCTGATCGCGCTGATGTGCAAGACGGACCCGGAGGCGACACCCCGCCACCGGGGGATCAGCATCCTGCTGGTCGAGAAGGGCCCCGGGCTGACCGTCTCCCGCGACCTGCCCAAGCTCGGTTACAAAGGCGTCGAGAGCTGTGAGATCTCCTTTGACGGATACGAGGCGTCGCTCGACGCGGTGCTCGGCGGCGAGGAGGGGCGCGGGTTCGCGCAGATGATGCGCGGCCTTGAGGTGGGCCGGATCCAGGTGGCCGCCCGCGCCCTCGGCGTGGGCCGTGCGGCGCTGGAGGACTCCCTCCGCTACGCCCAGGAGCGGGAGGCGTTCGGAAAGCCCATCTGGCAGCACCAGTCGATCGGCAACTACCTGGCCGACATGGCGACGCAGCTGCGGGCCGCGCGACTGCTGACCCTCGACGCCGCGGAGCGCCTGGACGGTGGAGAGCGCTGCGACATAGAGGCCGGCATGGCCAAGCTGTACGCCTCCGAGGCGGCCATGCAGATAGCCCTCAACGCGGTGCGCATCCACGGCGCGGCCGGCTACTCCACCGAATTCGACGTGGAGCGGTACTTCCGCGACGCACCCCTGATGATCGTCGGCGAGGGCACCAACGAGATCCAGCGCAACGTGATCGTCAAACAGCTCATCGACCGCAACCCGCGATAGCGGCCGCCAGGAGTCGAACCGCCTCGGTGAGTCCGCCGTTCGGGGAGGCGGGCGTAGCCGGCGCCGACACGCCGGACTCCTGGCATGGGAGAACTCGCCGGCGCCCTCCTCGTCGGGTGCGGCGTCGTGGCCGGGCTGACCGGGTCAGCGGGTCGGCCACTCACGGTTGCAGCTGCGGATCACGAGCACGATGAGGCCGACGACGAAGGTGACCACGATCACCAGGCCCACCACCGTCAGGACGCCGTAGATCACACCATCGTTACGGAACAGACCGCTCAGTACGGTATTCGCCGCGAATGACATGGCATTTCCCCTTTACCGTCATACCCCGCTACGCGACGAACAAGTCCTGCCCCCCGGTACGACGTCAGAGTCCGGCCGCTCTACCCTGATGATCCATCCAGATCATGTCGCCAGTGAGGTAGCCGATGTCCGAGTTCGCCTTCACCGAGCTTCTCCCCCAGGGCCCGGACGAGACCGATTACCGCCTGCTGACGAGCGACGGGATCAGCGAGTTCGAGGCCGGCGGGCGCACCTTCCTACAGGTCGATCCCGAGGTGCTGCGGCTGCTCACGGAGACGGCGATCCACGACATCTCGCACCTGCTCCGCCCCGCGCACCTCGCGCAGCTGCGCAAGATCCTCGACGACCCGGAGTCGTCGCCGAATGACCGGTTCGTCGCGCTGGACCTGCTCAAGAACGCCAACATCGCGGCGGCCGGTGTCCTGCCCATGTGCCAGGACACCGGCACCGCGATAGTGATGGGCAAGCGCGGCCAGCACGTCCTCACCGACGGGCAGGACGAACGCCACATCGCTCGCGGTGTCTACGACGCGTACACGCGGCTGAACCTCCGTTACTCCCAGATGGCACCGCTGACCATGTGGGAGGAGAAGAACACCGGCAGCAACCTGCCCGCGCAGATCGAGCTGTACGCGACCGAGGGCGACGCGTACAAGTTCCTGTTCATGGCCAAGGGCGGTGGCAGCGCCAACAAGTCGTTCCTCTACCAGGAGACCAAGGCGGTCCTGAACCCGGACCGGATGCTGTCCTTCCTGGAGGAGAAGATCCGGTCTCTGGGCACCGCGGCCTGCCCGCCGTACCACCTGGCCATCGTCGTGGGCGGCACCAGCGCCGAGTACGCGCTGAAGACCGCGAAGTACGCCTCCGCGCACTACCTGGACACGCTGCCGTCCGCGGGGAGCCCGGCCGGGCATGGCTTCCGCGACCTCGAACTCGAGGAGCAGGTCTTCGAGCTCACCCAGAAGCTCGGCATCGGCGCGCAGTTCGGCGGCAAGTACTTCTGCCACGACGTGCGGGTGATCAGGCTGCCCCGGCACGGCGCGTCCTGCCCGGTGGCGATCGCCGTGTCGTGCAGCGCCGACCGCCAGGCCCTCGCGAAGATCACCCGTGACGGCGTCTTCCTGGAGCGGCTGGAGTCCGACCCCGCGCGGTACCTGCCCGAGACCACCGAGGGCGACCTCGACGGCGAGGTGGTGCACATCGACCTCAACCGGCCGATGGACGAGATCCGCGCCCAGCTGAGCCGGTATCCGGTCAAGACGCGGCTGTCACTGACCGGGCCGCTCGTCGTCGCCCGGGACATCGCGCATGCCAAGATCAAGGAGCGGCTGGACGCGGGCGAGCCGATGCCGGAGTACCTGCGCGACCACGCCGTCTACTACGCCGGCCCGGCCAAGACGCCCGAGGGCTATGCGAGCGGCTCATTCGGCCCGACGACGGCCGGGCGGATGGACTCCTACGTCGAGCAGTTCCAGGCGGCCGGCGGCTCCCACGTCATGCTGGCCAAGGGGAACCGGAGCAAGCAGGTCACGGACGCCTGCGGGACCCACGGCGGGTTCTACCTCGGCTCGATCGGCGGCCCCGCCGCCCGGCTGGCACAGGACTGCATCAAGAAGGTCGAGGTCCTGGAGTACGCGGAGCTGGGCATGGAGGCGGTCTGGAAGATCGACGTCGAGGACTTCCCGGCCTTCATCGTCATCGACGACAAGGGCAACGACTTCTTCGCCGACACGACGGGCCCTCTCCTGACCATCGGCCGCCGCTGACCGGCCGCGGCTCCGTCAGGCGTACGTGGTCGTGCCCAAGCCGGAACATCGGGCTTGCTCACCAAGCCTCTTTCGACCGCGTGAATCACCGGCGTTCCGGACAATCCGATCGTGCAACGCGCCCGGCCTGGGGGCACGTTCGCGGTAAGGATACGGGTGCCTGAGTTGGCGCTACCCGGGTATCTTGCGCTTCGTGGCCGAGTCGCGGGATCGCTTGCTCTCCGGCCGCTACCGGCTCATCGAGCAGATCGGCCGGGGCGGCATGGGCACGGTCTGGTGGGCGCACGACGAGTTGGAGAACCGCGAGGTCGCGGTCAAGGAGGTGCACCTGCCGCCCAGCCTGGACCAGCGAGAGCAGATGAACCTCGTCCGGCGGACGAACCGTGAGGCGATGGCCGCCGGCCGGCTGCGCCATCCGGGCCTGATCGCCATGTACGACGTGGTGATCGAGGACTCCCGCCCCTGGCTGATCATGGAGTACGTCGCGGCGCGCTCGCTGGAGGACGTCTTCGTCGACGACGGCCCCATCTCGCCGCTCCGGGTCGCCCAGATCGGCCGGCAGCTCCTCGCCGCCCTGTGCGCCGCCCACGACGCTGGGATCGTCCACCGCGACGTCAAGCCCAGCAACGTGCTGCTGGAGACGTCCGGCCGGGTGGTGCTCACCGACTTCGGCATCGCGACCTACGAGGGCGCCACCACGCTGACCCAGTCGGGCACCTTCATGGGCTCGCCCGCGTACGTCGCACCCGAGGTGGCGCGCGGCGAACGCGCGACGCCGGCGTCCGACCTGTGGTCGCTCGGCGCGACGCTCTATGCCGCCGTCGAGGGCCGGCCGCCGTACGACCATGAGACGGCGATGGCCACGCTGAGCGCACTGGTCACCGTCGAACCCGACCCTCCGGTACGCGCGGGGCCACTGCGGCCGCTGCTGGAGGGCCTCCTGGCGAAGGAACCGACGCGGCGGCTGACCGCTGAACGCGCCGCCGAACTGCTGGCGGTGGCCGCGACCCCGCCGCCACCGGCCCTGCCGCCGAAGAAGGAACGGCTGCGGTTCCTCGATCGGTTCGGGGTGTTGCCGGCCGTCACCGCAGGCGTCCTGGCGCTGGCGGTGGCCGCGGGGGTCCTGGCGGGGACCAGGGGCCGGACGGCCCCCCGCTCCGACGAACCCGCGGCCATTCCGCGTACCCCGCCCGGAACGACGCACGGCGCCCCGCCCGCGACGGCGTCGCCGTCCGCCGCGCCCCGG
>JAOPYL010000322.1 GCA_025964625.1 Actinoallomurus sp. | reverse complement strand
ACGACCCGGTGCCATAACGCCGCGCGACGACGCGGACGGGAGGCCCATCATGACGATCACCATCACGATTCCGACGCCGGCACTGCAGGGCGGTCTCGCGGGCACGATGCGTTCGCTGCTCCCGCTCGTGGAGCCAGTGGCGCTCGCCATCGCGGGCGCCTGCGGAGCGGGGATCCTGCTCCAGCTGGGGCTGGACATCGGATTCAAGCTCGCACGCCATACCCTGCAGAACTGACCGCCCATCTCGGAGGTACGGCCACGGCCCGGCGAGTTCGCCAGCCTTGAGTTAACGCAGGGATGCCGCCGCCCTCGACCGCGCCTGTGCCGTGCGAAAACTTATCAGCAGGCCTCTCACCTGGGCTTCGCGCGAGGCGACCGCGGCGGGATCAGGTTCCGGGCCTGCTGGGCCGCCCAGACCCTGGTCGGGTTGGCGGTGACGCCCAGAATGTGGATCCGGCGTGTCTGGATCTCATCAGGCACGCGTGACCTCGGCCATCTCGAAGTCGGACTTGGCGGCGCCGCAGTCGGGGCACGACCAGTCGTCGGGGATGTCCGCCCAGCGGGTACCGGGGGCGATGCCCTCGTCCGGCCAGCCCTTCGCCTCGTCGTAGACGAAGCCGCACACCAGGCACTCCCAGATCCTGAAGTCGTTCATCGCGCGCTCAGCTCCTCAAAGTCGATCTTTTCGCGGACCCCGCAGTCGGGGCAGCACCAGTCGTCGGGCACCTCGCGCCAGGCGGTGCCGGCCGGGAAGCCCTCGCGGGGCTCGCCGTCGCGCTCGTCGTAGAAGTAGTCGCAGACGGGACACTGGAAGCGGCTCATGCGGCGCTCCCGGTGCGTGCGTATCTGGCGAGCAGTTCGGCGCGCTTGGCCGGATGGATGTTGGCCCGGGTGACGTCATCGTCGTAGTGGGCCAGGACGCGCTTGTTCATGACGCGGCGCCAGAGCGGCGGCACGTAGGCGAGCACGATCATCGTGGCGTAGCCGGAGGGTAGTTCGGGGGCCTCGTCGAAGTGGCGCAGCGCCTGGTAGCGGCGCGTGGGGTTGGCGTGGTGGTCGCTGTGCCGCTGCAGGTGGTAGAGGAGCACGTTGGAGGCGATGTTGTTGCTGTTCCAGCTGTGCTGCGGGGCGCAGCGCTCGTAACGCCCGCCCGCGGCCTTCTGCCGGAGCAGGCCGTAATGCTCGAGGTAATTGACGACCTCCAGCAGCGAGAAGCCGAAGACGGCCTGCAGCAGCAGGTAGGGCAGGATGCCGGGGCCGAAGGCGGCGAGCAGCGCGCCGAAGAGGACGAGCGTCATCGCCCAGGCGTTGAGCACGTCGTTGCGGAACGTCCACGGGCCCTTGCCTGCGCGTTCGAGGCGGGCCTTCTCCAGATGCCAGCCGGAGCGGAAGCTGCCCCACACGCTGCGTGGCAGGAACCGCCAGAAGCTCTCGCCCAGCCGTGAGCTGGCCGGGTCCTCGGGCGTCGCGACGCGTACGTGGTGGCCGCGGTTGTGCTCGATGTAGAAGTGGCCGTACGCGGTCTGCGCCAGCGCGATCTTTGACAGCCAGCGCTCCAGCGAGTCTTTCTTGTGCCCCAGCTCATGCGCGGTGTTGATGCCGATTCCGCCGACCGCACCCATGGTGAACGCCAGCCCGACCTTGTCGACCACCGACAGCCCGCCAAGCGTCCACAGCGCGCACGCCGCGACCAGCCCGGCGTACTGCACCGGCAGAAACAGGTAGGTGCACCAGCGGTAGTAGCGCTGCTCCTCCAGCCAGGCCAACAGGCTCTCGGGCGGATTGACCGAGTCCTTGCCGACCATCTGGTCGAGGATCGGGAAGATCCCGAACAGCAGGATCAGCCCCGACCACCAGAAGATCCCCAGGCCCGTCGCGGCGGTCAGCCCCCAGGCCAGGAACGGGAAGGTCGGGACGAAGAGCCCCAGCAGCCACAGGTACTTCTTCCCGTCCCGCCAGGTCACCTTCGCCGTGATCGCCGTCATACCCAGCTCCTTACACAACCTGGTCCGATGTCCAGAAATTAGACATAAGTATCGGTAGTGTCAAGAGTCTGGACGTTACGCGATCGCTATGCTTGGGAGACCATGACGCGCTATCGAGAGTCGGTCCGGTCGCTGTTGCGAGAGCGGCTCCTGGACGGCGCGTACGAACTGGTAACCGCCGCCGGCTGGGACAAGCTCCGGATGACCCATATCGCCACCACGGCGGGGGTCAGCCGCCAGACCGTCTACACCGAGTTCGGCACCAAGGACGCGATCGGCCAGGCGCTGGTGCTGCGCGAGGTCGAACGGTTCCTGCTCGGCATCCAGGAGCAGCTGGACGTGCACCGCGACGACCCGCAAGACGCGGTCGAGGCGGCAGTCCGTTTCACCCTCGACACCGCCGCCGACAACCCGCTGCTCAAGAGCATCCTCACCAGCTCCCGCGGCGGCGAGGACGATCTCATCGCCCACCTGACCACCCGCTCGGAGCCCCTGCTGGACACCGCGACCGCGATGCTCAACGGCTACGCGGCCGAGGCCTGGCCGCACATCGACGCCGAGTCCCGCGACCTGGCGCTCGAAACGGTCGTACGGCTCGCCGTCAGCCACATAGTCCAGCCGATCGCCCCGGCCCACGCGACCGCCGTCCGCCTCTCCCGCATCCTCGCCCGCATCGCCCTGCTCCCCGAACACTGACCTCAGCGGCACCGCGTACGGTACGGACGAAAGCGGCGTGCAGCGTGGAAGCAGGGATGATGGCGGATGAAAGTGAAGCGCACCGGGCCGAGGGAGAGGCTTCTCCCGCACGCAGGCCACGCCGCCTGCGGGAGGTTCACCCTACCCGGCGCGGACTGGTCCTGGCCTGGTGGTCTTTCACCGTCACCTTCACCGTGCTGCGCCTGCTGACCTGGGTGATCCATCTTCACGTCTCCCGGATCGGCAACGTCCACCTCGGCGGCGTCCACATCCACCACTACCTCTGGGGGATCCTGCTTCTGGCGATCGTGGGAGCCTGCGGGCTCGTCGAACGCTCCCCGGCCTGGCGCGTGTGGATGGGCGTGGCGTACGGAGTCGGACTCGCTCTCGTGGTCGACGAGATGGCGCTGCTCATCGACCTGAAGGACGTCTACTGGCAAACCCAGGGGGGCAGCAGCGTGGCCGTCGCGCTCATCCTCATCGGCGTGGGCGGCAGCGTTCTGGCGCTGACCCGCGCGCCGTCCGCCGACACGTCGTCACGGTCCGCGACGGGAACAAGGAGGGAGTCGTAGAACCAGGGAGACTTTAGCTGCATATCCCACCCCGCCTCGGACCTCTCCCCTGTAAGCCCGGCGGGCCCCTCGTCACCGGCGGACGGCACAATGTTCCGACTGATGAGGAATGGTCGACGAGAAAGGACCGTGCATGAAGTGCCCGGCGTGCGAGAACGACGTCCCCTCAGGCCGATCCGCCTGCACACGGTGCGGCACACCGCTCCCGTCTGCGGGGGAACGTCCCGGCCCAGAGCCGCGCTTCGCCTCCGGATCACCGAAGAACCCGCAGACCGGGTGGCCGGACCCGAAGACCGAGCCGCTCCCGATTCCGGTCTGGGACGTGGGCGAGAAACGGCCCTGGGGCGTACCACCGGGACGGTACGCGACTCCGGGGGCAGACGCGATGCCGCCCGAGCCCGGCCCCGCCACACAGAACCTCGGCGCCCCATGGACAGGCCCGATACCGCGCCCCGGACACGCCCCGGCCGGCTGGAACCAGGGCGTTCCGCCGCCCGCCGGGGAGACCGCGGTGTCCCCGGCGGGCGGCCGTACGGGAAAGAGCCGGAAGATGCCGCTGCTGGCCTGCGCGATCGCGGCTGCGGCCTTGCTCAGCGGCGGCCTGGCCTACGCCCTGACGCAGGGTCTTCCTCGGTCAGACCATAAGACGCACACCCCCGTGGCGGAGCCGGGCGCCGGGAGTGCCGCGCAACAGGCCGCCGCCGTCGACCAGGTCCTCAAGTCCGGTAAGGCGGCGCGCGGGCATCTGCCATCCCGCCTGAGGACCTGCGACGACGTGTCCGCGGGCGTTCCCGGCTTCCAGCAGGTCGTCCGGGACCGGCAGCAGGAACTGTCCCAGTCGAGTGGGCTCAAGGTCGACCGGCTACGGGACGGCTCCCGCCTCCGCCTGTCGATGATCGCCGCGTACCAGAGTTCCCTCGACGCCGATCAGGCGTACCTCGCGTGGGCGCAGGAGATACAGGCAAAGGGTTGTGGCCGCAGGATCGTCCCGCTGACGGCGCACTACAAGGACGCCATCTCCTCCAACGACAAGGCCGGCCCCGCCAAGCGCCAGGTGGTCGCCCTGTGGAAGCCGATCGCGAGCAGCCACGGCCTGCCGACATACGCATGGAACCACCTCTAAGTCACCCCTGCCTCGGAGCTTTCACCTCGTCTGGCCTGCAGTGCGGCCTGGTCCAGGCGAACGCGATCACGCGCAGCATCGCGATCAGGGTGGTCGGCCCGGCGATGTAGACGCGCTTGCTCGCCATGTACTCCAGCAGTTCGGATTTCTTTCCAGAGCGTCGAAGAGCCCGCACGGCCGCTGGAGGTCCTCCAGATCGCAAATGTCTTCGGCCAAACCACCGGTGGCGGAGTTCGTGCGGACCAGGTGCAGCTCGATGTCCGGGTACAGGGCGGCCCAGCGGCGCTGGAATTCCGGGGTGTGGCGGCCCATGGCCGTCTAGGCGTGGCCGTAGGCCGTCACGCTTCGCCGCTCGCTCGGACATGCAAGTAGCGGCGGCGACGTCAACGTCGCGTTTGAAGAGTCCAGGTCGCAGCAGCTCCCTCCTATCCCATGTTCCCGTTGCCCCCGCCTCGATCAGGCAGCGGCGCCTCCGCCGCCGAGATCGAGATCGGCGTCCCGCGTCAGCGCGGGCGGGCCCCGTAGGAGGAGATCTTCCGCCGGACGCGGTCGATCTCCTCCGGCGGCAGCAGGCGCGGGCTGCCGCCGGAGGAGGCGCGCAGGTACACCTCACACAGCCACTCCAGGTAGAGCGCCTGGGAGTAGGCCTTGGCGAGTGTGTCGCCGTAGGTGACTGTGCCGTGGTTGGCGAGGATGCAGGCGGTCCGGCCGTCGAGTGCGGCGATCATGTTGTCGGCCAGCTCACGCGTACCGTACGTCGCGTACGCCGCGACGCGGACCGGCCCGCCGAACAACGCGATCAGGTAGTGGATCGGAGGCAGCTCGTCGGCGAGTGTGGACAGCACGGTGGCGGCGGTGGAGTGCGTGTGCACCACGGCCGTGGCATCGGTGCCCGCGTAGACGGCCAGGTGCATCGGCATCTCGGTGGTCGGGGCGAGCGTGGCCTCCACCGGCTCGCCGTCCAGGCGGTGCACGCCGACCAGCTCCGGGGTGAGCTCGTCGTAGTCGAGCCCGCTCGGGGTGACCGCGACGAGGTCTCCGGACCGGACCGAGATGTTGCCCGACGTGCCCACGACCAAGCCGTCCGGGCGTAGCCGCCGGCAGTGCGCCACGACGTCGCGGCGTTCGCGCTCCAACATCATCGGGCCGGCTCCGCGTGGCACAGCCGCTCGTCCGGCCGGGAGTCCAGCGCGGCGACCGACGTGGCGGCCATGGCAGCGGACAGCATGCGGCCGGTTCCGGTGCGGATCGAGGTGTTGCCCTCGGCCGGGATGACGAGGTCGCGGTCGGCCCGGCCGAGGTCACGTGTGAAAGCGATGAGGTCGTCTAGCACAGGTCTCCTTCAAGCGGTGGACGGGTTAGAGGTGGCAGCGCTGCCCGCAGGTCGGTGAAGAGTGCGAACCGGTCCGCTCGGGGGTCGGGCCCGTAGCGCCTCGCCGGGGCGGCGCAGTCGCGTACCTCGTCCGGCGACGCCCAGACGCCCGACGCCAGTCCCGCCATCATGGCGGAGCCGACGGCAGCGCCGTGTCCGGTAGCTGAAACCCGCACCTCCCGGCCGTGCTCACCGCGTACGGCGCCGGCGGCGGCGCGTCGCCGGCCGGAATCGCCGAGCGGATGGTGCGCATCCGCACCGTCGTGGGGCCGGACGGATCCGGCCGCTTCGCCGAGCCGTACCTTCGTCTGCTGGATGAGCTCGAACGACGCGGCTGGCTACGATCGGACGTCGCCGCCTACGCACAGGAGCACGGTTGAGCACACTCTTCCTCGTCCGCCACGGCGAGACGGTTTGGCACGCCGAGAACCGCTACGCCGGCAGCAGCGACGTCGAACTCAGCGCGTTCGGCCGCGCGCAGGCCGAGCAGCTCGGCGCGTGGGCCGCCAAGACGGGCGTGGACGCGGTGTGGAGCTCACCGCTGTTGCGGGCCCGGAGCACCGCCGCGCCGACCGCGCGGCGACTCGGACTGGACCCTGTCGAGGACGCCGACCTGCGCGAGGTCGGCTTTGGCGAGGCCGAGGGCCGCACTCTCGCCGAGCTGGACCCGGCGGCGGTGGCCGCGTTCCGCGCCGACCCTGTCGCCTGTCCTCTGCCCGGCGGAGAGGCTCCCGGCACGGCGGCGCGCCGGGGCGTCGCGGCGC
>JAOPYL010000189.1 GCA_025964625.1 Actinoallomurus sp. | reverse complement strand
GCGCCGGCGGGCGCCTTGGCCGGGCGGTCCGGCTGGTAGTCCGCGAAGAAGTTCCACCAGGCTCGGTCTACCGAGTTGGGGTCTTCTAGGTATTTTTGATAAAGCTCGTCGACCAACCACTCATTCGGACCGAAGTCAGGAGTGCTCAGGTCGGCGGAGGATCGCGACGACTGGGTCGGCACGGCGGAGATCGCCCTCTTCCGCGGTTCGCTGGTGGATCAGTAATCGAGACAAGGTTACTCGCCCCCAAGTGCCGTCGTGGCAAGGCTGCGAGGACCCAACGCCCCGACCGGCCACTTTAGGTGATCCCCCCAAGAGAGTCAGGCGGTTCGCCATAATTCGGACGGCAATATCCTGCCGCCGGCGATGCGCCTGTGACGGGCGTCTCAGCCGCCGGCCGAAGGGCCGGTCACGCGGGCGAGGCCGAAGGGTCGGTCACGCGGGCGAGGAAGTAGACGGCCTCGGTGGCCGGATGGCGTACGACCACCAGGAACGGCCGGTCGGCCCGGAACTCCAGCGGCGTGCTCATGTCGAAGGCCGCCGGCACCATGATCACCGCGGTGGCCGCCGCGCCCTCGAATCCCTCCTCGTCCACGTCGAGCACTGCCTTGTGCTCCACCCGGTCGACCCGGATCGGCTCGGATGTGATCCCGGAGAAGTCGGCGTCGTCGGTGAAGGCGGCGGCGACGCCCAGCCGGCCGAGCGGAGCGGCGAGGCTCGCCTGGCTCTCCACCCGGAACCGGGGCAGCGACAGCGCGACCTTGGCCGGCCGTGCGGAGCCGTACAGCCGCCGGAGCAGCTCCGGCGACGGCTCGCCGCCCTCGTTCCCCTCGCCGAGCAGCACGTCGGCGACCACGCCGCCCCCGGCGGGGAGCGTGACCATCCGCCAGCCGTCAGCCTCCGCGTACGGCATCCGCTCGGTCTGGCGCATCATCGGCACCTCACGCCGCCCGCCCGCGCCGTGGAAGACGCCCGGCCGGGTGCCGCCCTCGTCGAACACGTGCCGCCAGGCGATCTTGAGATAGAGCGCGTTGACGATGACGGCGGCGGTCTGCCGGTCGATCGAGCCGGACGGCAGCAGCTCCTTGATCAGCTCACGTGTGGTCTTCGCTACGTCGGCGTTGATCGCCTGCCGGGCACGCTCGGGATCGGCGGCGAAGCCGGCGTTGTGCAGCGCGGCGCCGGGGAACCCCGCGACGGCCCGCTGGTACGCCTCCTCGAAGGCCCGCCCCTCCCGCATCCACAGGGTGTTGGCGACCGCGACCTCGGCGTCCTCCAGCGCGGCGGCCTCGCTGAGGCGGAGCTCGCCCGGTGCCGCCCCGAGCGCGCGCACCAGCTCGTCGTAGGTCTGACCGCGCGCGCCGGCAGCGGCCAGCCCGAGCGCCGATGCGACCGAGTACGGCGACCAGACGAGGTTCCCGTCGGGCGCCAGGTGCCGGTGGAGGTTCAGCGCGAAGTCGTACATGCCCCGACGCTACCCCGTCACCGTGTGATGATCAGGTCCAGAGATCTCCGGGCCCCCTGGGCACGATCACGGACGGGTTCGGATGCCGGTGAGTCCCTCTCATCTCACGTTCCACGACGCCGGCCATGGTCATCCTCTTGGGTGACGGGTTCTCCGACCTCCGGGCGATCCGGCGGTGACAGCCGCCCCCTACGATTACGGTTATGGACTCGCCGGAATCGGGACGCTGATCGTCCGTGGGGCATATCACTGACGCTCTGCTCCACCTGCACGGGCCCGTCATCTACGCCGTGGTGGCGGCGCTGGTCTTCGCCGAGGCCGCACTGTTCTTCGGCTTCGTGTTCCCGGGGGAGACCGCGATCGTCATCGCCGGCTTCCTGGCCAGCCAGCACCGGGTGTCGCTCCCGATCCTGCTCGTGGTGATCGTGCTCGCGGCCGTTGTCGGAGACTCGGTGGGGTATGAGATCGGCCGCCGCTTCGGCGGCCGGCTCCTCGACACCAGGGCGCTGCGCAAGCACCGGGACAAGGTCGGCAGGGCGCAGGACCTGCTCCGGCGCCGCGGCGCGCTCGCCGTGTTCATCGGCCGGTTCACCGCCGTGCTCCGCGCGATGATGCCCGCGCTGGCGGGCAGCGCGGGGATGCCGTACGGCAGGTTCCTCATCTTCAACGCCCTCGGCGGGATCACCTGGGGCGCGGGCTTCACCGTCGGCGGCTACCTCGCCGGCACCGCCTTCGAGCACGTCGCCCAGTGGGCCGGCCGGGTCCTGGCGATCGCCGTGGCCGTGGTCGCCGTGGCCGCGTTCGTCGTCTGGTCGATACGCCGCAAGCGCAAGGAGACGGCGGAGGCGGACGAGGACGAGGCGGCCCCGGCCGTCTCGGAGCGCTGACGGCTCACGGCCCGCCGATGGGTATCACCTCTCCGGCCTCGCCGATCTCGGGGGGGAGGCCCGGACAGCCGAGCGTGATTCGGTTGAGTGGTGGACACTGTGCTGAGAACAGGTCGCGAGGAGGATGCGGACAATGGCAGAACTGCGGTTTGACGGACGGGTGGCGATCGTGACCGGCGCCGGCCAGGGGCTGGGCCGACAGCACGCGCTCGAGCTGGCCTCACGTGGCGCCAAGGTCGTCGTCAACGACCTCGGCGGGGCCCTCGACGGCAGCGGAGCCTCCACCGGCCCGGCGGCCGCGGTGGTCGAGGAGATCAAGAAGAACGGCGGCGAGGCCGTCGCCAGCCCGGACAACGTCGCCACCCCGGAGGGGGCCCAGGCGATCGTGCGGACCGCGCTGGAGGCCTTCGGCCGGCTCGACATCGTGATCAACAACGCCGGCATCCTGCGGGACAAGTCCTTCAAGAACATGTCGCCGGAGGAATTCGACCAGGTGATCGCCGTGCACCTGCGCGGCTCGTTCCTCGTCACCCACGCCGCCTGGCCGCACCTCCGCGACCAGGCGTACGGCCGGGTGGTCATGACCTCCTCGCCGGCCGGCCTGTTCGGCAACTTCGGCCAGGCCAACTACTCGTCGGCCAAGATGGGCCTCGTCGGCCTGACCAAGACCCTCGCCGCCGAAGGCGCGAAGTACAACATCAAGGTGAACGTGATCGCGCCGATCGCCTGGACCCGGATGACCGAGGACCTGTTCCCGCCGGAGTTCAAGGACAGGCTCAGCGTCGAGCTGGTCACCCCACTGGTGGCCTGGCTGGCGCACGAGAGCAACGAGAGCACCGGCGAGACGTACTCCGTGGGCGGCGGCCGCGTCGCGCGCGTCTTCGTCGCCGAGGGGCCCGGCTTCACCAAGAAGGACGGCCTGAGCGTCGAGGACGTCCGCGACAACTGGCAGCAGATCAACGAGACGGAGCCGTACCTCGTCGCCAACAACATCGGCGAGCAGACCGCGGCCGTGTTCGAAGCTCTCAAGTGAGAGTCGGCCGCCGCTGAGCCACCGGCGACGGCGGCTCAGCGGCGGCCGAGGAGCTCCTCCATGTCCCAGCCGTGATCGACTTCTGAGACAGGCCTCCAGACCCGGAAGTCAGACCCGGAAGTCGGAGTAGTCGAAGCCGGGGGAGACGACGCAGCTCACCAGCACCTCCTGGTCGGACGCGGGCCTGGCCGCCTGCCAGACGCCCGCCGGGACGAGCGCCTGCGGCCGCTGGCCGTCCTCGACCTCCGGCCCGACGACGACCGTCTCGATCCGGCCGGGTCTGTCGCCGTCGCCGCCCAGCGTCAGCTCCAGCGGGCCGCCCCGGTGCCACAGCCACACCTCGTCCGAGCGCACGGAGTGCCACATCGACTCCTCATCCGGGCCGAGCAGGAAGTAGATGCCGGTGGCGGTGGGGCGCTCGCCACCGTGGACCTGGACCTGGACGGACGTCCGCCAGGTCTCGCGGAACCAGCCGCCCTCGGGATGCGGCAGGAGATCCAGCGCCTCCGCGGTGGCGGGCCTGGCGTGCAGCCCGGTGACGCGCCCGCTGGGATTGCGCCGGGCGTACCGCACCTCCTCGACGGTGGACCGGTTGATCGCGCCGGGCATCGGCAGCCGGGAGAAGCCGAGGACCAGGGCGATGACCTGCTCGTCGCCGAAGGCGTCGTTCGCCAGCGCGACCGCGTCCTCCTCGGGGGAGTACGCCGCCGTCTCGCTGCGGAACGGCTTGTCCGGCTCGGCCCGCCACGCGTCGAGCGTCGTGAGTAGCAGCACACCGTCAACCTAACGGGCCGTGCACTCGGCGGCGACGACCGCGAGTCACAGGTCTCCCATGCACCGGTGGACGATGCCGGACAGGACGTGCGGTTCTGTTCACCTTCCGCCTGGTCTCGGCCGGGCCGCCGGAGGTCTCGCATTTAGAGAGAAGAAGCGTTAAGATACATCTCGACTTTCGCCGAAGGAGATTCTGACATGGAGCCGTACCGCGAGCAGACGCCGGAGTCCCCGGGCATGCGCGCCTCTGACGCCGAGCGCGACGAGACCGTACAGCGGCTGCAGGTCGCCTTCGCCGAGGGGCGCCTGAACGACGAGGAGTTCGACGACCGGGTGCGCACGGCGCTGTCCGCACGCACCCATGCCGACCTCGGCACGCTGCTCATCGACCTGCCCGCGTCCACGGCTCCCGTCGCGCCACGTCCCGTGGCGCCCCTGGCCGGTCCGAAGCCGGGCCGCTACGCGGTCGCGTACAAGAACAGCGTGCGGCACGCCGGGCGGTGGCGCGTGCCCGGCAGGTTCCGCGCGCTGATCTACAAGGGCACCGGAGTGCTCGACCTGCGGGCGGCGGAGCTGACCGAGCCGGTCACCTCGATCCTCGCGGTCGCCTACAAGTCCGACATCGAGATCATCGTGCCGCCGGGGGTCCGGGTGGAGGTGAGCGGCTTCGGCGCCACCCGTGACGAGGACTGGGCCGGTGACCTGGCCGCCGACGCGCCGATCGTGCACGTACGCGCGTTCGCCTACAAAGGGCTCGTCGAGACGCGCACCAAGCCCAGTCGTTGAGTCCGTCTCTCCCGAAATCACCATTCGAACCTCTGTGGTCGGAAAAGCGTCGTACTGCTGGGGCCAATGGGATAAAACAGGTTGACTCCATCTGTCGACTTTTTGGGAGATAAGTTATGCGAATTAGCCTGGGCAAGGTCGTCGCGCTCGGGGCGGTTTCGGCGTTTGCCCTGGTCCCGGCACTGACGGTCCCCGCGATGGCGTCATCTGCCGCCACGCCGGCCGTCCAGGCACAGGCCAACCCGACGCTGCACTACGGCGACCACGGCGCTGCGGTGAAGCGGCTTCAGGAGCGGCTGACGGCGCTGCACTACGACCCGGGAACGATCGACGGCAAGTGGGGCAACGCCACCAGCCCCGCCGTGTGGGCATTCCAGAAGGTCAACCACATGGCCCCCACCTCCACGGCGGGGAAGAAGACCTGGGCCGCGCTCGCCAATCCGGTGACGCCCAGGCCCCTGGTACCCAAGGGCGCCAAGAACCGCGCCGAGGTGGACATCAAGCACCAGTTGCTCTACATCTACAAAAGCGGCCGGCTGGTGCTGATCAGCCACATCTCGTCCGGCTCGGAGAAGCGCTACAAGCAACAGGGGCACTGGGAGGTCGCGCACACGCCGCGCGGCAACTTCCATGTGTACCGGAAGGCCAAGGGCTGGGAGACCTCGCCGCTCGGCAAGCTCTACAAGGCCAACTACTTCACCGGGGGCTACGCCATCCACGGTGAACCCGAGGTGCCGACGCACCCGGCGTCGCACGGCTGCGTGCGGGTCCCGATGGGCACCTCCAACATCGTGGCCAGGCTGCTGCCGATCGGCACGGCGGTCTACGTCCGCGGCTGATCCTTCGCTGACCGGAGCCGTACGCGCCGCGTACGGCTCCGGTCTTTTCCGTGACGGTCTTTTCCGTGACGGTGTTTCCGTGACGGTGTTTCCGGGACAGTGAGAGCATGCGGATCGGGCTCTTCCTGCTGGCGGCGCAGTTTCCCGGACAGACGCACACCGACGTGCTGCGACGCACCGTCGACGCGGCGGTCACCGCCGAGCACGCCGGTTTCGACGGCGTCTGGCTCGCCGAGCACCACTTCATGTCCTACGGCCTCTGCCCGTCCGCGACGACGCTCGCCGGGTACGTCCTGGGCCGGACCGAGCGGATCACCGTCGGCACGGCGGTCAGCGTGCTGTCCACACAGCATCCGGTGGCACTCGCCGAGCAGGCCGCCCTGCTCGACCAGGTGAGCGGCGGGCGGTTCCGTCTCGGGGTCGGGCGCGGTGGCCCGTGGGTCGACCTGGAGGTGTTCGGCACCGGCGTCGCCAGGTACGAGTCCGGCTTCGCCGAGAGCCTGGACCTCCTGCTCGCCGCCCTCACCCGCGACCGCGTCGCGGGCAGCGGGACCTTCGCCTTCCGCGAAGTGCCCGTCGTCCCCCGTCCGCTGACCGGCCCGCCGGTCGTGGTGGCCTGCACGTCCCCGGACACGGCACGACTCGCCGCCCGGCGCGGGCTGCCGATGCTGCTCGGCCTGCACGCGGGGGACGAGGAGAAGCGCGCCATGGCCGAGCACTACGGCGCGGCCGGCGGGCCGGGCGCGGCCGGCCACATGGCGGCCGCGGTGGCCTACGTCGCCGACACCCGCGCCGAGGCCCAGCGCGTGCTGCGGAGGGAGATGCCGCGGTGGCTCGCACCGGGTCTCGCGGGGTACGTCCCCGTCGACGGGCGCCGACGGCGGCCCCGGGACCCGGAGGAGTACACCCGGCTGCTGTGCGGCATCCACCCGGTCGGCACCGCGGACGACTGCGTGGCGACGCTGGCGACGACCGCCGAGCGCAGCGGAGTCGAGCACTTCATCCTCATGGCCGAGGGCGCCGGCGACCCCGCGCGCACGCGGGAGAACATCCTCCGCCTCGGCGCGGAGGTCCTCCCGCGCCTGCGGGAACGGCCGTGAGCAAGGCCGTTCTGCGAAATACGTGCCGATGTGATCCTTCTCGGCCCCGTTCAGCGCCGAAGAGCGGTTTGATGGTTCCTTGCACGGACGTCCTTCGACGAGAGGGTGAGCGTGAGCACGACCGGCAACGGAACTCCCCCCGGGGAGCCTTTCGGCGGCAGCGCCGCTCGCCCGACGCAGGAGTACCCCATGCGGGCCGCGGCCCGAACGCCGACCGCGCGGGACGAGCGCCGGCGGGTGAGCGAGCGGCTGGCCGAGGCGGCCGGCGCCGCGGAGGTCGGCCGCGTGCCGGGGATGCCGAGCGCATCGCCGTGGCAGCGTTCGAACGCCGTGTGGCACCGGGCCGGCATCGACTGGAGTCGTGCCGAGGCCGAACCCCGGCCGTCGCGGCCCGCGAGCGTTCCCGCGCCCGCCGCCGCGGCCTACCCCGCTGCCGCCTACCCCGCCGCCCCGCCGCAGGGTCCCCCGGCGCCTCCCGTCGCCTCGGCTCCGGACGACGCCACGCCGGCCGACGCGGAGCCATGGGGGCCGCCGCGGCGCGGGCGCACCCTGCCCGACATTCCGCTCCGGCCGGTCGCGATCGCCGTAGCGGCCGTCGTCGTGCTGGCGGTCGGGGCCTACATCCTGTTCGGCGGTGGCGATGGCGCGCCGAAGAAACCCGTGGCGGGGGCTGTCGCGGCCGACCAGCTGTTCGCCACCGATCCCGCGGCGACGACCAGCGGCCGCTCCCACACGCTGACCGGAGTCGTCGCCTCGGGCGGCACGGTCGTGGCGATCGGCTCGGAGCAGGGCGGCGGCTACTCCCGCGGGCAGTTCCTGACCTCGGCCGACGGTGGCCGCCGCTGGCGTCTGGCGCAGGTCCGTGCCGCCCATGGCGGCGATCCGCCGCAGGGGGAATACCCACAGTTCGTCGCCGGCGGCACGGGCGCGTGGACGGCGCTCGGCAGCACTCCTGCCGGCACCGTGGCATGGACGAGCCGCGACGCCCGCACCTGGACGCGGCAGGCCGTCACCGGCGCCTTCGGCCCCGGTGACACGGTGAACGGGATGGACCGCACCGGCTCCGGATTCGTCGCGGTCGGCACCGCCACGGTGAAGGACGGCACGCAGGCCGTCATCTGGACCTCCGGTGACGGGCGTGCCTGGACCCGGCTCGGCGCCGACCAGCTCAAGGCCCCTTCCGGCGGTGCGGCCGTCCGGCTGCGGGAGGTCACGGCGCACGGGGCGACCGTCCTGGCGCACGGCACGCTGCGGACGACCGAGACGGTCAAAAAGAAAAAGAAGACGGTCCGGCGGACGGTCGAGACCGAGGCCTTCTGGCGGTCGCCCGACGGCGGGCGGAGCTGGGCGCCCGTGGCGATCCCGCAGGCCCAGGGCTCGTCCGGCGATGTCGTCGCCATCGTGGCCACCCAGGCGGGCTTCTTCGCCGCCCGCGAGGCGTCACGCACGACCGGCAGCAAGAAGAGCAAGAAGACCGTCGCCTACGGCGTCGTCTTCGGTTCGCCGGACGGGCAGCGGTGGGCTCCGGCGGGTCAGCTCGGCACGGCCGGCTACGCCCGGATCGGCGGGCTGCGGGGCACGGACGGCGGCCTGGCCGCTCTCGTCTCCGTGCCGGGCGGCAAGACCGCGGTCATGACCAGCGGCGACGGCAAGACCTGGCGGCGGGTCGGCGACCTGCCGGCCGGCCGGACCCTCACCGGCGTGGCGCTCGCGCCGCAGGGGCCCGTCGTGACGGGCCGGCTGGACACCGGTGACGCCTACCTCACGGTGGCGGGGGCCGGCGACGTCAACCTCGCGGCGGTTCCCGACGCGGTGCATCCGGAACGCGCGGTCGCCGCGATCGCCGCCGGCGCGGGGCAGACCGTCGCGGTCGGCAGCACCAACGGCCACGCCGCGCTGTGGACCTCGCCGAACGGCTCCTCGTGGACCCGCGCCAAGCTGCCGGCGCCCGACGGCTCCGGTCCGCAGCGGCTCGTCGACGCGGTCCACGGCGGCCAGGGCTGGCTCGCGGTCGGGGGCAGCGGTTCCCGTGCCCTCGCGTTCATGTCCGGGGACGGGAACGGCTGGCAGCCGGTGTCGGGCGGCAAGGTCTTCGGCGGGCCCGGAAACCTCGCGCCGGCCGCGGCCGCCGCGAACGGGGCCGTGTACGTCGTCGCCGGCCGGCAGGACGGCGCGACCGCGGCGGCGTGGTACTCCACCGACCTCAGGAACTGGGCCTGGTCCGGCAATGCGGGCAAGGGCGACCTGGTGGGCACCAAGGACGCACCGAAGTGGATCAGCGACGTGGTGGCCGGCCCGGCCGGCTTCGTCGCGGTCGGCGGCCAGACGAGGAACAAGACGCCGCAACCGGCCCTGTGGACCTCGCCGGACGGGAGGAAGTGGGCGCTGTCGGCGGCTCCGCCCGCGCTCCCGCAGGGCACGACCACGGGCTCCCTGACCACGGTCGTGGCGCGGGGCGGTGTGCTGGTGGCCTCCGGCGCGGCCGGCGAGTACGCCTTCGCGACGGTCTCGGCGGACGGCGGCAGGACCTGGCAGCCGGCGGCGCTGCCCGGTGCGGTGAAGGGCGCCGTGCTCACCGCGGCCACCGCGACGCCGCACGGCTTCGTGCTCGCCGGCACGAGCGGCTCGGACGTGTCGCTGTGGACGTCGCCGGACGGCCGCGCCTGGCACGTCTCCCATCCGCATGGCCTGGGCCTCGACGGGCCTGGGGTGCAGCGGCTCGACGGCATGACCGTCGTCGGCCGGAACCTGCTCGCCGTCGGTTTCACCGGCGACTACCGCAGGGACGGGCCCACACTCTGGCGGACCCCGGCCCCCTGAGCCGCCGTTATTCTCCCCAGGGCCGGAAACGACGTCGCGGCCGCCCTTTCCGGGCGGCCGCGAAGGCGGTGGGGGTCTCGATGGGCGGCGCCGGCCCGTGCCGCCAACGTCGCAAGGCGGCACAGGCCGGGAGTACGGGCTCAGGCCTTGGAGATGTAGCGCATGCCGGCGGTCTGCAGCGTCCCCGACAGCGACGCCGCGGAGACCGTGTGGATCCCGCCGGTCGCCTTCCATGGGTCGAAGACCGTGATGGTGCCGGTCTTCTCGTCGTAGCCGTACGCGACGATGCCGTGCCCGATCCTGCTGCCCTTGACCTTGCCCTTGTTCCAGGGCAGTTTCTCCATCCACACGGCGATGGTGGGGGCCTTCTTCAGCACCCCGACGTCGTACGCCACCCGGCTGAGCAGGGTCGAGGGGTGGCCGGCCACGTCGTACACCGTGGTGTACGTGTAGCCGTGCGGCTTCGCGTAGGTGTTGAGCACCGGCGTCGCGTCCGCGCCCTTGGTGCCCCGCGTGGTGGTCTTCATCTTCTTCGCCAGTGTCTTCTGGCCGACGGTGAGGCCGAAGGTGGACAGGCTCATCGCCCCGGAGGCCGGGATGCAGTAGTAGGTCGTGACCTGGTACTGCTCCTTGAACGTCAGCCGCGCCGACGAGGGAACGGCCGCCGGCGCGACGCGGACGGGTGCGGCCGCGGCGTCATGGGGTGCGTACGCCGCCCGCGGCGAGTCCGCGGCGGCTCCCTGTGCGACTGCGGCGGAGCCGGCCGCGAGCGCTATGGAGGCAGCGCATGCGGCGATCCATCGTCCGTACTTCACTTAGTGTCCTCCAGACCTGGGTGTCAGAGGACGAACAAGTCATACGGGGCGCACTATTTCCGGACTTGTCATAACGCTTCGACCGATGTGATGGAGATCACCACGCGTGGACAGTGCAATCGGCGATCTCGACGGCCTCGCCGGGAGATCGCCGGTTGCGCGAGGTGATCAGTCGAAGAGGACGACCTGGCGGATCGCGTCGCCGCGTTCGAGGGTGGCGATCGCGTCGTTGAGATCCTCGAACCGGATGCGCCGGGTGATAAGGCTCTCCAGGTCGAGCTTGCCGTTGCGCCACAGGTCCACGAAGCGCGGAACATCGCGGCGCAGGTCCGAGCTGCCGTACAGGGAGGCCTTGAGGTTCTTGCCGTCGAAGAGCAGCTCGAACGCGTTGAACTGCACGTTGTCGTCGGCCGCGCCGGCGCCGACCACGATCACGTCGCCGCCGCGCCGGGTGAGCTGCCAGGCGGCCCGGATCGTGGCGCTCTTGCCCACGACCTCGAACCCGTAGTCGAAACCCTGCCCGCCGGTGAGGAGGTTCTTCACCTCGTCGGCCTGGTCCGGCGTGGCGGTGTGGGTGGCGCCGAACCGCTTGGCGATCTCGTGCTTGGACTCGAGCGGGTCGATCGCCAGGATGGTGGCCGCGCCGGCGGCCTTGACGCCCTGGATGACCGACAGGCCGACGCCGCCGCAGCCGACGACCGCGACCGCGGTGCCGGGCCGCACCCGCGCGGTGTTGATCGCGGCCCCCACACCGGTGGAGATGCCGCAGCCGAGCAGCGCGGCGTACTCGTACGGGACGTCCTCGGCGACCTTGACGCAGGCCTGCCACGGCACCACCATCTCCTCGGCCCACGTCCCGCAGCCCGCCATGCCATAGGCGGGCGTGCCGTCGCCCAGCCGGTACCGCGGCTTCATGTAGCCCTCGATGATGTAGGTCAAGCAGAGGTACGGCCGTCCGGCCACGCAGTCGGGGCACAGGCCGCAGGCGGGGGTCCAGCAGATGACGACGCGATCGCCGACGGCGACGGCGGTGACGTGCTCCCCGACCTCGACGACCTCGCCGGCCGCCTCGTGCCCGACGACGGCCGGGTAGTTGTTCGGCAGCGTGCCGCTCAGGATGGACAGATCGGAGTGGCAGACCCCGGTGGCCTTGATCTTGACCTTCACCTCAGTGGGATCCGGGCCGACCGTCGTCGCGTCGTCGCGAAGCTCGACCTCTTTGACACCCGATCCTTGGATCACCGCGGCTCGCACCTTGCACACCTCCAGGGCAGGGCCGGACTGTGCGCCGGCCGGTCATTGGGCTCTAGTCCTCGTCGAGGGTCAGCGCGGCCTTGGGGCAGGACCGTACGGCGTGCCGGACGCGGTCGAGCACCTCCGCGGGCGGGTTGGGCGAGGCGATGTGCAGTTCGTCGTCGTCATCGAGGTCGAAGACCTCCGGGACGAGCCCGGCGCACACGCCGTTGGCCTCACAGACGAGCGGGTCGACTCGTACTTCCATGGCGCTCTCCCCTTCGTGCGCTCATGTGAGCTTGCGATGGTCCCAGGAGGCGACGCCGGTCGGCTCGACGATGTAGGCGTACCGCTTCGCCGCGGTCTCCTCGACGAACGGGGCGATGGCGTCGTCGTCCTCGAGGTTCATCATTCTTCTGACGACCTCGGAGCCAACATACCGAACGTCGTTCGGATCTGTCAGGGTCCTCACCGAGCCGTACATCATCAGCCCGCGCAGTTCGAAATAGTCCACGCCCGTCTCGATGAGGCAGGTGACCCGTGGATCGCGAGCCAGGTTGTGCGCCTTGCGGGATGTCCGGTAGGTCCAGAAGGCGATCTTGTCGTCGACCAGCCCGAAGAACATGGTGACCAGGTGGGGGGTGCCGTCACGATTGATGGTCGCGAGCTGGAACTTGTTCTGCTGCTTGAGGAGCTGGGCGACCTCGTCGTCCGTCATCGTGATGCGGGAGCGCTGACTCACGCCGACGAGTAGAACACGTTCCAGTCGGTGGCGGCAAGGGTCAGAAGGCCACGCCGCAGCGCAGGATCACGTTGGCGTACGGCGTGGCTTCGCCGGTCCGGATGATGAGCTTGACACGGTGCGCCAGCAGCTTGAGCTCCTCATGCGGCACGTACGTCAGGCCCGGCAGCCGGTCGTCCAGAAAGGTGTTGCACGCCTGGTTGCCGGTCTCGACCTCCTGGGCCGCGATCGCGCCCTCCACGACCAGCTCCGCCAGGATGCCGTCGAGCACGTCGGCGAACCCCGGAATGCCCGGCAGGAACGCCAGGTCGACGACCTCCACGTCCTGGGGGAGCGGCATGCCGCTGTCGCAGACCAAGACCTGGTCGGTGTGCCCCAGCCGGGCCAGCGCCCCGGACAGGGGCCCGTTCAGAATTCCCGCACGCTTCAAAGTGTCTCCATGGTCGGGAACGAACTCTGCGCCCCCGGTCTCCGTACGGCCGCGGCGCCGACCCGGGCGGCGAACCGGGCGGCGGTGGCGAGGTCGTCGCCCTGGGAGAGGCGCCAGGACAGCGAGCCCGTGAAGGCGTCGCCCGCACCGGTCGTGTCCACCGCCCGCACCCGGGGCGTGGGCACCTCGGTGACGCCGGTGTGGTCGGCCACCACCGCACCGTCCGCACCTCGGGTGATGACGACCGACCGCGGGCCGCGGGCCAGCAGGCCGGCCGGGTCGGCGTCTCCCAGGAACGCCGCCTCGTGCTCGTTGACCACCAGCGGGTCGCAGAGCGCGAGGAGCTCGTCCGGTACGGCGGCGGCCGGCGACAGGTTGAACACGACCCGGGCGCCCGCGGCGGCGGCCGCGCGGGCGGCGGCCACCACCGCCGCGAGGGGGATCTCCAGTTGGAGCGACACCACCGAGGCGGCCGCGAACAGCGGGGCCGCCGCCGTGACGTCGTCCTCGGAGACCCGCGCGTTGGCGCCCGGAGAGACGATGATGCTGTTGTCCCCCTCGGGCCCCACGGTGATCAGTGCGACCCCGTTGGGCCCCGGCGTGGTGATCAGATGATCGGTGTTCACGCCGTCGCCGCGCAGAGCGTCCCGGACGAAGTCGCCATGCACGTCGCTTCCGGCGCGGCCGAGGAAGGCGACCCGCGCGCCCAGCCGGGCGGCGGCGACGGCCTGGTTGGCCCCCTTACCGCCCGGATGGGTGGCGAGGTCCGAGCCGAGGACGGTCTCGCCGGCCGCCGGGCGCCGGTCGACGCGGACCACGAGGTCCACGTTGACCGACCCGGCGACCAGGACGTCGTACGGCTTCGCGGACATCAGGATCCGTTGATGAACTGGGCGACGTTCTCCTTCGTGGCCACCTTCACCGGAACCGCCACGGTCGACTCGATCGTGGTGCCCTTGGCGGCCTTCACCGCGTTCTGCACCGCGAGCTGTCCCAGCAGCTTGGGCTGCTGCGCGACGTCGGCGTTGAGGGTGCCGGCCTGAACGGCCTTGAGCCCGTCCGGGGTGCCGTCGAACCCGATCACCTTGACCTGCTTGCCGGCCTTGGCGCCGAGCGCCTTGATGCCGCCGAGAGCCATCTCGTCGTTGGCCGCGAACAGACCGGTGATGCCGGGGTTGGCCTGCACCATGTTGGTCATGACGTCGAGGCCCTTGGTGCGGTCGAAGTCCGCGGGCTGCTGCGCGACGACCTGAATGCCGGGGAACGCCTTGATGCCCTCGGCGAAACCCTGCTGCCGGTCGCGGGCGGCCGACGTGCCGGCCGTGCCCTGCAGGACGGCGACCTTGCCCTTGCCGTTCAGCGCCTTGCCCAGCTCCTGGGCGGCCAGCCTGCCGCCGGCGACGTTGTCGGAGGCGACGGTCTGGGCGACCTTCGCGCCGTTGACGCCCCGGTCGGCGGCGATCACCGGGATCTTGGAGCGGTCGGCGGCCTTCACCGCGGGGCCCGCGGCGTCGGAGTCGACCGGGTTGATGATGATCGCCTTCATGTTCTGGCTGGCGAAGTTCTGTACCTGGTTGGCCTGCTGCGAGGCGTCGTTCTGGGCGTCGGTCGTAGTGATCTTGACGCCCTCCTTCTTGGCCTCTTCCTCGGCGCCCTGGCGGAACTGCACGAAGTAGGGATTGTTCAGCGTCGACACGGACAGGCCGATCTTGACGCCGCCGCCGCTCGACGAGGAGCCGCCACTCGACGACGAGCCGCTCTTGCAGCCCGCGAGCCCGAGGGTGAGCGCGGCTCCCGCCGCCGCGACCGCGACCGGCTTGATGATGCGCATGAGTATGTACCTCCGGTTGATGTATCAGTTGGCCTGACGGCGGCGCAGGGTGTCGAGCAGGACCGCGAGGGCGATCACGACGCCGATCACGACCTGCTGCCAGAAGGCGGAGACGGACAGTAGGTTCAGGCCGTTGCGCAGCACCGCGAGGATGAGCGCGCCGACGAGGGTGCCGAGGGCCTTGCCCTTCCCACCGGACAGGCTGGCGCCGCCGATGACGACCGCGGCGATGGCGTCGAGTTCGTAACCGAGCGCGGCCTGCGGCTGGGCGGAGGCGAGCCGGCTGGCCAGCACGATCCCGGCCACGGCGGCGAAGCCGCCCGCGAGGGCGTACGTGATGAGTTTCTGCCGGGTGACCTTGATCCCCGACAGCCGGGCCGCCTCCTCGTTGCCGCCGATGGCGTACATCGCGCGCCCGGGGTAGGTCCGGTTCAGGACGACCGCCGTGATCACCCCCATCACCACCATGACGATCACCGGCACGGGCAGGTAGCTGCCGATGGTGTCGCCGAGGTGGGACACCGCGTCCGGCAGCGGGATCGGGCTGCCCTGCGAGATGACGAGGCCGAGGCCGCGCGCCACGCCCTGCATGGCGAGCGTGGCGATGAACGGCGGCAGCTTCCCGTACGTGATCAGCGCGCCGTTGGCCAGGCCGCAGGCGATGCCGACGACCAGTGCGATGACGGTGGCGAGGGGCCACGGCACACCGTGGGACGTGGCGGTCCAGGCGAGGACCACCGCCGACAGGGCGGCGACCGCACCGACCGACAGGTCGATGCCGGCCGTGATGATGACATACGTCGCGGCGAAGGCGAGGATCGCGGTGACAGCGGCCTGGACGCCGACGTTCAGCAGGTTCGTCACGGTGAGGAAGTCGCCGGACAGCAGCGTCAGGGCCACCACCAGCACGACCAGCCCGATGAGCGAGCCGTTCTCGCTGAGCAGTGTGCTGCCTCTTCGCAGTCGCAGTCGCAGCGTTCCAGTGGTCATCGGGCTTCCTCCATCTCGCCGACGGCGAGCGCCATCACGGCGTCCTGCGTCGCTTCTCCGGCGCTGAGCTCGCCGGCGAGCCTTCCTCGTGCCATCACGATCACGCGGTCGCTCATGCCCAGCACCTCGGGGAGGTCGCTGGAGATCATGAGCACCGCGCGCCCGGCGGCGGTCAGGGAGTTGATCAGCTGGTAGATTTCGACCTTCGCGCCGACGTCGATCCCGCGCGTCGGCTCGTCGAGGATGAGGACGTTCGCCTCCGCGAGCAGCCACTTACCGATGACGATCTTCTGCTGGTTGCCGCCGGAGAGGGTGCGGACCTCCTGGCCGAGGCCGCTCATCCGCACGTTCAACTGACCGGCCATCGTGGCCGCGGCCCTGTCCTGGGCCGCCCGGTCGACGAACCCGCCGCGGCTGGCCCGGTGCAGCGTGACGAGGCCGAGGTTCTCCCGTACGTCCGCGCCGAGCACGAGCCCCTGGCCCTTCCGGTCCTCCGGGACGAGGCCGAGGCCCGCCTCCATCGCCGCGCCGACCTTGCCCCGGGGGATGGGACGGCCGTCGACGAGGACCTCACCGGAGTCGTACGCGTCCGCGCCGAAGATCGCCCGGGCCACTTCCGTACGGCCGGCGCCGACCAGCCCGGCGAGTCCCACGACCTCACCGGCGCGCACGTCGAAGGAGATGTCCTCGAAGACGCCCGCGCGGGTCAGGTTCCGGACCTCCAGCAGGGGCGGGCCGGCATCGGAGCGTTCCCGTGGATACTGCTGGTCGATCGAGCGGCCGACCATCAGCCGGACCAGCTCGTCCTCGGGGGTGCCGGCCGGCACCTCGGCCACCGACATCCCGTCCCGCAGCACCGTGACCCGGTCGCCGATCGCGGCGATCTCCTCGAGGTGGTGGGTGATGAACACGATCGCCACGCCCTGGTCCCTGAGCTGGCGGACGATCTCGAAGAGCTGCTCCACCTCGGTGGTGGTGAGCACGGCGGTCGGCTCGTCCATGATGAGGACCCGGGCGTCGAGGCTGAGCGCCTTGGCGATCTCGATCATCTGCATCCGGGCGATTCCCAGGGTGTGCACCGGCCGGCGGGGATCGACGCGCACGCCCACCCGGTCCAGAAGTTCCTGGGCCTGGCCGTACATCTTCTTCTTGTCCAGGAGGCCGAAGCGCCGTGGCTGGCGGCCGAGCAGGAGGTTCTCAGCCACGGTCAGCTGGGGGACCAGGTTGAACTCCTGGTAGATCGTGGCGATGCCGAGCCGCTGGGCGTCCTCGGCGGTGCGGATGGAGGTCTCCTCGCCGTCGACGAGGATCGTTCCCTCGTCCGGGTGGTACGCCCCGGACAGCATCTTGATCAGCGTGCTCTTGCCCGCGCCGTTCTCGCCAAGGAGGACGTGGACCTCGCCCGGGCGCAGATCGAAGTCCACGCCGTCGAGCGCCATGACGCCGGGGAACCGCTTCCGCAGGCCTCGTACGCGGAGGATCTCTGTCATCGCGTCTCCGTTTCTCCGCACGAGCGGCGGATGACAAGCCGGGCGGGTAGCACGACCGACTCGACCGGGCGGTGCTGGATGCGCTCCAGGAGCGCCCGCACCGCACGTCGCCCCAGTTCTTCGGCAGGCTGGGCGATCGCCGTGATGGGCGGGTCCACGTGGACGAACCAGGCGACGTCGTCGAAGGAGGCGAGGGCGACGTCGTCGGGGATCCGCAACCCCCGCGCCCGGATCTCGTCCAGGGCGCCCAGCGCCATGAGGTTGTCGCCCGCGAAGATCACCTCGGGGGGCTCGGGCAGGTCGAGGAAGCGGGCCGCGATCCCGCGCCCGCTGGCCTCCTGGAAGTCACCCGCCTCGACGTACTCCTCACGAGCCTCCAGGCCGTTCGCCCGCATGGCGTCCAGGAATGCCTGAGTGCGCTCCCGGCCGGTGGACAGCAGCTCCGGGCCGGAGATGAAGGCGATCCGCCGGTGACCGAGGTCGCGAATGTGCTCGACGAGCTCGTGGATGGCGCGGGTGCCGTCGGCGCGGACGGACGGCACGTTCAGGCCGGGCAGCGTTCGGTCGAGGAACACGAGCGGGCCGCCCGCCTCCACACAGTCCTCGACGAGCGGGGTGATCTCCGCAGTCGGGCAGATCAGCAGGCCGTCGACGCGGTGCTCGAGGAGCGTGCGGACGTAATGGTCCTGCTGCTCGGGGCGCTCGTCCGCGTTGCCGATGACGACCGTGTAGCCGGCCGCCCGTGCCTCGTCCTCCACCGCCCGCGCCAGTACGGCGAAGAACGGGTTGAGGATGTCGCCGATGATGAGGCCGAGCGTGTGGGTGGCCTCGGTGCGCAACGAGCGCGCCACCGCGTTGGGCCGGTAACGCAGCGCCTCCACGGCCGCGTGGACCTTCGTGCGCGCCTCTTGGCTGACCTTCGGGCTGTCGTTGAGCACGCGGGAGACCGTGGCGACCGAGACACCCGCGTGAGCTGCGACGTCCTTGATGCCGGCCATGGAACCCCTTTGTGGAAACCTTGTGGAATCCGTGAAAACGATTACACCGCAGCATATGGAAACGATTACACGAACGGAATGCTGTTCTGTGTGACATGGCTCACATGGACGGCCGATGGGGGGCACGATCCACTCTGGCTAGAGTGCGCAGGGTGGACAACAAGGCCGCTCAGGCCGGTGACCTGGCCATGCCGTCCGGCCTGCTCCACGCGGCCGCGGCCGCCAAGGGCTTCATGCCGGTCGCCGAAGGGCTCGCGCTGTACGAGACGGCGCTGGAGTACGGCCTCCGCGGGCCGATCCTCGAGGTCGGCACCTACTGCGGCAAGTCCGCGATCTACCTCGGCGCCGCGGCCCGCGCGACCGGATCGCTCGTGGTGACCGTCGACCACCACCACGGCTCGGAGGAGAACCAGGCCGGCTGGGAGCACCACGACCCGACATTGGTCGACCCGTCCACCGGCCGGATGGACACGCTGCCGACCTTCCGTAAGACGATCATGTCCGCCGGGCTCGAAGAGCACGTCATCGCCGTCGTCGGAACCTCCCGTACGGTCGCGGGCCTGTGGAGCAGGCCCCTCGGGATGCTCTTCATCGACGGCGGGCACGCCGAGGACCTCGCCCAGGCCGACTACGACGGCTGGGCGCCGCATGTCATGAGCGGTGGCGCGCTGGTCTTCCACGACATCTTCCCCGACCCGGCGGACGGAGGGCAGGCGCCCTACCGCGTCTACCGCCGGGCGCTGGAGACCGGCCACTGGGAGGAGCGCCGCGTCGAGGGCTCCCTCCGCGTCCTCGAACGCGCCTGAGACGCCGACAGGCCGATGCCCCGGATCCGGTCGTACGGGCTCGTTCCAACCAGAACGCGGTCACCGGTGCTCAGCAGGTAGTTCTTCAGCGACGAGAGTTCATCACGCGGCCGGCCGCCCGGCGCGGCGGACCTCGCCGAAAGCGGGCTGCAGCAGGGCGAGCACGGCGTTGTCCAGGTCGAGTGGAGTGCCGTCCCAGCCCGGCCCGATCGTGTCAGGGGTGATCTCCTGGTTTGTGGTGACGAGATCTCCGGTGGCCGGTCCGGTTGCTGGGGCTGGTTCCAGTACGCGGCCGTCTGGTCCGGCGAAGCGCAGCCGGCCCGTCTCCTCGAGCCAGACGAGGTGACCGCCTTCGTGGACGGCCCAATGATGAGCGGGGCACAGCGAGACGAGATTGGCCAGCGTGGTCTCACCGCCGTCGGCCCAGTGCCGTACGTGATGCGCGTGCAGCCGACGCCGGGCCGCGCAGCCGGGGAACCTGCAGCGCTCCGCGTCGCGTAGCCGCAGCGCACGGCGCAGGGACACGTTGATCTTCCTGGTCTTGCGTCCGACGTCCATCGGCGTGCCGTTGACGCGGACAGCCCGCACCGCCAGGAGAGCCACTGCGCGCAGGACCGGTGGCCGACCCACCCGTCCAGGCGATCGAACTCGGCGATGAGCAGCAGAAAACGGCATGTCGCGGCGGCCAGGTGCCCCGCAAGCTCGGAGATCTCCACCTCCAGCCGCTCGGCCGCCCGCACCTTCGGGTGCCTCACCGGCGTGAGAAGCTCCATCGAACATCCCTCCTCTTCCGATCCGCCGCTCACTCTACGTATCGCCACTGACACTTATGGCGACGACCGGTGCTGCCCGGTGGCGTCCAGGTCGGTGCAGTGACGGACGATCTGTTCGACGACTTCGATGCGGTCGTACGGCGGGTGGCTGACGGTTGTGAGGCCGTGCGGCGGATGGCTCACTCTCCGCCGTGCTCGGCGGTGAGCGCGTCTACGACCTCGAAGCCGCGTCCGCCCTCCGCGTCCGGCGGCGGACGCAGCAGCCCGTACGGCCCCGGTCCGCGCCAGGGCACGGGTCCGCGCCAAGGCGCGGAGTCGTACACCTTGAACACGATCTCGGGACGGGCCTTCCAGCGCACGTACGCCCAGAGCTCGGGCAGGCCGGCCACGGCTCGCGGATGGCGCGGCAGGAGATCCTGACCCGCGACGACCCCGCGCCGCCGCTGCTGGTCTGCGTGCTGGACGAGGGGGTTCTCCGGCGCGAGATGGGCGCTCCGGAGGTCATGCGAGACCAGCTCCGTCACCTTGCCGAGGTGGCCTCCGAGCGGATCAGTGTGCACGTGATCCCGTCCGGGCGGCACCGCGGCGTCGCGGGCTCTTTCGTGCTCGCCACACTTGCCGATCGCTCGGAGGTAGCGTACGTGGAGACGGCCGCGCGCGGGATCACCACGGGCGAGCCGCAGGACCTCACCACCCTCACCGAGCGCTTCGAGTCGATTCGGTCGCGGGCGCTCCCCGTTGATCAGTCCCTCGAGCTCATCACAAGGACGGCGAAGGAACGATGGAGTTGAACGGCGCCCAGTGGCGCAAGTCCAGCCGCAGCGCGGACAACGGCGGGCAGTGCGTGGAGCTCGCCGTG
The DNA here is from genome assembly GCA_025964625.1 of Actinoallomurus sp. GTDB lineage: Bacteria > Actinomycetota > Actinomycetes > Streptosporangiales > Streptosporangiaceae > Actinoallomurus. The sequence continues at coordinate 43,766 of JAOPYL010000189.1, read as the reverse complement.
TGGCGCACGTCGAGCCGCAGCGGAGACAACGGCGGCCAGTGCGTGCAGCTCGCGGTACTGCCGGCCGCGTGCGACGACACGTGCCGGGACGACCGCCCGGCCGCGGAGCCGAACGGAGAATAAGACCCTCAGGCCTTACTCTCGGCCCGCCGGCCCATCCGGGAGGCTTCCGTTGTCCGGCAAGCCGCCCGGCCCCACTGGCAGCTGTCTCTGTGGCTCGGGCGGTGTACGACGCGCTTGTCCGTCTACCCGGAGCTGTCGGGAATCAGCGGCGGGTGCGGACCGGGTTGGCGAGGGTGGGGGCCTCGCAGCCGCAGGCGACCGGGTCGGCGGGCTCGGACGGGCCGAGGGGCTGCCCGGCGATCTCCTTGAAGATCCGTGCGGCCGGTGAGGAGTCCGCGAGGGCGTCGGCGGCCAGGATCACGGCGGCGGCCGTGTAGGTCGAGCGGTCGCCGGGGAAGTGGCGTTCGTTGGCGAACTGCCAGCCCGTCCAGTAGGAGCCGTCCTTGTGCCGGAGGTGCTGAATCGTCGCGAACACCTCACGAGCGCGGGCCGTGTCGCCCATGGCGTCGAGCGCCAGCACCAGCTCGCAGGTTTCCGCGCCGGTCACCCAGGGCTGGTCGGAGACGCACCGGCAGCCGAGGTCGTCCACGACGAACGTGTCCCACCGCTCCTTGATCCGCTGGTACGCCGCGGGACCGCGGAGCGGGCCGCCGAGGACCGGGTAGTACCAGTCCATCGAGAACCGGTCCTTGTCGGCGAAGGCCTCGGGATGGCAGGCGACGACGTGGCCGAGCTGGTCGGCGGCGAGCTCCCAGTCCGGCTGCGGCTCGCCCAAGTGCTCGGCGAGGGCGACGGCGCAGCGCAGCGACTGGTAGATCGACGAGCACCCGGTCAGCAGCGCGTGGTCGGCGGTGGAGCCGTCGGGATGGCGGAGCCACCTGATCTCGCCGCGTGCGGTCTGCAGGCCGAGGACGAATTCGATGGCCTGGCGGACGGTCGGCCACATCCGTTCGGTGAAGTCGCCGTCACCGGTCAGCAGGAGTTCGTGCCAGACTCCGACGGCGACGTAGGCGGCGTGGTTGGACTCCCCGCCCGGCTCGGTGACCTCATTCATGACCAGCTTCGCGGGCCAGGAGCCGTCGTCGCGCTGGGCCAGGCGCAGCCATTCGTACGCACGGCGGGCCGGCGCCGCGAGCCCGGCCGTCGACAGTGCCATCGCGGCCTCGACATGGTTCCAGGCGTCGACGTGGCCCGGCACCCCGCCGGTGGGCGCGAACCAGGGGATCGCGCCGGACTCTTCCTGCTGGGCGGCGATGCTGCGGGCGGTGGCGAGGAGGTCGGCGGCGGTCAGAATCCCGGGTACGGCGTCAGGCCGCCGCATGCGCCCGCTCCCGCGGTGCCGCCGCCGCCGGCTTGGTGAAGTAGACGACGACGCTCTTGCCGATGACCGGGTTCAGCACCCGCTCGGCCAGCCGGGTGGCGAGGGGCCGCTTCATGATGTCCCAGACCAGCACCTGGTGGTACGCCTTGGCGAGCGGGTGGCCGTCGTTGTTCACGCCGACCGCGCACTTGATCCACCAGTACGGCGCGTGCAGGCCGTGCGCGTGGTGGTGGCCGCCGACGCGGAAGCCGGTGGCCTTGAGCTTGGCCTCCAGCTCGGCGCGGGTGTAGATGCGGACGTGCCCGCCGGGAGCGGTGTGGTAGTCCTCCGACAGCGCCCAGCAGATGCGCTCGGGTAGCCATGACGGCACGGTGACGGCGAGCCGGCCGCCCGGCTTGAGCACTCGCAGCAGCTCGGCCATGGCCGCCATGTCGTCGGGGATGTGCTCCAGCACCTCCGCGGCGACGATCTTGTCGAAGGAGTCGTCGGGGAACGGCAGGTTCAGCGCGTCGCCGGTCACCGTCTTCGCCGAGGCCTCCGCGGGCACTTCGCCCTCGAGCTCCATGGCGCCGAACATCGTCGCGACCGCGGCCAGCTCCTTTTCGTCGCGGTCGAACGCCACCACATTGGCTCCGCGCCGGTACAGCTCGAACGCGTGCCGGCCGGCGCCGCAGCCCATGTCGAGCACGTGCTCACCGGGGGAGAGGCGGAACCGGTCAAAGTCCACGGTCAGCAGGGTCGTGCTCCTTCCGGTCTGCGCCCGCCGCGGCGGGCGATGGCGTCCTCGTAGTGACGGACGGTGGCCCGCGCGACGGCGGACCAGGTGAACCGCTCCTGCACGCGTGCGTAGCCGGCCGCGCCGACGCGTTCGCGCTCCTGCGGCGAGTCGTGCAGGCGCCGGAGGACGGCGGCCAGCTCCTCGACGTCGCCCGGCTCGACCAGGATGGCGGCGTCGCCGACCACCTCGGGCAGCGCGCCGGTACGGCTGGCGACGAGCGGAGTGCCCGACGCCATGTGCTCGACCGCGGGCAGTGAGAAGCCTTCGTACAGCGAGGGGACGACGGCGATCTCCGCGCCGGCCAGCAGCTCGCCGAGCTCGTCGTCGGAGATCCCGGAGACGAAGCGGACGCGGTCGCCCAGGGAGAGCTCGCCGACGAGTTTGTCGGTGGGGCCGCCGGGGGTCGGCTTGCCGACGACGACCACGTGCACGTCGCGCTCGGTGGCCAGCTTGGCGACCGAGCGCAGCAGCGTGGACACTCCCTTGAGCGGGGAGTCGGCGCTGGCCACCGCGACGATCCGGCCGGGAACCCGCTCGCCGCGAGGGTGGAAGTAACGGGTGTCGACACCGAGCGGCAGGATGTGCACCTGCTCGGGAAGGGTCTGGAAGTCGCGGACGATGTCGTGCTTGGACGACTCGGAGACGGTGAGGATCGGCCCGATGCGCTGGGCGACGCGTGCCTGCATCCTGACGAAGCCGTACCAGCGGCGCTTGCCGAACTGCTGCTTCAGGCCGTTCGCGGCCTCGATCTCGATGCGCCGGTCGACGCTGATCGGGTGGTGGATGCTCGTCACCAGCGGCAGCCCGAGCCGCGGGATACCGAGGTTGCCGTAGCCGAGCACCTGGTTGTCATGGACCACGTCGAACATCAGGCGGCGTTTGCGCAGCTCGCGCAGGACTCGCAGGCTGAAGGTCAACGGCTCGGGGAAGCCGCCCGTGCGCATGTGGGCGAACTCCAGCACGTCGATCCAGTCGCGGTACTCCGACAGCTTTGGGGTACGGAACGGGTTGTCGTCGGCGTAGAGGTCCAGGCTCGGCACGCGGTGCAGCAGGATGTCGTCACGGTCGAGCTCGGGGTAGGGCTGGCCGGAGAACACCTCGACGTGGTGCCCGAGATCGGCGAGTTCGCGCGACAGGTGCCTGAGGTAGACGCCCTGGCCGCCGCAGTGCGGTTTGCTCCGGTAGGAGAGCAGGGCCACGCGCAACGGCTCGTCTACCTCATTCACGCCCGCCCCTCCCGCAAACCTGTCACTGCTGGCGGTTAGACCATAGCCTGAGCGGTCTACCTGCGCGTTCGATATTAGGCACGAAGTCTAAAAGGTGGCGAAAGCCACTTTTTCGCACCTCATTCCGCCGAGGGGCCGGGAGTGAACCGGACCGGCATCTCCTTGATGCCGTTGATGAAGTTGGACCGCAGCCGGCGGGCCTCGCCGGCCGGCGCGATGTCCGGCATCCGGTCCAGGAGCGTCTCGAACAGCACCCGCAGCTCAAGCCGGGCGAGGTGGGCGCCCAGGCAGAAGTGCGGCCCCCCGCCGCCGAAGCCGATGTGCGGGTTGGGGGCACGGCCGACGTCGAAGGCGTACGGGTCGGGGAACGCGGCCTCGTCCCGGTTGGCCGAGGCGTAGAAGACGACCACCTTGTCCCCCTCGGCGATCCGCTGCCCGCGGATCTCGGTGTCCCGCAGCGCCGTGCGCCGGAACAGGTTCACCGGGTTGACCCAGCGCACGATCTCGTCCGGCGCGGTGTCCAGCAGATCCTGCCCGCCGGCATCGCGGCCGGCGAGCAGCCGCCGCCATTGCTCCGGATGCTCGAAGAAGGCCAGCATGCCGCCTGACGCGGCGTTGCGTGTGGTCTCGTTGCCGGCCACGGTCAGCAGCATCACGAACAGGTCGAACTCATCGACCGACAGCTCCTCGCCGCCGTGCGGCTGGACGAGTTTGGTCACGATGTCGTCGCCGGGCCGCTCCCGGCGCCGCAGGGCGAGCTCGTTGGCGTAGGCGTACAGCTCGGCGGCCGCGGTCATCCCATCGTCCTCGGGCGACCGGAGATCCGGGTCGTCGATGGCGATCAGCTTGTTCGACCAGTGGAAGATCTTCTCCCGATCTTCGGGGGGAGCACCGAGCAGTTCGCAGATCACGTACAGCGGCAGCGGCGCGGAGATGTCGTGGACGAAGTCGGCCTCACCGCGGGTGACGACCTCGTTGATGAGGTCGTGGCAGATCTCCCGGATGTGGTCCTCCAGCCTGCCGATCGTGCGCGGCGTGAAGCCCCTGTTGACGATGGCCCGCTTGCGGGTGTGCTCCGGGGGGTCCTGGTTGAGCATCATCATCCGCTGCATGGCGAGTTGCTCGTCGGATGGCTCCGGGAAGAGCGAGAGCCTGCTGTGGGAGGAGAAGATCTCCGGGTGGCGTGAGACGTGCACCACGTCGTCGTACCGGGTGATCGCCCAGAACTCGGGTTCGCCGTGGTGCCGGTGGACCGGGTCGTGCTCGCGCAGCCAGCGGAGCTGGTCGTGCGGGATGCCGCCGTTCGCGTAGATGTCGGGGTCAACGAGGTCGATGTCCATGCCGTTACCGCCCTTGGAGGTCGGTGGCTCTAAAGCCGCCGGAGGGTAACTCCACCACTTTTGAGCACCTTTGGATAGTGGAACTTGTTCTAGCGATGGCGTTCGGAGGGGGTGAACCGGACCGGAAGTTCTTTGATCCCGTTGATGAAGTTGGACCGCAGCCGGCGGGCCTCGCCCGCCTGCCGGATGTCGGGCATCCGTTCCAGCAGGACGTCGAACAGCACGGTCAGCTCCAGGCGTGCGAGGTGCGTGCCCAGGCAGAAGTGGGGACCGCCGCCGCCGAAGCCGATGTGCGGATTGGGGTCGCGGCCGACGTCGAAGGTGTAGGGGTCCTCGAAGACGTCCTCGTCGCGGTTGGCGGAAGGGTAGAAGATCACCACCTTGTCGCCCTCCCTGATCCGCCGCCCGCGGATCTCGGTGTCCCGCAGCGCCGTGCGCCGGAACAGGTTGACCGGGCTGACCCAGCGCACGATCTCGTCGGCGGTGGTCCTGATCAGCCCCCGGTTGGCGAGCAGCCGTTGCCACTGGTCCGGGTGCTCGAAGAAGGCGAGCATGCCACCGGAGGCGCCGTTCCGGGTGGTCTCGTTGCCCGCGATGATCAGCAGCAGGATGAACATCGCGAACTCGTCCGAGCTGAGCACCCTGCCATCGGCGTCCGGTTCGAGCAGCTTCGTCGCGATGTCGTCGCCTGGGTGTCCCCTGCGGTGAGCGGCCAGTTCGTGGGCGTAGGCCAGGATCTGAGCCGAGACGTCGCGGGCGTGCTCGGCCATGGGGGCGTAGTCGGGGTCGCCGAAGCCGATCAGCGCGTTCGACCACTCGAAGATCTTGCCGCGGTCCTCGACCGGCGCGCCGATCAGCTCGCAGATCACATACAGCGGGAACGGCGCCGCGATGTCCCGCACGAAGCACGCCTCGCCGCGCGTCACGACGTCGTCGATGAGCTGATGGCCGACGTCGCGGATGTGCTCCTCGAGCTGCTTGATCATCCGGGGGGTGAAGCCCCTGTTGACATAGCTCCGCTGCCGGGTGTGCTGCGGAGGGTCCATGAACAGCATCATCAGCCGGTACAGGGCGATGTCGTCGTCGGTGAACTCGTCGAACATCGACGTCCGCGCATAGGAGGAGAACAGCTCCGGGTGGCGTGAGACGTGCACGACGTCGCTGTACCTGGTCACCGCCCAGAAGCCGGGTACGCCGTCGGCCGGGTCCTCGTGCCAGTAGACCGGCGCTTCCCTGCGCAGCCGGCGGAAGCCCTCATCGGGAAAGCCGCCCATCTCATACATATCCGGCGTGATGATGTCGATCGGCATCGGCGCTCCTCCGGCGGATGGACACTCTGAAACACGTTCTAAACCAAGCGCTCGCTCGGGTCAAGATTCGGCCGGGTCAGGAGGACGTGGCGCGCGTCTTGCCGGTCAGGCGCGCTCGAGGATGGTGGCGGTGGAGAGCGCACCGCCGGCGCACATCGTTATGAGGGCGGTCGACGCGTCTCGGCGCTCCAGTTCGTACAGGGCGGTGGTGATGAGGCGCGCGCCGGTCGCGCCCACCGGGTGCCCGAGTGCGATGGCCCCGCCGTTCACGTTGACCTTGTCCATGTCCGGCTCGTGCACTGAGGCCCACGACAGTGCGACGGAGGCGAACGCCTCGTTCACCTCGAACAGGTCGATGTCGCCCATCGTCATGCCGGCCGACTTGAGGATCTTGGTCGTCGCCCGCACCGGCCCGTCCAGGTGGTAGTACGGCTCCGCGCCGACGAGCACCTGCGCGCGTACCCGTGCCCTCGGGCGCAGGTCCCGCGCCCGTGCGGTCTCCTCGGACATCACGAGGACGGCGGCCGCGCCGTCGGAGATCTGCGACGACGTCCCGGCCGTGTGGAGGCTCTCGCCGGCGGCGGACCGGAGTTTCGACAGCCCGTCGAGAGTGGTCTCGCGCAGGCCCTGGTCCCGGGTGACCGTGCGGGTCCCGCCGGCCGGAACGCCCTGGCCGTCGAGGATCGGCGCCTCGATGGGCGTGATCTCCCGGTCGAAGCGGCCTCCGGCCTGTGCCCTCGCGGCGAGCTGCTGGGACCGTACGCCGAAGGCGTCCAGGTCGGCCCGGGTGAGGCCGCGCCGTGCCGCGATGCGCTCGGCCGCGGTGAACTGGTCGGGCAGATCGATCGCCCAGTCGTCCGGGCGCGGGCGGGCGAACGGGTGTTCACCGCCGGCCGCCTGGCAGGGACCCGCCGCCAGCACGTTGCCGCCGAGCGGCGCGCGGCTCATCACCTCCACCCCGCAGCCGACCGCCGCCTCGACCACGCCGGTATGGACGAGCGCGGCGGCGAGGTGCACGGCCTGCTGGCTGGATCCGCACTGAGCGTCGATCGTCGTGACGCCGGTCTGATAGGGGAGCCCGGCGTACAGCCAGGCGTGCCGGCCGACGTGGCCGCCCTGTTCTCCGGCCTGGGTGACGCAGCCGGCGAACACTTGGCCGATATCGGCCGGGTCGATCCCGGCGCGATCGATGAGGGCGCGCTGGGTGTGGGCGAGCAAGGCCTGCGGCTTCAGCCCTGCCAGCAGGCCGCGGCGCTTGCCGATCGGTGTGCGGACGGCCTCGACGATCACCGGGTAGCTCATGCGGCCTCCTGCTGGAACGGCATTCCGCCCAAACCATAACCCGTTCTACTCAGGGGCCAACAAGAGGCGCGGTGCAGTCAACTCTGCCCTGGAACGCGTTCTAACCCAGAGACCCCCGGCCGAGTCTGCCCGGGCGGGGGTCGTGGAGGTGTGCGTTTCAGGCGATCAGGCTGTCGAAGTCACCTGCCTTGGCGCCCAGAATGAGCGCCTGGATCTCGGACTTCGTGTAGACCAGGGCGGGCCCGGCCGGATGGCGGGAGTTTCTGACCGCGACGCTGCCGTCGGGGAGCTGCGCGAGTTCGACGCAGTTGCCCTGGGAGTTGCTCCGGTGGCTCTTCTGCCACCTCACGTCACGGAGGTCGGTGGCGGGAATGCCGTTGTATGTGGGGTACTGCATTCGATACTGCATCATGTCTCCTGGAGAATCCTGCTGAGGATCTCGGCGGTGCTGTCCGGAGGCGCGCTGACCACACAGAGGCGTTCCATGGCCTCCATGTAGGAGTCCACGTCATCGCGTCTGTCCAGGTAAAGCGCGCTGGTCAGTTGCTCGACGTAGACCACGTCCGGCAGGTCCGACTCGGGAAATCGCAGGATGGTGAAGGCCCCGGCCTCGGCGGTGTGACCGCCGACCCGGAACGGCAGCACCTGAAGGATGACGCCCGGCAGCTTGGTGGCCTCGATCAGCCGCTCGATCTGGCCGCGCATCACCTCTGGTCCCCCGATCGGCCGTCGCAACGCCGCTTCGTCCACGACCGCCCACAGGCGGGGACCGCCCCCGCGCGAGAGCAGCTGCTGGCGAGTTATGCGCAGGCTGACCCTCTGCTCGATCTCGGAGGGAGGCGCGGTCGAGTTGCCCAGGGAGATGACGGCGCGGGCGTACTCCTCGGTCTGTAGCAGGCCGGGGATGAACTGGACCTCATACGTCCGGATCAGCGCCGCGGCCTCTTCCAGTCCCACGTACGTCTCGAACCAGCCCGGCAGGACGTCGCCGTACCGGTGCCACCAGCCAGGGCTGTTGGCGTCCTGGGCGAGGGCGAGCAGGGTCTCCCGGTCGCTCTCGTCGGTGACGCCGTACAGGGTCAGCAGGTCGGTCACGTCGCGTTCCTTGAAACCGACCCGGCCCAGTTCGAGGCGGCTCATCTTGGAACCGGAGGCGCGGATCGCGTATCCGGCCTCCTCGCGAGTGATTCCCTGCCGCTCACGCAACCGGCGCAGCTGGGCACCGAGGAGCCGGCGAAGAACGGTCGGTCCTCCGGCGGGCTGCGCTGTGTCCACCTCTACCTCCATGAGCATCGGTCAGCGCACAGTCTGCCACTCCCTCCTGTCGCTGTCAGAGTGTGCACGGTCATATGCACGTGCATCGGGCCTTGCATATGCAAGACATGTCGAGCAGGATAGCGCGCGGGCACGCCGATCACTGCTTACCAGGGGATCGTGAATGACAGCACACGGAGCGCGCTGGATGGCTGGAGAAAGAGTCGACGAAGCCCAAGAGTGGTTGGCGGCGATCGCGCGCGGCGAGGGATGGGGCGACCGTGCTGATTCTTCCGCGCATTCCGCCCCGCACGCGATGACCGTCGGACTGGCCGCCGTGCCCGAGTCGGTGAAGGAGGCCCGGGACTTCGCCCTCACCGCCTTGCGAGCCTGGGGCCTCGGCGGCATGTACGACGACGTCCGGCTGGTCGTGTCCGAACTCGTCACCAACGCCCTGCGGTACGCCCCCGGGCTGCCGGATGGCGTCGAGGGCATGCCCATCCGGCTCAGCCTGCTGCGCACGGGCGGGCGGCTGACGTGTGCCGTCACGGACCCCAGCGACCAGATCCCGGTGCACAGGGAGCCCGACTTCGTGTCCCAGACCGGGCGCGGGCTGCACCTCGTGGAGGCGTTCAGTCATTCGTGGAACTGGGTGCCGCTGTCCGGCCACGGAAAGGTGGTCTGGGCCTGCTTTCTCTCCCCCGAGTGACGGTCACATGAAAGTGGCGGTCACATGAAGAGGCCCGCGATCGCGATGATGACGCAGGAGGCGGCCACGAGGGCGGCCGCGGCGGGGGGCAGTGCAGGAGGCGGTGAGCCGCCACCTTTCAGCCGCCGTCGCCTCAGGTGGGCGACCGTGGTCACCGCGACCGGGCCCATTATGGCGAGCGTGCCCACCGGAAAGGATATCTTCGCCGCGATCAGGGCGGCCGCCCAGCACGACAGCATCGTGCGCAGCCACGCCAGTTCGGTGCGCTCCTCCTGCAGCCCGGAGCTCACGTCAGCACCACGCTGACCAGCGTGATCGTGAAAAGGACCGCCACGCCCGTCGCCAGGATCACGGGCAGCGGGTCGCGTGGGAGGCGTACGCCGAGGCGCATGGCGAGCTGGGCGCGGCGCCAGTTGCGGTAGGCGGCAGGCGCGATCACCACACTCAGCGCGATCGCGGCGAGCCCGATCTCGCGGTGCCAGCGCGGCAGCGTCACGCCGTGGATCCCCCCGGCGAGGGGCACCCCGAGCGCGATCAGGCCGAAGGCCGTGCGAATCCAGGCGAGAAGGGTGCGTTCGTTGGCAAGCGAGAACCGGTAGTCGGGCTCATAGCCGGGTTCGTCGCGTGCCATGCTCCTCCTCCTTTATCGGGCTGTCCGTTTCTGTACCCGCGAAGTGCCGGAGACCGTACCCTCGCAGGCCGCGGATATCGGGGCGAGGGAGTCTGATGGTCGTAACCGCCGGAGAGGTGCTCGCCGGGCGCCGAGGCGGCCCTGCGCACCGCCGTCACCACCGGCGCGTTCGCCGTCACCCGCCGCGGTGACCGGGAGGGGCTGCCGCGCCGTTCCGAGCTTCCCCTCCTCGATCGGGCGGACGGCACCGTGTTGCGGTGACGAATCGGCCCGGCTTGCCCATTGTGCGGCAGTGACCAGGGAAAAGGTCGGTCCGGATCTGCCCTTCAGGTCTTGTGTTCGCTGTGCCTCGCATGCACGGTTGACCTGCAAGCGCAGACATCTGGGCACGTGAGCGGGGGGGATTGGTCGGCATGACCACGCCGGGGAGAGCTACGAAGGAAAAGACCGCGTCGACGAAGACGACGGCGAGTAGCAGGGCCACTGGCCAGCGCGGCCGGCAGACGCGTGCGGGGGGCAGGGCCACCGCCGAGGAGGAGCACGCGGCGACCGTGCCGGTTCCGGTCGTCACCCCGCACGTGAAGGTCTACAAGCTCCGGCTGCCGATGCCCGGCATGTCGTACGTCGGCGACGCCGGGCACGCCGTCGCCGGCTATCTGCCGTCGCCTGACCGGCTCGCGTTCTACGGCGGGCTCGGGCTCGCGGCCGCTCTCGGCGTCCTCGACTGGCCGGTGGCCGCGGCGATCGGTATCGGCACCATGATCGCGCGGCGGGCCAACCGCGACCGCGACCGCGAATCCGCGGCGAGGGCGAGTCGGCCTCCACAGCAGGCCAGGGCCACCGCCAGGTCCTGACGGCCAGGCCGTCCCCACCCGTACCCCGGCGAGCGATCGCCGGTCGTCTGCATGCCGCGATCAAGGAGTGAGTAATGCCGCTGCGACGTCTGCTCGGCAGCGCGATCAACCTGCCCCGCGCCGTTGCGCACACGGTGACGGGCACGGTGCCACGCCGGGTGCACCGGGCGCACGGCCGCACCGATATCCCGGTCCGCGGGGTGCACCTGCCGGGGACCGAGGCGTTGGCGGAGACGCTCCGCGTCGGGCTGCTCGGCATCCCCGGGGTCACACGGGCGGAGGTGAACGCCCCGCTCGGTCTCGTGATGGTGCTCTGCGACGCCGACGTGCCCATCGATGATCTCATCGGCGCCGTCCAAGCCGCCGAGCGGCGACATGACGCCGATGAGCAGCCGTTCGGCGGCTCCGCGCGTCCGTCGGACGGCCAGGCGCTGATCCGGGAGGCGGCTCTCACCGGCCTCTATCTCACCGCGGGCAGTGCCGCGGTCGCGGGACGGCTGCTGCACCGCGCGGGCATTCCTCCCGCCGTGGCGACACTCGCCTCGATGGCCGAGCACACCCCCCAGGTGAGGGCCCAGCTGGAGCGCCGGCTCGGCCGGACGCCCACCGATCTGGTCCTCGGCACCGGAGTCGCGATCACCAGTGCCCTGGCCTACCAGCCGATCGGGCCCCTGCTCACCTCCGTGTACCGGCTCATCCGGCTGGCGGAGCTGCGGAGGCACGCGCAGACCTGGACCCGCCGTTCCCCATATCTGGACGGCGGCCCCGGGGCCTTCCGCGCCGTACCCCTCGATGTGCCGCCGCGACCGGTCCCGCTGCCGTACGGTCCCGTGGAGCGGGTGGCCTCGTGGACCATCCCAGCGGCGATCACGGCCTCCATCGGGACGTACGCGTTCACCCGGGATTTTGATCGCGCCCAGGGTGTCCTCGCCGCGGGCGTGCCCAAGGCCGCCCGTCTGGGCCGCGACGTCTTCACCGTCCAGCTCGGCCTCGCGGTCGCCCGCCGGGACAGCGTCGTACTGCAGGCGGAGGCTCTGCGCAGGTTGGACCGCATCGACCGGGTGGTCATCGACGTGTCCGCGCTCCGTACGGGCGAGTACGTGATCGAGGAGGTGGTGCCGCTTTCGGACACCATCGCCCCTGAAGAGGCCTATGAACGCGCCCACGCGGTGGTCGACACGCAGCGGTTGAGGACCCGCCACGAGGACGGCTTGTGGGCGGTGGCCCCGCTCAGGCCGTCCGGCTCAGGGGCCCGGCCGGATCTGCCGGACATCCCGGATGTCGGGGAACGGGTGGCGGCGATGCGCGGTCGTGGCGCGACCGTGCTGGTCCTCACGCGTGGGGACGAGCCGATCGCCCTGGTCTCCGTCGTGCCCGAACTCGATCCGCTCGCCGAGGCCCTCATCGCCGCCGCACGCAGGGCCGGCCCGGTGTTGATCGCGGGTGCGGGCGCCGGCGTCCGCACCCGGCTCTCGGTCGAGGGCACCGTTCCCGGCGGAAGCCGGCTCCTGGCATCCGTGCAGACCCTCCAGGCGGAGGGACATGCCGTCATGCTCATCGCCGCCCGGGGAGGCGCGGCGCTCGCCGCCGCGGACGTGGGCATCGGAGTCCTGAGTGGCACAGGTCATGCTCCGTGGGGCGCTCACCTGCTCTGCGGGCCGGGGCTGGCGGAGACCTGCCTGCTGGTCGAAGCTGTGGTGTCCGCCCGGGAGGTCAGCGCGCGTGCCGCGCGGATCGCCGCCGTCGGTTCGGTGGCCGGGGCCCTGCTGGCCGCCGCCGGACCATCCCAGACTTCGGCCCGCCGCGCGCAACTCGCCGTCAACATGGCGGCGGTGTCCGCGTTCGCCGTCGGCACGTGGTCGGGTCTGACACTCGGCCGGCGCCCCGCTGCCATTCCGACCGACCGCACACCGTGGCATGCCTTGCCCGCCCAGGCCGTCCTGGACCGCCTGGACTCCTCCATGTCGGGCATCGGCGAGGACGCGGCGATGCTGCGCCGCACCACTACGGGCGAGGGCGGCCCGCTCATTCCCGGTCTCGCACGGGTGACGGTCCAGGAGCTGGACAACCCGCTCACGCCGGCGCTGGCGGCAGGGGCGGGGGTCTCGGCGGTCGTCGGCTCCATTCTGGACGCCGCTCTCATCGGCACGGTGCTGGGCGTCAACGCGCTCATGTCCGGTGTCCAGCGCGTCGGCGCCGAGCGGGCGCTGCGGCAACTCGTCGATCTGAGTGCGGTCCGGGTTCGGCTGAGGCGGCCCGGTGAGGAGGGCACGGACGCCAAGGCCACGGCGGACAAGCTGGTGGCCGGCGACGTCGTCCTCCTCAGCGCGGGCGACGCCGTTCCCGCCGACTGCCGGCTGCTGTCCGCGAAGGGACTGGAGATCGACGAGTCCAGCTTGACCGGGGAGTCGCAGCTCGTCACCAAGAACGCCCGGCCCAGCGTGTCCGGATCGGTGGCCGACCGGACCTCGATGCTCTACGAGGGCACGGTCGTCGCGGCGGGTGAGGCGGCGGCGGTGGTCGTCGCCACGGGTGTCCAGACCGAGATCGGCCGCACGACGCGGCTCGCTGAGGGCGAGCGGCGCGTAGGCGGTGTCGAGGCACGGCTGCGATCGCTGACCGAGGTGACACTGCCCATCTCGCTGGCGGCCGGTGGCGTGCTCTTCGTGTCGGATCTGGTGCGCAGCCGTTCGATCGCCCGCGCGCTGGGCCCGGCGGTCAGCCTCGCGGTCGCGGCCGTGCCCGAGGGGCTCCCGTTCGTCGCCACGGCCGCGGAGCTCGCCACCGCGCGCCGGATATCGCGGCGCGGTGCCCTGGTGCGCAACCCGACGACGATCGAGGCGCTCGGCCGGGTCGACGTCCTGTGCTTCGACAAGACCGGCACCCTCACGATGGGAAGGCTGCGGGTACGGCAGGTCTCGGACGGCTGCTCCAGCTCGCCTGTCGAGAGCCTGTCGGGGCCGGGCCGTGAGATCGTCGCCGCCGCCCTCCGGGCCAGCCCCGAACAGATCGGGCGACGGCTTCCGCACCCCACCGATCAGGCGATCGTGCGCGCCGTCAATCGGCTCGACATGGACGCATCGGATGGTCTGGGGTCCTGGGAACGCGTCGACGAAATGCCGTTCGAGCCGGCGCGTGGCTACCACGCCGTGCTCGGCAGGTCCGGGGACACCCAGCGCCTCAGCGTGAAGGGCGCACCGGAGATCGTCCTGGATCGGTGCGTCACCTGGTCCCGCGACGAGGGACTCACCCCCTTCGACGCGAAGGCTCGCGAGAAGGTGGAGCAGGAAGTCGACCGGCTGGCCCGTCTGGGCTACCGGGTGCTGGCCGTCGCGGAGCGCAAGGCGTCGGGGAGGCAGGATCTCACCGAGTCGCGCATCAACCGCCTGTGCCTCCTCGGCCTGGTGTGCATCGCCGACCCGGTCCGGCCCACGGCCGCCGACGCCGTGGCACGGCTCCGCAAGGCGGGCGTCGACATCGTCATGATCACGGGCGACCACCCCACCACGGCCGAGGCCATCGCCGCGGAACTGCGCCTGCTCAACGGCAAGATCATGACGGGTGCCGACCTGGATGCGCTCGACGACAAGGAGCTGGCCGACGCGCTGATCGGCGTCTCGGTGTTCGCCCGGGTGAGCCCCGCACAGAAGGCCCGCATCGTGCAGGCGCTGCGTTCCGCCGGCCGGGTGGTCGCCGTGACCGGCGACGGCGCCAACGACGCCCCCGCGATCCGGCTGGCCGACGTGGGCATCGCGCTCGGCGAGCGAGCCACACCCGCGGCGCGTGAGTCGGCGGACGTCGTCATCACCGATGACCGGATCGAGACCATCGCCGACGCGATCGCCGACTGCCGCGCCATGTGGCGATCGACCCGCGACGCCGTCGCCGTCCTGCTCGGCGGAAATCTCGGCGAGATCGCCTTCACCCTCGGCACAGGTCTCATCAGCGGCCGCAGTCCGCTCAACGTCCGGCAACTGCTCCTGGTCAACCTGCTCACGGACATGCTCCCGGCGATCGTGCTGGCGGCCCGGCCGCCGTCCGGGGTCACTCACGAGGAGTTGCTCGCGGAGGGCCCGGACCGCTCGCTCGGCAGCGCGCTGACTCGCGACATCGTCGTGCGGGGGACGGCCACCGCCGGTGCGGCGTTGTCCGCATGGGTGATCGGCCGGGTCAGCGGCACCCGCGGTCAGGCGGACAGCATGGGCCTCGTGGCGTTGGTCAGCACCCAGCTGGCGCAGACCATCGTGGCCGGCGGCCGCGACCCACTGGTGCTGGTCGCGGCGCTGGCGTCGCTGGGCGCGCTGGTGATCATCGTCCAGGTCCCCGGCCTCAGCCACTTCTTCGGCAGCCAGCCGCTGCTCCCGCACTGCTGGGCGATCGCCCTGGGCTGCGCCGGCGCGTTCGCTCTCGTGGCGGTAGTGCTCGCGCGCCTGTCCGGCAGGTGGGAGGCGGGTCCGGGCGGTGACGACCAGTCACCGGATGTTCACCCGATGGTCACGTCAGAAGTTCCCGGCAATTCAGACAAACAGGCATAATCTACCACGAAGGTGTTTCCCTCCGATGTGGTAGGTGTGCCGTGCCCGACCTCGTCTCGACCATCGTCGCGAAGGCCCTCGTTATGCTCATCGAGGCCCTTCTCACCCGGTTGTTCCTCCAGCTCACGCGCTCCGGACTCTACCGCGCCCCCCGGACGGCCGGCATGGCCGCCGCCTGACCCGCTCCCGACCCGGCGTCCTGCGGCCGCGGGGTCGCAGCAGCGCTCAGCAGCGCTTAGAAGTACTCAAAGCGCTCAGAAGCCGGCGAGGAGGCGTCCTGCGGCGATCTCCAGGCGTGACTGGATCTGCTCGTTGCCGGTGTGGCCGCGGAGCATCTCGATCATTTCCATGACCCAGACGCTGGCCAGTGAGCGAAGCAGGACGCGTTGCTCGTCGTCTCCCGCGACGGCGTCGCCGGCCACCCGTGCCAGCATGCCGGTCATGCGGTCGCCGAAGTCGGTCTTGACGTCGGACAGCAGTAGCGAGCGGATCAGCGCGTCCGCGAGCTCCGGCTCACGCATCAGCCCCCGCGTGGCGCGCATCAGCACCTCCACGGCGCGTCCGGCCGGAGCCTCAGAGCGGGGCGGGCGGCGTTCGAGGCTGACCTCGAGGGTGTCCATCTCCTCGTTGACGACGGCGACGACCAGATCCATCTTGGACGGGAAGTAGCGGTAAAGCGTGCCCAGCGCCACCCCGGCGCGCTCGGCGACCGTGCGCATCTGCATCGCCTCGACCCCGCCGCGTGACGCCAGCGCGGCGGCTGCCTGGATGATGCGCTTGCGGCGCTGATGCTGGCTGCGTGAGCGGACCCCCGGGTGACTCGCCGCTGTCGGCTCTGCGGTCACGTCGACTCCTCAGGTCAGGAGCGCGGCGTCCCCCGTCCGCGCGTGTATTCCGGACAAGAGTACAGGCACTACGAGAACACGTTATCCCATTATGTTCGTGTTACCGGCTGCCCTGGGGTCGAGGCGGATCACCGAAGCCGTACGCACGTGGCCAGATGGAGCTCAGGCTTCGAAGGTGGACACCTACTAGAGTCTGTTCTAGTTTGCTGGCCAAGGTCGGCTGGGAGGGAACATGGACTTCACCCTGGACGAGAACGCGCAGGAGCTGCAGGGGCTGGCGGCCGGCCTGCTGGAGCGGGAGGCGGCCGCGCCCCGGCTGGAGGCGCACGAGAGGTCCGGGGCGGCCTACGACGAGGCGCTGTGGCGGGCGCTCGCCAGGACGGGCCTGCTGAGCGCCTGCCTGCCCGAGGATCTGGGCGGCGCGGGGCTCGGCGCGGTCGAGCTGGCCGTGATCCTGCGGGAGATCGGGGCGTACGTCGCCCCGGTACCCGCGTACGCCACGCTGACGGCCGCCGTGACGGTCGCACGGCACGGCAGCGGCGAACAGCGCGGGCGGCTCGGCGCGCTGGCCGACGGCGGGCTGATCATGACCGCGGCGTTCCGGGAGCCGGGTACGGAGCTCACGACGACGGCCCGCCGCGACGGGGACGTGTATGTCATCGACGGCGTGAAGACCTTCGTGCCCTACGCCGAGCAGGCGGCGTCCATCCTGGTCCCGGCGCGGACCGCCGACGGGGTGGGCGTCTTCCTCCTCGATCCCGGCGAGGTCACGCTCACTCCGCAGCCGGCGGCGACCGGCGAGCCCACGTCGCGGCTCGGTCTGGACGGCGTGCGGACCGGCGCGGCCGCCCTGCTCGGCGCCGGCGCGTACGAGACCCTCCTCGGGCACGCCACGGCGGGCGCGGTCGCCGTCGTCTCCGGAGTGCTCGAAGCCGCCCTCAAGCTCACCACCGAGCATGTCCGCACACGAGAGCAGTTCGAGCGTGTCCTCGCCGAGTTCCAGGCCGTGACCATGCAGATCGGCGACGTGTACATCGCCAAGCGCGCCCTCGACGTGGCCGTGTGGGCCGGCGCGTGGCGGCTGGCGGAAGGCCACGACGACGCCGCCGAGGTGCTCGCCGTGGCGGCCTACAACGCCTGCGACCCCGCGCTGAGGGCCCTCTACACCTGCCAGCACCTGCACGGAGGTCTCGGCCTCGACGTGACCTACCCACTGCACCGCTACTTCGCGTGGGCCAAGCACTACGCGCACCTGCTCGGCGGCGCGGAGGCGCAGCTCGACACGATAGGAGCTCTGGTGGCCTGATGTTCATCGACCTGACCGACGAGCAGCAGAGGCTCCGCGCCGAGCTGCGGGAGTACTTCCGCGGCTGCCTGACCGCCGAGCGGCGGGACGAGATCACGGAGGATCCGTTCGGCACGTCGTACATGGAGCACTGCAGGCGGCTGGGCCGGGACGGCATGCTCGGCATGGCGCTGCCGAAGGAGTACGGCGGACGCGGCTTCGGGCCCGTCGAACAGCAGATCTTCGCCAATGAGATCGCCCGCGCCGAGGTGCCGTACCCGATCATCACACTGAACACGGTGGCCCCGACGCTCGTGGAGTACGGCACCGACGAGCAGAAGAAGAGGTTCCTGCCCCGAATCCTGGCCGGCGAGTGTCACTTCGCCATCGGGTACAGCGAGCCGGGCGCCGGCACCGACCTCGCGGCCCTGCGCACGACGGCGGTCAGGGACGGCGACCACTACGTCGTGAACGGCCAGAAGATCTTCACCTCGGGCGCACACCACGCCGACTACATCTGGCTGGCCGTCCGGACCGACCCGGACGCGAAGAAGCACAAGGGCATCTCGATGCTCATCGCCGACTGCCGGGACCCCGGGTTCTCCTGGACGCCCATCGTCACCATGGACGGCCGGCACCACACGAACTCCACCTACTACCAGGACGTACGGGTGCCCGCGGACCTGCTCGTCGGCCAGGAGAACCAGGGCTGGAACCTCATCGTCGACCAGCTCAACCACGAGCGGGTCACGCTCGGTCCGGCAGGCAACATCGGCCACATCTACGACCGCTTCGTGCACTGGGCGCGGACGAAACGCGGACGCGACGGGCTGCCGCTCATCGAACAGCCCGGCGTACGGCGCGCCGTCGCGCAGGTGTACGCCTGCCTGCGCGTCAACGAGCTCCTGAACTGGCAGGTCGCGGCCAACATGGACCTCGGCTGGCTGGGCGCGCCGGACGCGTCCGCCACCAAGATCTACGGTTCCGAGCGGATGCAGGACGTCGGGCGCGTCGTCGGCGAAACGCTCGCGCGGTACGGCGACCCCGGCGACCAGGAGACGAGCGACCTCATCGACCGCCTCGACCACGGGGTGAAGGGCGCGATCGTGCTGACCTTCGGCGGCGGCGTCAACGAGATCCAGCGCGAGATCATCGCGATGATCGGCCTCGGCCTGCCGCGGGCCCCCCGCTGACGAAGGGAGACACATGCACGACCGGCTGATGACTCTCGCGGAGGAACTGGCCGCCGAGGGGGAACGGCCCGCGCCCCCCTGCCCGGACCCGGTCAACGCGGCCATGATCCGCAACTGGACCCAGGCGCTCGGCGACCGGAGCCCGCTCTGGGACGAGGTCGCGCCGCCCGCGATGATCCAGGTCTGGTCGATGCCGGGGCTCGCGGAGAAGGCCGCGACCGCGGCCGACCGGGTGCTGGCGAGGCTGGACGAGGGCGGCTTCACCGGCGTGGTCGCCACCAACTGCGAGCAGACCTACGACCGGTACGTCCGGCACGGCGAGCGGCTTCGCCAGACCGTGCGGTTCGGCGGGGTGACCGGACCGAAGACGACCGCGCTCGGTGAGGGCTACTTCGTCACCTGGTACCAGAGCTGGTACTCCGGGGACGAACGCGTCGCGGAGATGCTGTTCCGGGTGCTGAAGTTCGCGCCGCGCGGCGGGGGCGCGTCGCGGAGACACCCGCTGCGGCCCGCCATCGGCCCGGACACCCGGTTCTTCTGGGACGGCGTCGACGCCGGCGAACTCCGCGTCCAGCGCTGCGCCGAGTGCGGTGAGCTGCGCCACCCGCCCGGCCCGATGTGCCCGCGCTGCCACGCGACCAAGCGCGACCACGTCGTGGCGAGCGGCCGCGGCACCGTCCACAGCTATGTCGTGCATCATCACCCACCCGTGCCCGGGCTGGAGCCGCCGTTCGTGGTGGCGCTGGTCGAGCTCGACGAGGGCGTGCGGATGGTCGGCAACGTCCTCGGCTGCCCGCCCGAGGACGTGCACGTCGGTATGAGAGTGGAGCTCGTCTTCCAGAAGATGGACGACGAGCTCACCCTCCCGCAGTGGCGGCCGGCCGGTGGAGGGGAAGCGCGTGACACGGCCGCGGACACGAACGCGGCCGCGGACACGGACGCGGACACGAACGCGGCGGCGGGCACGGACACGGCCGCGGTCGCCCAGCCCGGCGGTGACGGCGCGGAGAGCCCGCCCGGCGGCCTGCCCGCACTGCGCGTCGAGCTGACGCCGACATTCGTGATCTCCACGGCGCTGGCGACCCGGGACTTCACGCCCGTGCACCACGACACCGCCCTGGCCCGGGCGCAGGGGTCGAAGGAGATCTTCCTCAACATCCTCACCACGATGGGCCTGGTCCAGCGGTACGTGCTGGAGCGGGTGCCGGGCGCCGCCCTCGGCGGCATCGCGGTGCGGCTCGGCGTTCCCGCGTACGCGGGGGACACGCTGACCGTGACCGGCCGCGCGGTCGACGACCGCACCATCGAGGTACGCGGCGCGGTGAGCCTCGGTGATCACGTCGTCGCGACCGTGCGGCTGAAGGAGTCCTCATGACGCTCTCCGGCAAGGCGGCCATCGCCGGCATCGGCGCGACCGAGTTCTCCAAGGAATCGGGCCGCTCGGAGCTGCGGCTCGCCGTCGAGGCGTGCATCGGGGCGATCAGGGACGCCGGGATGGCCCCGTCCGACGTCGACGGGCTCGTGACGTTCACGCAGGACACCAACTCCGAGATCGCGGTCGCCCGGGAGCTGGGCATCCCGGGTCTGTCCTTCTTCTCCCGGGTGGACTACGGCGGCGGCGCCGCCTGCGGCACCGTGGCGCACGCCGCGATGGCGGTGGCGTCCGGTCAGGCGGAGACGGTCGTCTGCTACCGGGCGTTCAATGAGCGGTCCGGGCATCGTTTCGGCCAGGCGGCGATCGGCCCGGACCGGAGCGCGACCTCGACCGGCCTGGAGTTCTCCTGGCATCTGCCGTACGGCTTCGCCACGCCCGCCGCGTGGGTGGCGATGCACGCCCGCCGGTACATGCACGAGTACGGCGCGACCAGTGAGGACTTCGGCCGGGTGGCGGTGGCCATGCGGCGCCACGCCGCGACCAACCCGAGGGCGTGGTTCTACGAGCGGCCGATCACGCTGGAAGAGCACCAGGCCAGCAGATGGGTCGTGGAACCCCTGCACCTGTACGACTGCTGCCAGGAGTCCGACGGTGGCGTCGCGATCGTCGTGACCGGCGCGGACCGCGCCCGCGACCTGCCTCATCCGCCGGTGTCGGTCAAGGCCGCCGCGCAGGGCTCCGGGCCGAACCAGATGATGATGTTCGGCTACTACGAGACCGACCTGACCACGCTGCCCGCGATGGGCATCGTGGGCGACTCGCTCTGGCGGAGGTCCGGGCTCGGCCCCCGGGACGTGCAGACGGCTATCCTGTACGACCACTTCACGCCGTTCGTGCTGGTCCAGCTGGAGGAGCTGGGCTTCTGCGGACGCGGCGAGGCGAGGGAGCTGATCGCGGACGGCGGCATCGAGCTGGGCGGACGGCTGCCGGTCAATCCGAACGGGGGCCAGCTGGGCGAGGCGTACATCCACGGCATGAACGGCATCGCCGAGGGTGTCCGTCAGGTCCGGGGCACCTCGGTCAACCAGGTCGACGACGTCGAGAACGTGATCGTGACCGCGGGCACCGGAGTGCCCACCAGCGGTCTCATCCTCGGACGGGACCAGGGACGGTCTCGCACGCGGGGTAGTTGAGGCCGTCCTCGAGGACGGCGAAGACCTTGTCGAGCACGTCGGACATGCGCTCGGCCTTCGTCACGCCGCAGGCCAGAACCTCGAAGGCGCTGCGGAAGGCGGAGTTGGACGCGCCGGCCGCCACGTGGGGGCGCAGGTCGCTCGCCGGGTCGACGCCCATGCGCTCGGCGATGATCCGCGTCACCTCCGCCTGCTTCTTCTGCCCGTGCTCGAGGCTGCGGCCGAACACGGCGGGGCTGCGCTCCATCATCTGCTGGATGCACCCGAATCGCTCGGGGTCGAAGCCGTGGTCGCCCTCTTCGCACGCGCGCATGACGGTGACCGCCGCACGGCGCAGCGCGGTCATGACCGGCTCGCCGGAGGGACGGGCCGCGAGCTCTTCCAGGAAGGTCGCGAACTGCTCTTCCTGGTAGGTGAGGACGACGTCCTCCTTCGAGGCGAAGTAGCGGAAGAACGTCCGCGATGACACGTCGACCGCGTCGGTGATCTCCTCAACGGTCGTCGCGTCGAAACCCTTCTCCCCGAAGAGCCGGAACGCCGTGTCGATCAGAGCCTCGCGGGTGCGCTGCTTCTTGCGCTCACGCCGGCCGGCCGGGGGCGGGCAGCCCCGCACAGCCGTCGTCGCCTCCATGCCCGCAGGGTAGCCGACTCTCATTCGGTTAGCCAAGACTTCCTTCGCGGCATGACAGTAGTCATAGACAAGTCTTAGTCACTTGACGACAGGTGTCACTAAATGACAACTAGACGGCGGCGTGGCCGGAAGGTAACACCCGTCTGACGGGTCTGGTGTTATCAGAAAACGCTCAGGCACGCCCCATACGCTTTTCGGGTGCACTCGATCGTCAGGCGTTATCCCGTGCCCATCCTGTTCATCATGGCCTTCTGTGCCGTCTCCTCGGTGTACGCCTACGGGCTGGGACCGTCGGATCAGCGATCGTTGGTGGCACTGACGGCCACCAACCTCGTCAACCTGAGGACCGACCCCCTCGGCACGCTCGTGGCGTCCGCGTTCGTGGCGGAGGCCGCACCGTGGATGTGGGTGGCGTTCGCGATCGTCGGGCTGTTCCCGGTCGTGCACAGGTTCGGCAACCTGCGGGCGCTGTTCCTGGTGTCCACCGCCCAGGTGATCGGGACCCTGGTCAGCGAAGGCCTGCTGGCCTGGCAGATCTCGACGGGTGCGCTCCCGGAGTCGATGCGCTTCCTCGACGACGTGGGCCCGTCCTACGTGATCGCCTCCGGGCTCGTGGCGACCATCCTGTACGGCGCCGAACCCGCCGTGCGGACCGCGCGCCACGGCCACTGGCTGTTCGACCGGGTTCCGGGCCGATGGTGGCGCATCGGTGCGGCCGTCGGCCTGGCTCTCCTCGCACCGCACCTGTTCGAAGGCCTCGGCCACCTGGAGGTGGCGGCCGTCGGGCACGTCGTGGCCATGGCCACCGGCGCCGGGCTGGGCCTGCTCCTGACCTGGTTCGAGCGCGGCCGGTCCGGCCGGTCCGGCCGGTCCGGCCTCGGCGGTGCGCCCTCGAGCGTGCTGGGAGGCGCCTCCACCGAGCCCTCGCGATCTCTGGTCGCCCCCGTGCGCGAAACGCTCGTAACGAACACGCACCTCTGGTTCTGACTACGGCTGGTTCTGACTACCGCGTACCGAAGATCGGTGACGGACTCTTGGACAGCGGAGGGATGCCGGGCAGCGGAGTGCTCGGCGTGGGCCTCGGGGGCGTCGTGGGTGGGATGCTGGGTTGCGGGGTGGGGTGCGCGGAACTCGTGCCGGCCGTGGTCGGCGGGGTCGCCGAGTGAGCGGGCGCGGTCGTCGCGGCCCTCTTGGGCGCGGTGCTGCGCTTCGCCGGCCGCACCGGTGAGGCGCCCGCGCCGGAGGTCGTCGACAGCTGCGAGGAGGCGCCCGCCGGAGACCGTACCGAACGGTTCGCCGGCGATCCTCGGTGCAGGAGCAGACTGGTCCCGTCCATGGTGGACGTGTCACCGTCGTGCGGCTTCGGCCACAGCGCGAAGACGCTCGCGGCCACCGCGACACATGCCGCCAGTCCGAGCATCTCCACCAGCCCGCCGCGCCGGCGGGTGAGGAAGGGCTCCTTCTTCTTCCGCCGTGACCGGGCGACGAGCACGCCGTCCTCCTTCGGCGGCGCCACGGCGACGCCGTTCCCGCCGTGCGGCAGAGAGGCGAGGTCACCGGCGCCGGTCTTCCGCAGCGGGCGGGTGATCTCGTTCGCCGGGCCGAACAGGCCGTCCAGCGGAATGGGCATGCCGTCCTGGCCGAAGAGCAGAGCGCCGTCGACGGCCCGCTCGGCCGCCGCGCATGCCGCGAGGACCCGCTCACGCAGCCGCGGCGGAGGTTCGGGCCCGCGCGCCACGAGCTTGTGCAGGCTGCCCCGGCCGAGCGCGGTGAGCATCTCGTCGTCGCGCGCCGCCGGGCTGCCGAGGACGGAGACGGCGGCCTGCTCCAGGCGCCGCCGAGCCATCCGCGTCAGCAGCTCGGCGGTGTCCGGCGCGAGCCCGATGACCCGGGCGACGTCACCGGTCTCCAGAGTGGCGGAGAGCGCCAGCACCTCGCGGTGTTCGGGACGCAGGCGGGCGAGGGCACGAGGAATCGGCTCATCGGCCGGTCCCGCCGGGGCGTTGCGCAGCAGCGCGCCGCGCCGTACGCATTCCGTCCTGGCCAGGGCGTACAGCCAGACCGGCAGGGCCTCGTCGTCCCGCACGGTACCCGGATGGCGGGCGGCGGAGATGAAGGCGTCACGCACCGCGTCGGAGGCCTCGTCGCCGACCATGGTGCGGCAGTAGGCGTACAGCCGTCCGGCGTGCTCGTCGTAGAGCCGGCCGAACACCTCCGGAGCACCTGCCCGCAGTGCCTCGGTGAGGGACACCGATCTCCTCCTACCGGCCGCCTCTCGGGCCGCATCAAGTCATAATTCGGTCATTAAGCGGGAAAGTGGATACTAGCGGGCGAGTCGCTCATGCGACAGCATTGAGCGGGCGCAATTCGTCGGCGTAGCTCACAGAGACCCGCCGCATCACGCCGCTCTCGTCGATCGAGTACTGCCCGAGCCGCCACAGCGGGGGCGAGTAGGCGTGGATGGAGACGCTGCGGTCCGCCACCCCGACGAGCCGGTGGATGTGGTCGGGGCCGAAGCAGAACGACGTCCCCTCCGGGACCTCCGTCTCGACGTGCGCACCGCCGATCCGCGGGTTGCACTCCTTCAGGACGCCGCCGACGACGGCGACCGCGCCGGCGGAGGTGTCGTGGTCGTGCCAGCCCGTGTCGTTCTCCGGCGTCCAGCACAGCAGCCAGATGTCGACGTACTCGTCGCGGTGGAGTGACACGTAGTGCCGCCGCCCGTCGGGGAAGTCGACGTGTTCGTGCCACGTCTCGGAACGGTGAGCCAGGTCGTCGACGAGCTCACGAAGCTCGCGCTTGTCGAGGCACCGTTCAGGCAGCGACTCGAAGGACATGGGTTACTCCTCCCCTGTGAGCAGTCGGCCGGGGTTGGCCACCCGGATGGCGTGCTCGGCGGCCTCACCGAGGCCGAGGTCGCCGGGCGGTGGTGCGTACGGCCGGTCGGAGCCGCACACGATCGTGTCGATGCCGAGCGCCCGTATCGTGGCGTCGATGGCGCGGGGGCCGTACGACGACGTCTCGACGAAGGCGTGGCGGTCGACCTCGCCGCGCCCGCCGCCGCGCGCGGCGAGACGTTCGCCGTGCAGCGGGGCCAGTCCGGCGAGGAGCGCGAAACAGACCTTCAGCCGGGGATGGCGCGGCCGTCCGTACGCGCGGAACGCGAACCAGGACGCGTGCATCTGCTGGACGTAGGGGACCAGCGCGGGCCACCACGCCGGCCCGTCGGCCGCCGGAGCGGGGCCGGGATGCAGGAACAGCGGCAGTCCGCGCTCCTCGAGCAGCCTCAGCAGAGGACCGCAGCGGTCGTATCCGGCCGCGTCGAGCAGCGCGTTCGCGGGCAGTTGCAGGCCCGCGAAGCCGCGATCGAGCTCCTGGGCGAGCGCGGGCGCGTCGATCTCGGTGACGCAGGCGGCGGCCCACGCGCCGAACGGCGCCGGCAACGCCAGCGCGTCGGCGTGGTAGGCGGCGAGCAGCGGCGTGGCGTCCTCGGGGCCCAGCCATTCGACGCCGAGCGGCGAGGACAGGGATGTCAGGACCAGGTCGAAGCCGTCTTCTCCGGCCAGAGCGGCGCGGCGCGCGAGGTCGTGATCCGCGGGATCGACCTCATAGGGCGCCTCCCCGTCGAGGTGCAGCGTCCAGCCGTCGAGGCGCGGCGCGGCCGTACGCCTGCGCAGGGCGTCACCGAACGCAGCACCCCACAGGTGCTGGTGAACGTCGATGCCCACGGCGCCCCTCGGTGGGTGAAACGGTTTACTGAACCGAATCACTGTACCGCTTAAGTAAACCGATTCACCAGCTCAGGGGGCCGGGATGTCATCAACCCGTTTCCTGGTGGAAAACGAAATTTGGATTATTGATCCGGTTCAGTAGGGAAGAGCCTCCATCACGGTGTGATCGGAGGCACGCATGACCCGTCTGACCATCGATGGCGTGTACGAACACGTCGGAGGCGTCTGCTTCAAGACAGGACCGCCGGGGCAGGTCGGCGCCGAGACCGAATGGTTCGTCGTCGAACGCCGGGACCCGGACCGGCACATCCCGATCGTCCGGCTCCGCGCGGTGATGGACGCCGCGGAGCCGCCGCCCGCCGGCAGCCGCATCACCTACGAGCCGGGCGGCCAGCTGGAGCTCAGCTCGCTGCCGCAGCACGGCATCGTCGCGGCCCACACCGCGCTCGCCGCCGACCTCGCGCACGTCGGCGCCCACCTTGGCAAGGACGGGCTCGAGCTCGCCGGGCGCGGCACCGATCCCCGCGCGCCGGTCGTCCAGCTCGACGAGGGCCGTTACCGCTGCATGCGGGCGTACTTCGGCGAGCCCGGCGTGGCGATGATGTGCACCACCGCCTCGCTGCAGGTCTGCCTCGACATCGGCGCCGACGACAGGGACGCCGCCCGGCGCTGGCGGCTCGCGCACGCCCTGGGACCGGTGCTGGTGGCGGCCTTCGCCAACTCGCCCGGCACCCGCAGCCGCTCCTCCCGGCAGGTGATCTGGGAGGCCCTCGATCCGGGGCGTACCGCGCCGGTCGCAGGCGACGACCCGGTGACCGCCTGGGCGCGGTACGCCCTCGACGCCCAGGTGATGCTGCTGCGGGACGGCTGGGTGCCGAACCCGGGCATGACGTTCCGTGAATGGCTCGCGACGGGCCGGCCCGACCTGGAGGACCTGGCCTACCACCTGACGACGCTGTTCCCGCCGGTGCGCCCGCAGGGCTGGCTGGAACTCAGAATGATCGACGCGCTGCCGGAGCCGTACTGGCCGGTGCCGATCGCCGTGGTGGCGGCGCTGATCGACGACCCGCTGGCGGCCGACATCGCGGCCGAGGCGGCCGAGCCGGCGGCGGACCGCTGGCGGGAGGCCGCCCGCGACGCCCTCACCGACCCCGTGCTCGCGCGTGCCGCGCGCCGCTGTTTCCAGGCCGCCCGCGACGCCCTGCCGAGGCTGGGCGCGGAGGCCCTGCAGCCGCTCGTCGACGACTACGCCGAGCGGTTCGTCGAACGCGGCCGCTGTCCCGCCGACACGCCCGGTCACAAGGAGGAACCGAGATGGACGTGAAGGAACGGATCGCGGCGGAGCTGATCGCGGCACGGGACCGGAGCCTCGGGCTGACCGTCGAGACACTGGAGGACTCCGAGCTGACATCCCAGATCTCGCCGTTGATGTCACCGCTGGTCTGGGACCTCGCGCACATCGGCAACTACGAGGAACAGTGGCTGCTGCGCGCCGCGGCCGGCGCCCAGGCGATGCGGCCGGAGATCGACGGTATCTACGACGCCTTCGAACATCCCCGCGCCGAACGGCCGTCGCTGCCGCTTCTCACCCCCGCCGAGAGCCGCGCCTACATCACGGCGGTGCGCGACAAGGTGCTCGACTCGCTCGAGAAGGCACCGCTCACCGGCCCGCTGACCGACGGCGGGTTCGTCTACAACATGGTCATCCAGCACGAGCACCAGCACGACGAGACCATGCTCGCCACGCATCAGCTCCGCACGGGCGGCCCGGCGCTCCTCGATCCGCCTCCGGTGGGGACGTCCGGCTCCGGCACGGCCGGGGGCGCCCGCACGGAGACCGAGGTGCTGGTGGAGGCGGGGCCGTTCGTCATGGGCACCTCCGACGACCCGTGGGCGTACGACAACGAACGCCCCGGGCACACGGTGGACGTGCCGGCGTTCTACATCGACACGACACCCGTGAGCAACGCCGCCTACGTCGCCTTCATGGAGACCGGCGGATACCGCGACCCGCGGTGGTGGCACCCGGACGGCTGGGAGTGGCGCTCCGCGTCGGGGAAGGAGGCACCGGGGTTCTGGAGCCGGGAGGGCGGCCAGTGGATGAGGCGCAGGCTCGGCCGGGCCGAGCCGGTGCCCATGGACGAGCCGGTGCAGCACGTCTGCTGGTACGAGGCGGACGCGTACGCCCGGTGGGCGGGCAGGCGGCTGCCCACCGAGGCGGAGTGGGAGAAGGCCGCGAGCTGGGATCCCGTGGCGGGCCGCAAACGCCGCCTGCCCTGGGGCGACTCCGGTGAGCACGCCAACCTCGGCCAGCGCATGCTGCGTCCCGCGCCGGTGGGCTCCTACCCGGAGGGCGCGTCGGCCTACGGCGTGCGGCAGCTGCTGGGGGACGTCTGGGAGTGGACCGCCACCGGCTTCGACGGCTACCCGGGCTTCCGCTCCTACCCGTACAAGGAGTACTCAGAGGTCTTCTTCGGCGGCGACTACAAGGTGCTGAAGGGTGGCTCCTGGGCCACGCATCCACTGTCCGGCAGGCCCACCTTCCGCAACTGGGACTTCCCGATCCGCCGGCAGATCTTCGCCGGGTTCCGCTGCGCGAGGGCCGCCTGATGTGCCGCCACCTGGGGTACCTCGGAGAGCCCCGCACCCTCGATGAGCTGCTGTACGCGCCGGAGCACTCGCTGCACACGCAGGCGTACGCACCGCGAATGTCACGTGCCTGCGTCCTGAACGCGGACGGGTTCGGCGCGGGCTGGTACGACACCGGCCGCGCGGCCCCGGTGCGGTACCGCCGCGCCCAGCCGATGTGGACCGACGTGTCCTTCATCGACGTCGCCGGAGTCGTGCGGACGGGCTGCGCGGTCGCGGCCGTCCGGTCGGCGACGCCCGGGTTCCCGGTGGACGAGTCGTGCGCCCAGCCGTTCACGGACCGGCAGCGGCTCTTCAGCCACAACGGGGTCATCGCGGGCTTCGCCGGGGTGGAGGCGAAGCTGCGGGACCTCGCCGGGGACCTCGCGCCGCTCCCGGACGCGCGCGCCCCGGTCGACTCGGCGTTGCTGTTCGCGCTGGCCGCCGGATGGTGGCGGGCCGGCAGATCTCTTGGTGAGGGGCTCGCGCTCGTCATCGAGACCGTCACCGCGCTGGCCGACGGCCGCTACAACCTGCTCGCCGCGGACGGCCGCTCTCTCGCCGCCACGGCCTGGGGGGACACCCTCTTCGTCCGGCGCGGCCCCGCGCGGACCGGCCTGCCGGATCCGTACGTCGTGATCGCCTCCGAGCCGTACGACGACGAACCCGGCTGGGAGAAGGTTCCGGACCGGTCGCTCGTGACCGCCGGCCCGGAGGGGCTCGGCATCAGCCCTCTGTAGACCCTCCCGGGCATCGACCGTGTCACGGGGCGTCATCACCGAACTCAACGAGGAGAGCCTTCCTGTGCCGATCAGCAAGCGGTATCTCACGCCTGACGACCTCGGCAAGTCGCTGCGGCAGGACGTCGCCGACGGCTTGACCGCGTTCCCGAAGACGCTGCCGCCCAAATGGTTCTACGACGAGCGGGGGAGCGAGCTCTTCGAGGAGATCACCAGGCTGGAGGAGTACTACCCGACCCGGCGGGAGCGCGCCATCCTCGCAGAGCGGGCCCCGGAGATCGCCGAGGTGACCGGCGCGCGGACCCTGCTGGAACTGGGCGCCGGGTCCGGGGAGAAGACAAGGCTGCTGCTCGATGCGCTCGCGGACACCCTTCGGACGTACGTCCCGGTCGACGTCAGCGGCGACTTCCTCGCCCTGGCGGCGGACCAGATCGCCGCCGACCATCCGGGCCTGCAGGTGCACGCCGTCGTCGCCGACTACGAACGCCATCTGGACCTGCTCCCGGCCGGCGAGCGCAGGCTGATCGCCTTCCTCGGCGGCACGATCGGCAACATGGCGCCGGACGAGCGGGTGCCGTTCCTCGGCGGCCTGCGCGCGACGATGGGCGACGGCGACGCCCTCCTGCTCGGCGCGGACCTCGTCAAGGCCCCGCATCGGCTCGTGCGGGCCTACGACGATGCCCGCGGGGTGACCGCCGAGTTCAACCGCAACGTGCTGCGCGTGATCAACCGGGAGCTCGGCGCCGACTTCGTCCCCGAACGCTTCGAACACGTCGCGGTCTGGGACGGGCCGCAGGAGCGGATCGAGATGCGGCTCCGTTCGGCGCGCGCGCAGACCGTCCGGATCGCGGCACTCGACCTGGTCGTGGAGTTCGCGGCAGGTGAGGAGATGCGCACGGAGATCTCCTCGAAGTTCCGCCGGGAGCGGTTCGAGGCGGAGGCGAGTGCGGCCGGCCTGAGAGTCGACCGGTGGTGGACCGACCGGGACGGTGATTTCGTACTGAGTCTTGTCCGACCAGATCTATAGGGTTGGGGCGTGACGCAGCAGCGAAAGCGAGCGACGATCCGCGAGGTGGCGAAGGCGACGGGGCTTTCGCCGGCAGCCGTCTCGTACGCGCTGCGGGGCATCCAAACCTCCGAGGAGACCCAGGAGCGGGTCCGCAGGGCAGCCCAGGAGCTGGGATATGAGGCCCACCCCATAGCCCGCGCGCTGGCCAGTGGGCGCACGGGCATGGTGGGCCTGCTCTGCGGCTCCCTCGAAGACCTCTGGCAGCAGGCCTTGGCCGTGGGCATCGGGCGGGCGCTGTTCGCCCGTGACCGCTTCGCCATCATCCTCGACGCCGCCGGCGACCCGGAGCGCGAGCTGATGCTGGCCCGGCAGCTCCGCGACCAGCGGGTCGACGGGCTGATCGTGCAGCCGGTCGACCCGGCCGCGGCCCTGTGGGCCGAGCTGGGCGAGAGCCTGCCGGTCGTGTCGATCGGCGACTCGCTGCGCGGCGGCCACGCGTACGGCGAGGTGGTCTTCGACAACCGCGCCGGCGTCACTCTCGCGCTCGAGCACCTCTACGACCTGGGGCACCGGCACATCGCGGTGCTCACGCCCACCGGCGCCCGGACCCCCGACCGCCCCGCCGACGTGCATGTCAACGCGGAGGCCGAGCGGCTCGGGATCAAGGTCGACGTGATCACCTCTCCGCAGGCGCTCGGCGCCGCGACCGGCGTGGCCCTCGACGTGCTGACCGCGCCCGTCCGGCCGACCGCGCTGTTCTGCTTCTCCGACTCGATCGGCTACGGCGTCTACGCCGCGACCCGCGAGCTGGGCCTCGCCGTGCCCGACGACGTGTCGGTCGCCGGCTTCGACAACCATCCGATGTCCGCGTTGCTCACCCCGCCGCTCACGAGCGTCGACTGGGACATCGAGGGCATCGTGCACTCGGCCGTGCGCGTGATGATCGGCGCGATCGAGGGCAAGTCGCGCCGCCGCCGCATCGTCTGCGAGCCCAGCCTGCTGCAGCGCGAGTCGACCGGGCCCGCCGCGCAGAGCCGGCGCTCAGTGCAGGCCGTAGGCGGCGAGCCGGGGTAGCAGGTCGGCGGCCGTGCTGATGTCGGTGTCGAGCGGGCGGTCCTCGACGTGCGGATCCAGCGCCTCCGCCGCGCGGGCGTAGACCTCGCCGAGCCGGCCCGAAGGACTCCGGCCCTGCATGCGCAGGGCCCGGACGGCGGCGACCAGTTCGCAGGCGAGCGCGATGCGGTACGCCCCGATCGCGTCGGTCGTCGCGCGGGCCGACTGCGTAGAGAACCCCGCGTGCTCCTCCACCCCGCGCGACAGCACGGCACTGCCGAGCGCGGACGGCGTGGCGAGCCGCCGGATGTCGGCGATGGCGGAGTGCGCGACGTACTCCAGGATCATGATCCCGGAGCCGGGCTCGCCGGGCGCGGCCTGGAACGGCTCCAGCCCGGTGAACGACGGCTCGACCAGCGTGCCCAGCCGGGCCGCCGACAGCGCCGCGGTCTGGAACAGCGCCGCCCGCACCGCGTCCAGCGCCAGCCCGACGTACGCGGTGTGGAAGTTGCCGTTGTGCCAGACCGTGCGGTTCGCGACGTCCACGAGCGGGTTCTCGGCCGCCGCGTTGATCTCCCGGGTGACGACCGCCTCGGCCTGTTCGGCGGCGTCCACCGCGGGGCCGTGCACCTGCGGGAAGGCGCGGTAGCCGTACGGATCCTGGATGCGCGCGGGGTTCAGGTCCTCGCCGTCGAGCAGGCCGCGCATCGTCTCGGCGACCCGGCGCTGTCCCGGATGCGGGCACGCCTCGTGCACGGGCACCGCGTACGCGTCCGACGAGCCGCGCACCGCCAGCAGGGACAGCCCGGTCACCGGGATGGACACCCGCAGCAGTTCCGACATATCCCGGCAGGCCAGCGCCGACTCGCCCAGCGTCGCCGCGTTGGAGCTGATGAAGGCGAGCGCGTCGGCCGGCCGCAGCGAGAAGCGCGGGCCGGGCGCGCCGCCCTGCCAGGGGCGCTCGCCGATCAGGCACAGCGCCGTCGCGGCCAGCGCGGTGAGGTCGCCGGTGCCGATCGCGCCGTACGCCGGGATCGGGGGGATCAGCCAGCGATTGATCACGTCCGTGAGCACGCCGAGGATCTCGGGGTCGACACCGGAGCCGCCCACGGCGATCTGGTTGAGGCGTACGACGAGCATCGCCCGCACGATCTCGGCGGACATGAGCGGCCCGGCGCCGCCGGAATGGCTGCGCAGCAGCCGCAGGCCGTGGGCGTCGTCGTCCTCGATCGCGACGTTCCGGTTGGCGCCCACACCTGTGGTGCGGCCGTAAACCGGCTGCCGCTCAGCGACGGCGCGTACGACCTCCCATGCCTGCCTGGCACGTTCCACGGCTTGTGGCGTAACTGTAACAAAGGCGCCGTCCCGCGCCACTCCGCCTACGATGTCGCAGGTCAAGCCGTTACCGTTGACCGCTACGACCGTTTGATTCATGGACGTGCCCTCACGGGCCAAACATAAGCCACTATCTTGACCTCTAATCCCGGATACCTCAGGGGCTGAGACACTCTTGATCAAATTCGACGGCGTCACGAAGCGTTACGCCGACGGCACCGTGGCCGTTGATGATCTCTCCCTCGAGATCCCCACCGGTCAGATCACCGTGCTGGTCGGGCCGTCCGGCTGCGGCAAGACCACGTCGCTACGGATGATAAATCGCATGATCGACCCCACCGCCGGGACGATCACGATCGACGACGAGGACATCCGCGCGAAGGACCCCGCCGAGCTGCGCCGTGGCATCGGCTACGTCATCCAGCACGCCGGTCTCTTCCCCCATCGCACCATCGTCGACAACATCGCCACCGTGCCGTACCTCCTCGGCTGGGACAAGAAGAAGGCACGCGCCACGGCCATCGAGCTGATGGAGCGCGTGGGCCTGGACACCACGATGGCCAAGCGCTATCCGTTCCAACTCTCCGGCGGCCAGCAGCAGCGTGTCGGCGTGGCACGGGCGCTCGCCGCCGACCCGCCGGTCATGCTGATGGACGAGCCGTTCAGCGCCGTGGACCCCATCGTGCGCAAGAACCTCCAGGACGAGTTCCTCCGGCTCCAGTCCGAGCTGCGCAAGACGATCGCGTTCGTCACCCACGACATCGACGAGGCGGTGAAGCTCGGGCACAGGATCGCGGTCTTCCAGGTCGGCGGCGTGCTCGCCCAGCAGGCGTCACCCGACGAACTGCTCGCCAGGCCGGCCGACGGCTTCGTGACCGAGTTCCTCGGCGGAGAGAAGGGGCTGAAGCGGCTGCGCTTCAACCGCGAGCTCGAGGCCGACGACGAGACCCAGGCCGGCGATGAGATCCAGGCGGCGGGGCGGTGACCGCGCTGGCCACGGGCAGCGGCGAGCCGCTGATCCGCTGGAGCTGGGTCGGCGACCACACCGGCGAACTCACCACCCTGACCCTCCACCATCTCAAGCTCGCGCTGCTGCCGATCGTCTTCGGGCTGGTCATCGCGATCCCGCTCGGAATCATGTGCGTCCGGTGGCGCTGGCTCTACCCGCCGACGCTGGGCGTGGCCAACGTGCTCTACGGCGTGCCGTCACTCGCGCTGTTCATGCTCTTCATCCCCTACTTCGGCATCGGCAGCGGCGGCCAGGCGGACTTCACGATCATCCTCCCGCTCACCGTGTTCTCGCTGTCGGTCCTGGTGCCGAACGTCGTCGACGGGCTGCGGTCGGTCCCCGACCCGGTGCGCCAGGCGGCCACGGCCATGGGGTTCGGCACCCTGCGGCGCCTGATCCAGGTGGAGCTGCCGATCGCGGTCCCCGTCGTCATCGCGGGCGCCAGGGTCGCCGCGGTCGCCTCCATCAGCCTGGTGAGCGTCGGCGTGCTGATCGGCAACGGAGGGCTCGGCCAGCTGTTCATCGACGGCTACTCGCGTGACTTCACGACGCCGATCATCGTCTCCTGCGTGCTGATCGTCGCCCTGGCCCTGCTGAGCGACGGGGTCCTCGTGGCGGCACAACGACTGCTCACGCCGTGGGCCCGCACGCGGAGGAAGGCCGGATGAACCTCTCCGACCAGATCACGGCCGCCTGGAACTGGCTCACCGCCTCCGCTCATTGGAGCGGCGCCGACGGCATCCCGCACCGGCTGCTGGAGCACCTCGGCTACAGCGCGCTCGCCTTGGCGATCGCCGCCCTGATCGCCCTCCCGCTCGGCGCGTTGGTCGGCCACACCGGACGCGGCGGGTTCCTCGTCGTCAGCGTCGCGAACCTGGCGCGGGCGGTCCCCACCCTGGGCCTGCTCCTCCTCGTCGTGACGGTCACCTCGATCGGCCTCACCCCCGTGATCGTCCCGCTGATCGCGCTCGCGACGCCGCCGATCCTCGTCAACACCTACGAGGGCATCCGCAGCGTCGACGCCGACATCAAGGACGCCGCCATCGGCATGGGCATGAAGGGGCCGGGCGTCCTGCTGAAGGCGGAGGTCCCGGTGGCGATGCCGCTGATCCTTCTCGGCCTCCGCACGGCGGCGATCCAGGTCGTCGCGACGGCGACCATCGCCGCCTACGCCGGCATCGGCGGGCTCGGCCGCTACATCGTCGACGGGCTCGCGCGCAAGGACTACCCGTCGGTCGTCGGCGGTTCGGTGCTCGTGGTCCTCCTCGCCGTCGCCGTCCAGCTCGCCTTCATCGGCGTCCGGAGAGCGTGCGTGTCCGAGGGCCTGCGCGGTTCGTCCCGCACTTCGTGATCAAAGGGAAGGAAACAATAATGATCCGGATAGTCCGTGGCGCCGTTCTCGGCGTTGTCGCCGCCTTGGCCCTCGCCGCATGCGGCGGAGGTGGAGGCGGCAAGGGCGGCGGCAACCCGCTGGACCAGAAGAGCGGCGGTGCGGGAAGTGTTGTCGTCGGGTCTGCCAACTTCCCCGAGAGTCAGCTGCTCGGTGAGCTCTACGCGCAGGCGCTCGAGGCCAAGGGCGTCAAGGTCACCAGGAAGTTCAACATCGGCAGCCGCGAGGTCTACTACGACCAGGTCAAGTCCGGCGCCATCACCGTGATGCCGGAGTACAACGGCGCGCTGCTGACCACGTCGGTCGACAAGTCCAGCACCGCGGTCACCACGGCCGAC
The DNA here is from genome assembly GCA_025964625.1 of Actinoallomurus sp. Taxonomy (GTDB): domain Bacteria; phylum Actinomycetota; class Actinomycetes; order Streptosporangiales; family Streptosporangiaceae; genus Actinoallomurus. Next base: position 8,688 of record JAOPYL010000189.1, on the reverse strand, counting down.
GTCAACGCGGGGCTCAAGGCCAAGCTGCCGCCGACCCTGGAGATCCTCGACTCCTCCAAGGCCGAGGACAAGGACTCGGTGACGGTCAACTCCCAGACCGCCCAGAAGTACAACCTGAAGTCGATCGCCGACCTCAAGCCGGTGGCCGGGCAGGTCACGATCGCCGGGCCGTCGGAGTTCAAGACCCGCGAACAGGGCCTCGTCGGGCTGCAGAAGAGGTACGGCCTGACGTTCAAGAAGTTCCAGTCGTTCGACGCCAACGCGCAGACCACCCTGGTCAAGCTGCTGACGAACAACAGCATTCAGGCCGCGGACCTGTTCACGACCGATCCGACCATCGCGCAGAACAAGCTGGTCGTGCTGCAGGACCCGCAGAACGTCTTCAGCGCGCAGAACGTCACGCCGCTGGTGTACAAGTCCGGCGTGAACGTCACGGCGCAGGCGGCCCTCAACGCCGTCTCGGCCAAGCTCACCACGCAGGACCTGCTCACCATGATGACGAAGCTGGTCATCAGCAAGGACGACGCGAGTGCCGTCGCCAAGGACTGGCTGAAGCAGGCCGGCCTCGGCGGCTGAGCCCGGCCGAGCCCGACGGCCGCCGCCACCATCGCGCGGCGGCCGTTCTCATTTCGCGTCGTCGCGTCGGTGTCAGGGCGCTCCTCGTCGGCTCGGGGCGTGTCCGCTCAGGCGTCTGGTCAGCTCCGCTGCCGCTTCGCGTGCTCGCGTCGCCACCTCCGGCCACTCGTCCTCGGCACGCGCGTCCCGCCGGAACGTCACGGTGATCGCCGCGGCCGGGCGGCCGACGTGGTCGAAGCTGCAGGCGGCGATGCTGGCGAACCCCTCGGTCACGTGTCCGTCCTCGACCGCCCAGCCGCGCCTGGCATCCTCCGCGAGCAGCCTGCGCAGTTCCCGCAGTGACCGGGGCCCGGCGCCGGTGCGGTTGACGAGGTCCCCGGGGATCAGCGCTCTGACCTGCGCGGCGGGCAGGTACGCCAGCATTGAGCGGCCGCTGGCGGTGAGGTAGGCGGGCATCCGCACGCCGACGTCTGTGACCAGGGTCGCGTGGTGCCGCGGTTGTTCCTTCAGCAGGTAGAGCGTCTCAGGCCCGTGCAGCACACCGAGCTGGGCGATCTCGCCGACCCGGTCGACCAGCCGTACGAGCAGCGGGCCGGCCAGGCGTTCGAGGGGCCCCTGCCGGAGGTAGGCCGAACCGATCTCGAAGGCGGTCACGCCCAGCCCCCAGAGCCGGTCCTCCGGCAGGTACGTCACGAAGCCGTCCTCGGCCATCGCCGTGAGGAGGTGATAGGTGCTCGACCGCGGCAGGCCGAGCTCCCGGGCGATCACCGACGCGGCGAGCGGCCGCGCGGACGACGCCAGCAGCCGCAGCACCGCCAGTGCCCGCCGCGCCGCCGGAACCTGTTCCCCGGGCATGGCCACCCCCTCCCGCTCTCCCAGTGTCTCGTATATCAGACACAAGCGAGCCGGACCGGGTCCCGGTACGCCGACCGGTCACGTGCAATGGGGGTATGAAAACGACCGTGGGCGCAAGCATCGACGTCGGGGTGGGCCCGCTCGCGTTCGACGACATCGTCGCCGTGGCCCGCCATGGGGCCCCGGTCTCGCTGACCGACGAGGCGCTGAAGGCGATCGCCGCCGCCCGCGCGCACGTGGACGATCTCGCCGCGCGCCCGACGCCCGCGTACGGCATCTCGACCGGCTTCGGCGCGCTCGCCACCCGGCACATCCATGAGGACCTGCGGGCGAAGCTGCAGCTGAACATCGTCCGCTCGCACGCCGCCGGCTCCGGTACCGAGGTGGAGCGCGAGGTCGTGCGGGCGATGATGCTCCTGCGGCTGAGCACCCTCGCCACCGGCCGTACCGGCGTGCGCCCCGTCACCGCCGAGACGCTGGCCGCGCTGCTCAACGCGGGTCTGACGCCGGTCGTGTACGAGTACGGCAGCCTGGGCTGCTCGGGCGACCTCGCCCCGCTCTCGCACGTCGCGCTGGCCCTGATCGGCGAGGGCGACGTCCGCGACGCCGACGGACGGCTGCGCCCGGCCGCGGAGGCGCTGGAGGCGGCCGGAATCGCGCCCCTGCGTCTGGCCGCCAAGGAGGGACTGGCCCTCCTCAACGGCACCGACGGCATGCTCGGCATGCTCGTCCTGGCCATCGAGGACCTGCGCCGTCTCTTCCAGGCCGCGGACATCGCCGCGGCGATGAGCGTCGAGGCGCAGCTCGGCACCGACCGGGTCTTCGCCGCCGACCTGCAGGAGCTCCGCCCGCACCCGGGCCAGGCCACGAGCGCCGCCAACCTCCGGGCCCTGCTCGCCGACTCGGCGATCATGGACTCGCACCGGGGACCCGACTGCACCCGCGTCCAGGACGCGTACTCCCTGCGCTGCTCACCCCAGGTGCACGGCGCCGCCCGGGACACCCTGGCGTACGCCTCGCTCGTCGCGTCGAGGGAGCTGGCCTCCGCGGTGGACAATCCGGTCGTGCTGCCGGACGGCCGGGTCGAGTCCAACGGCAACTTCCACGGCGCCCCGGTCGCGTACGTCCTGGACTTCCTGGCGATCCCGATCGCCGATGTGGCCTCGATGTCGGAACGCCGTACCGACCGGATGCTCGACGTGGCCAGGTCGCACGGGCTGCCCGCGTTCCTCGCCGACGACCCGGGGGTGGACTCCGGCTACATGATCGCGCAGTACACGCAGGCGGCGATCGTCTCCGAGCTCAAGCGGCTCGCCGTGCCGGCGAGCGCCGACTCGATCCCCAGCTCGGCCATGCAGGAGGACCACGTCTCCATGGGCTGGAACGGCGCCCGCAAGCTGCGGCGCGCCGTCGACGGGCTCACCCGGGTCGTCGCCATCGAGATCATGACCGCCGCGCGCGCCCTCGACCTGCGCGCCCCGCTGCGTCCCGGCCCGGCCACCGGCGCGGTCGTCGCGGCGCTGCGTACCCGCGTGCCCGCCCCGGGCCCGGACCGCTACCTCGCCCCCGAGATCGCCGCCGCCGTCGACCTGGTCCGGGACGGGTCTCTCGTCGCCGCCGCCGAATCCGTCACCGGACCGCTGTCCTAAGGAGAAACACATGGGTCCTCGTCCCGTCCGCGCCCCGCGTGGCACGACGCTGAGCGCCAAGGGCTGGCAGCAGGAGGCCGCCCTGCGCATGCTCATGAACAACCTCGATCCGGAGGTGGCCGAGCATCCGGACGAGCTGATCGTGTACGGCGGCTCCGGCCGGGCGGCGCGCAACTGGGACTCCTTCGACGCGATGGTCCGCTCGCTGCGGACACTCGAGGGCGACGAGACGCTGCTGGTCCAGTCCGGCAAGCCGGTCGGCGTCATGCGGACGCACGAGTGGGCCCCGCGCGTGCTCATCGCCAACTCCAACCTCGTCCCGCAGTGGGCGACGTGGGAGGAGTTCCGCCGCCTCGAGTCCCTGGGGCTGACGATGTACGGCCAGATGACCGCCGGCTCGTGGATCTACATCGGCACGCAGGGCATCCTGCAGGGCACCTATGAGACGTTCGCCGCCGTGGCCGCCAAGCGGTTCGGCGGCTCCCTGGCCGGGACCATCACGCTGACGGCGGGGCTCGGCGGTATGGGCGGCGCACAGCCGCTCGCCGTCACCATGAACGGCGGCGTCGCGATCTGTGTCGAGTGCGATCCGTCCCGCATCGACCGGCGGGTCGAGCACCGCTACTGCGACGTGCGCGCCGACAGCCTCGACGAGGCGCTGCGGCTGGCCCAGGAGGCACGTGACGCGCGGCGCCCGTTGTCCATCGGCCTGCTCGGCAACGCCGCCGACCTCCTGCCCCGGATGCTGGCGATGGGCGCGCCGATCGACATCGTCACCGACCAGACCTCGGCCCACGACCCGCTGATGTACCTCCCGCGCGGCGTCGCGTTCGAGGACATGGCCGCCGAGCGCGACAAGGACTCCGCCGGCTTCACCGCCAGGGCACGCGAGTCCATGGCCGTGCACGTCGAGGCGATGGTCGGCTTCCAGGACGCCGGCGCGGAGGTCTTCGACTACGGCAACTCGATCCGCGGCGAGGCCCAGACCGCGGGCTACGCGCGCGCATTTGATTTCCCCGGCTTCGTCCCGGCCTACATCCGGCCGCTGTTCTGCGAGGGCAAGGGCCCGTTCCGCTGGGCGGCGCTGTCCGGCGACCCGAAGGACATCGCCCGTACCGACCAGGCCATCCTCGACCTGTTCCCGGAGAACGAGCCGCTCGCCCGCTGGATCCGGATGGCACGGGAGAAGGTCCACTTCCAGGGCCTGCCCGCGCGGATCTGCTGGCTCGGGTACGGCGAACGCGACCGGGCCGGCCTGGAGTTCAACAAGCTCGTGGAGACCGGCGAGATCAGCGCGCCGATCGTGATCGGCCGCGACCACCTCGACTCCGGAAGCGTCGCCTCGCCGTACCGCGAGACCGAGGGCATGGCCGACGGGTCCGACGCGATCGCCGACTGGCCGCTCCTCAACGCGCTGGTGAACGCCTCGTCCGGTGCCTCGTGGGTGTCGATCCACCACGGCGGCGGCGTCGGCATCGGCCGCTCCATCCACGCCGGCCAGGTCTCCGTGGCCGACGGCACCCCCCTGGCCGCCCAGAAACTGGAGCGCGTGCTCACCAACGACCCGGGCATGGGCGTCATCCGGCACGTCGACGCGGGTTACGACCGCGCCGCCGACGTCGCCACCGAACGCGGCGTCCACGTCCCGATGCGCGACCAGTGACCGGCTGGCGCGGATGGGCTGTTGTGAGGGTGGTCCTGACCTGGCCAGGGCATGGTGAGGGCGCCCCTCACAAGCCTGGCCTACGGCTTCGGCTTCGGGGAGGAGGAAAGGCATGAGCTTTGAGGACTTGTGGCCGGGGTTGCTCCCGGTCGGGCGGGCGCGCGGCGGAGGGTACCGGCGTTTTTCCTGGACGGAGGCCGACCGTGAGTGCCGCGCATGGTTCGCCCAGGAGGCGGTCCGGCGCGGGCTGACCCTGGAACGCGACCGCAACGGCAACCTCGTCGCCTGGTGGGACACCTCGGCGGACGGTGACTCCGGCGCGCCCGGCGATGAGGGCCGCGCGGACGACGGTCGCCGTCCGGATCTCTTGGATGACGTTGGAGGCGGACGGCGGGACGCGGTGCTGACCGGCAGCCACCTGGACTCCGTGCCGGACGGCGGGGCGTACGACGGGCCGCTGGGCGTGGTGTCCGCGCTCGCCGCGATCGACCTGATGCGGGAGCGGGGCGTCACGCCGAGCCGGCCGCTCGGCGTCGCCGTCTTCACCGAGGAGGAGGGCGCGCGGTTCGGCGTCGCCTGTCTCGGCTCGCGGCTCATGACCGGGGCGATCGACCCGGACCGCGCGCGCGGACTGCGCGACGGTGACGGCGTGAGCTGGGCGGACGCCATCGCCGCCGAAGGGTACGACCCCGGGGCGATCGGCCCGGATCCGGCGTTCCTCGGCCGTGTCGGCTGCTTCGTCGAGCTCCACGTCGAACAGGGCCGGGTCCTGGACGCACCCGTCGGCGTGGGCAGCGCGATCTGGCCGCACGGCCGCTGGCGGTTCGACTTCACCGGCCAGGGCAACCACGCGGGCACGACGCTGCTGGGGGATCGGCGGGACCCGATGCTGCCGTTCGCCCGCACCGTGCTCGCCGCGCGGGAGGCAGCCGAGCGGTACGACGCCGTCGCGACCATGGGCAAGGTCCGCGTCACCCCGAACGGCGTCAACGCGATCCCGTCCGAGGTGCGGGCGTGGCTCGACACCCGGGCCCCCGATGACGCCGCGGTACGCGCGACCGTCGCCGCGATCGCGGCCGTCGCCGAGGAGGCCGCCGGCTGGCACGGCGTCGACGTCGGCCTGTCCGAGGAGTCCTACACCGAGGTCGTCGACTTCCACGTCGACCTGCGCGACCGGCTGGTCAAGACGCTCGGCGGCGCTCCCGTACTGCCGACCGGTGCCGGGCACGACGCGGGGATCCTCTCCGCGCACGTGCCCACCGCGATGCTGTTCGTCCGCAACCCGACCGGTGTGTCCCACGCGCCCGAGGAGTACGCCGAACCGGCCGACTGTCGTGCCGGGGCCGAGGCGCTCGCCGCCGTGCTGACGGATCTCGCCTGCCGATGATCTACCACGCCGAATACGCCTGGCTCGGTGCCGGCACCGGTGCCGGTACAGGGGTAGGGGCAGGTGTCGGTGACGAGGTCGCGCCCGACGTGCTCATCGAGACCACGGGCGACCGGTTCACCCGGGTCGTCCCCGGGGTGCCGGCGCCGCCGGACGCGGTGCGGCTGCCCGGCCTGACGCTGCCGGGAATGGCGGACGCGCACTCCCACGCCTTCCACCGGGCGCTGCGCGGCCGTGTGCAGGCCGGGCGGGGCACCTTCTGGACGTGGCGGGAGCAGATGTACGCGGTGGCCGCGCGCCTCGATCCGGACTCCTACCACGCGTTCGCCAAGGCCGTGTACGCCGAGATGGCCTTGGCCGGGATCAGTTGCGTGGGCGAGTTCCACTACCTCCACCACGGTCCGGACGGCACGCCGTACGGCGACCCGAACGCGATGGGGGAGGCGCTGATCGAGGCGGCCCGCGAGGCGGGCATCCGGATCACGCTGCTCGACACGTGCTACCTGACCGGCGGCATCGGCAAGGACCTGGAAGGGCCGCAGCACCGGTTCGGCGACGGCACGGCCGCCGCCTGGGCGGACCGCGTCTCCGCCCTGCGCCCCGCCGGACCCGCGCACGCGCTGATCGGCGCGGCGATCCACTCCGTACGCGCGGTGCCGCGTGAGCAGATCCAGGCCGTCGCCGCGTGGGCCGAGCGGCACGCGGCCCCGCTGCACGTCCACCTGTCCGAGCAGCCCGCCGAGAACCTCGCCTGTCAGGAGGCGTACGGCCGTACGCCGACCGAGCTGCTCGCCGACGGCGGGGCGCTTGGCGCGCGGACCGTCGCGGTGCACGCCACCCATCTGCGGGACACCGACATCGAGCTGCTCGGCGGCACCCGTACCGGGGTCTGCATGTGCCCGACCACCGAACGCGACCTGGCCGACGGCATCGGACCCGCCCGCGACCTGGTCGCCGCCGGTTCGCCGATGTCGCTCGGCTCGGACCAGCACGCGGTCATCGACCTGTTCGAGGAGGCGCGCGCGGTCGAGCTGGACGAGCGGCTCCGGACCCGGCACCGCGGTCACTGGACGGCGGGCGAGCTGCTCGCCGCCGCCACCACCGACGGCCACGCGGCGCTGGGCTGGCCGGAGGCCGGCCGGATCGAGCCGGGCGCCCACGCCGACCTCGTCACCGTGGGGCTCGACTCCGTGAGGCTGGCGGGCAGCACCCCGGGCCACCTCGCCGAGTCGGTGGTGTTCGCCGCGTCGGCCGCCGACGTGCGGCACGTCGTCGTCTCCGGCCGCGAGGTCGTCCGCGACGGCCACCATCGGCTCGTCGACGACGTCCCCGCCGCGCTGTTCGCCGCGATCACCGCCGTGACTCAATAGCCTCAGCCCGGCGCATGCCGACCTTATGGATACCGGTGGCTTGGAAGCGACATGATCCGTGGCCGACGCGTTGGGCGGCGACGACCCGGACGCGGTGTCTCGGATGTGAGACCGCTTGCCTCTGGCGGTGCGGTGCGCGGTGACGTTCGGATGCGATGCTGGCGGGGTGAGCACCGTGATCACGAACATCGGAGAGCTGGCCGGGGCGACCGAGGAGCGCTGGCTGATCAGGGACGCGGCGCTGGTCATCGACGAGGGCCGCATCGCATGGGCGGGCGCCGCCGGGGACGCGCCGGCGGCCGACGAGGCCTGCGACGCGGGCGGCCGGGCGGTGCTGCCCGGGTTCGTCGACTCGCACGCTCACCTGGTCTTCGCGGGGGAGCGTGCGGAGGAGTTCGCCGCGCGGATGAGCGGCCGACCGTACGCCGCCGGCGGGATCCGCACCACCGTCGAGAAGACGCGCGCCGCCTCCGATGACGACCTGCGCGCGAACGTGCGCAGGATCGCCGCCGAGATGGCCCGGCAGGGCACGACGACGATCGAGTGCAAGTCGGGGTACGGCCTGACCGTCGAGGACGAGGAACGCGCGGTGAGGATCGCGGCGGAGCTGGTGGACGAGGTGACCTTCCTCGGCGCGCACGTCGTGCCGGCCGGCGCCGATCCGGCCGAGTACGTGCGGCTCGTCACCGGCCCGATGCTGGCGGCCTGCGCGCCGCACGCACGCTGGATCGACGTGTTCTGCGAGCGGGGTGCCTTCGACGCCGGCCAGACCAGGGAGATCCTCGCGGCGGGCCGGGCCGCCGGCCTCGTCCCGCGTCTGCACGCCAACCAGCTCGGCCACGGTCCGGGAGTCCAGATCGCGGTGGAGTACGGCGCGGCGTCCGCCGACCACTGCACCTACCTGTCCGCCGACGACATCGGCGCGCTGGCCGGTTCGGAGACGGTGGCGACGCTGCTGCCCGGCGTGGAATTCGCCACCCGGCAGCCGTACCCGGACGCCCGGGGGCTCATCGACGCCGGAGCGGACGTCGCACTGGCCACCGACTGCAACCCGGGCTCCTGCTACACCTCCAGCATGGCCTTCTGCATCGCCCTGGCCGTACGCGAGATGCACATGACGCCGGAGGAGGCGGTACGGGCGGCCACCGAGGGCGGCGCCAGGGCGTTGCGCCGAACCGACGTCGGGCA
>JAOPYL010000157.1 GCA_025964625.1 Actinoallomurus sp. | reverse complement strand
TCGCCGGCCTGGGCCACGCAGCCCCAGACCACGTCGTCCACCACGACCGGGTCGATGCCGGAACGCTCGGCGAGCGCCTCCAGCACCCGCGCCGACAGGTCCACGGGATGCACCCCGGACAGGGCGCCGTTCCGTTTGCCGACCGGGGTCCGCCCCGCCGCCACGATCACCGCGTCACGCACAGCACTCCTCCTTGAAAACCAACCTGGCCGGAGATGAGCCGGCCGCCAGCGAGGTCGTCGGGACCGTGATCATCAGGCGCCGGTCCACCGTGGTTCGCGCTTCTCCGCGAAGGCGATCGCGCCCTCCTTGGCGTCGGCGCTGGCGAAGACCGGTGCCGCCGCGGCCGCGATCTCATCCCGGCCGGCGCCGCCGGCCTGCGCGACCATCAACTCCTTGGTCACCTTGACGGCGAGCGGCCCGTTGCGCGCGATGGTGCCGGCCAGGGCGAGCGCCTCGGCGAGCACCTGGTCGCCTGGCACGACGCGGTTGACCAGGCCGAGCCGCAACGCCTGTTCCGCCTCGATGGTCTCCCCGGTGAGCCCGAGCTCCAGCGCCAGCGCGAGGGGGATGCGACGGGGCAGGTTCGTCCCGCCGCCGGCCGCGACCAGGCCACGCTTGACCTCGGGAAGTCCGAACCTGGCGTGCGTGGCCACGACCGCGAGGTCACAGGCCAGTACCAGCTCGAACCCGCCGGCCACCGCGGTGCCGTTCACAGCGGCGACGATCGGCTTCGGGTACACACGTTCGGTGAAGACCTCGAGGCCGGGGCGCGACTTGTCGATCATCGCGCCACCGGCGGCGAACGCGCGCAGGTCCATGCCGGCACAGAAGGCGCGATCTCCGGCACCGGTCAACACCACGGCGCCGACAGCGCTGTCGTGCTCCGCCGCCGTGAGCGCCTCGCCGATGCCCGCCATCGTCTCCGCGTCCAGCGCGTTGCGCGCCTCGGGACGGTTGATCGTCACGACGGTCACCGCGTCGCGCTGCTCGACCAGGACGGTCATTCGAGAACTCCTCGCACAAACAGTTCGATGATTAAGAACTATAGGGACCACAGTGCCGCGCCGCCAGGGGTGGGTACCTCCGATTCTCCGCTCATCAGGTTAATAGTTGAACTGAATGCTCAGACCGACAGTCCCTCCGTACAAGGTCGAGGCCAGGTACGGCGAGGGCGCGCCCGGCGGCTACCTCCAGGCGAAGACGGGCTGCTCTAAGTGGGCGACCCGGGTGATCCTCTGCCGGAGCGCGACCTCGCGGAACTGGAAGAGCACGGCGGCCGTGGGAGCGTGCACCAGATGGCCGAGCAGGGGCAGCTGGATCACCGGACGGTCGGACTCGGGGATGCGCAGATACCTGGGCGTCACGTCCAGGTCCGTGAACGGGATCGTGTGCACCTCCGCCACCTCGGCCGGGTTCGGCGTCAGTGGGGGTGCCTCCCCGACCCAGACCACCACCGGGGTGATGACGTAGCCGGAACGGGTCGCGTAGTCATCCAGCAGGCCCAGGCTCTGCGAGCGGTCGGCCACCACACCGAGTTCCTCCCGCAGCTCGCGCAGTGCGGCGTCGACCGCGTCCTCGCCCTGGTCGAGCCGGCCACCGGGCAACGCGAACTGGCCAGGGTGCGCCCGCATCGTCGAGACCCGGCGAGTGAGCCAGACGCCGGGTTCGCCACTGCCGGCACCGGTACGGATGGCGATCGCCACCGCGGCGGTCCGCTTCCCCTCGGCCGGGAGGCCGATCCGCCGCAGCCTCCGCAGGCCGGCGCCGATCGACTCTCGGGAGTGGGTGCCCGCGCCGGGCGAAGCGCCATCGGTGCCGGGGCGCCGGGGGGTTGTCATCCAGCCGCCGTTCAGTCGCTCGCCGGCAGGGGCTTGGCTTCCTTGAGCACCACAGCGACGCCGTCGACGGCGAGCCCGCTCGTCCCGGCCTTGGTCACCAGCAGCTCGAAGGCGGAGTCCCCGGGCACCGTGTAGCGCTTGCCGATCTGCGTACCGCCGGCCTCGTCGGCGACGGCGGTCAGGCCCGGTTCCGGTTGGGCCTGCGGGTCGATCATGGGGTGCCCGCCACACGCCACCACCACGTCACCGGCCGGCGGGCGGACGATGATGACCTCGGTGGCGTCGACCTGGCTGCGCAGTCGGCTTCCCGGCTTGAACTTCATGCTGACACTCCTCATCTGTCGACAATGGCATCGGTATCGAGATCGCGACTGACAGGTCTGGCCGCGGCCCCGCTGCGGCGTTCGGCGGCGAAGGCGAGCCCGTCCCGCCAGGACGCCCCGCGCATGATCAGGCCGCGGTACTTCATTACGTGTGCCGGCGCATCGAGGGTAAGCGCGCCCACCAGCCGGTCGCCCTCCCGGTACAGCGCCACGAGCCGGCCGTCGGAGCGAACGTCGCCGTCTACGACTCGCACTTCGTCCGCTCCGGGGATGCCGACGAACTGGATACGGCTGCCGTACCAGTCCGACCAGAAGTACGGCACCGTGGAGTACGGCGTCGCGGCGTCCGGTTCGAGGGCGTTGCGGGCCGCCACCGCGCCCTGCTCCGCGGCGCTGGTCCAGTGCTCTGGCCGCATCGGCCGGTCGAACATCGGGTTGTGCCAGCGCGCGACGTCACCGGCCGCATAGACCCCGGCCACGCCGGTGAACAGGGTCTCGTCACAGACGACGCCATCATCCAGGAGCAGCCCGGAACCCGCGAGCCAGCCGGTGGCGGGGACGGCACCCACCCCGACGACCACCAGGTCGGCCGGCAGCGCCGAACCGTCGGACAGCAGCACCCGCTCCACCTGGCCCGCGCCGTCGAGTCCGGTGACGCCGACACCGCACCGCATCTCGGTGCCGTGCCTGCGGTGCAGGGCGGCGCAGACCTCGCCCATGGGTTCCCCGACCGCCCGTACCAGCGGGGTCGCCGCCGCCTCCACGACCACGACCTCGAGGCCGCGCCGGCGTGCCGCGGCGGCCACCTCCGAACCGATGAACCCGGCACCGATCACGACGGTACGGGCACCGGAGTCGAGGGCCGCGCGGATCGCGACCGCGTCGTCGAGGGTGCGCAGTGTGTGCACGCCGGCCAAGTCCCGTCCGCCGGGCAGTTCGCGCGCGGACGCGCCGGTGGCCAGCACCACCGCGTCGTAGGCCACCGTCCGGTCGCCGACGACGACCGCGCGCCCGTCGGTGTCGAGCCGGGTGGCCGGCGCGCCGAGCATCAGCCGGACGCCGAGCTCGTCCCGCAGCACCTTCTCGTCGCGGAACGTGGGAATGGGGACGCCGGCCTCCTCCAGGAACGCCTTGGACAGCGGCGGCCGGTCATAGGGCAGGTGATCCTCGGCGCCGATCAGCGTGATCCGCCCGGCGAAGCCGGTCCGGCGCGCCGCCTCGACGGCACGCAGCCCGGCCAGCGACGCGCCGACGACGACCAGGTGCCCGACCTCGTTCACGGGGCCAGCCGTAGCGCCTCGTTCGGGCAGCAGGCGACGGCCTGCTCCACCTCGGCCAGACGGCCCTCGGGCACGGTCGCCGTCCTCAGCTCCAGTTCACCGTCATCGTTGACCTCGAACACGTCGGGGGCGACGGATTCGCACATGCCAAGGCCGGTGCACCGCGTGCGGTCGACGATGATTCTCACGTTCGGGCTCCTGGTGAGGGGTTCTGCTGACGATGCCGGAAAGGAGCGCGACGCGCTAGCCGCCGAGACGGAGGCCGGGTGCGCGGGTGTGGAAGACGTCCGTGGCCAGCCGGGTCCCGAGCTTTGTGGCGTCCCAGCGCTTGCCGCCGTTGCTCAGGGTCTCCCCTCGCGTCCAGCCGCGCATCAGCGTGATCGTCTCCCCCATCGCGCGGATCACCTGGCCGCTGACGTGTCCCGCCTGCTCGCTGGCGAGCCAGGCCACGACGGGTGAGCTCAACGACGGGTCCTTCGGGTCGAACTCGTCGTCGGGGCGTTCGTCGGGCTCCGGCGGCGCCTCGGTGCCGGAGAGCGTCCCGGACAGCCGGGTGACCCCGCCGGGGCTGATCGCGTTGACGGTGACGCCGATACCCGCGAGCTCGAGGCTGAGCGTCTGGGTCAGCCCGGCTATCGCCGCCTTGGCCGGACCGTAGTTCGACTGCCCGAAGTTGCCGAGCAGACCCGCACCCGAGGTGGTGTTGATGATCCGGCCGTACACGGAGCCATCGCCGCTCTTGGCGATCGCCCGCCACCGGCGGGCCGCCGCGCGGCTGACCAGCCAGCTCCCCCGTACGTGCACCCGCATGACCAGGTCGAAGTCCTGCGCGGTCATGTTCCAGATCGCGCGGTCCCGTACGATCCCGGCGTTGTTCACCACGATGTCGAGATGCCCGAACTGGTCGAAGGCGGCGGCCACCATCGCCTCGGCCTGGTCCTCGTCCCCCACGTCCCCGTAGTCGGCGATCGCCTTGCCACCGCGCGCGGCGATGATCTCGACGACCCGGTCGGCGTCACGGCCGCTGCCCTCACCGGACACCGACGACCCGAGGTCGTTGACGATGACCGTGGCGCCGTGCCTGGCCAGTTCGAGGGCATGGGCGCGGCCGATGCCGTGGCCGGCACCGGTGACGAGGGCGGTCTTGCCTTCCAGCAGGGCGGTCATTCGAGCTTCCTTCACATCTCGGGCGGGTGGATATCGGGCCGCAGGTGGCCCTCAGAGCGCGGGCCGGAACACCGGGGCGGTGAGTTCGTCGCTCAGGGGCTGGAAGTCGACCACTAGGGCCATACCGACGCGCAGTTCTGCCGGTTCGCAGCCGACCACGGTGGTCATGACCCGAGGGCCTTCCTCGAGATCGACCATCGCCGCGACGTACGGCAGCCGGTCCCGGAAGGGCGCGAGGTCGTTCATGTACACGGTCGAGTAGGTGTAGAGCGTCGCGCGCCCGGACGCCGGCGACGGCGCGACCTGGTCACTCCAGCAGAACGGGCAGATCGGCCGGGGATAGTGGTGGACCCGTCCGCAGGCGCCGCACCTCGCGATGAGGAACCGGCCCTCGCGGTAGCCGTCCCAGTACACGCGGCTGTCATCGTCCACCGTGGGCAGATCGGCGCCCGTGCTCGTGGCCATACTCAACAACTCCTCTCACCCGCCGGGGAGATCCGGCGGCTCACCAGCCGCGGTACTCCGGCGGCCTGCGTTCGACGAACGAGCGGATCCCCTCACCGGAGTCACCCGCGTAGGACTGGATCTCCTGCGCCATGCCCTCCGCCAGGAAGGCCGAGGCGCGGTCTCCGTCCGGCGAGGCGTTGAGCAACCGCTTGGTCAACGTGATAGCACTCGTCGGGGCGACGGCGAGACGCTGAGCGAAGTCCTCGGCGGTGGCCGCGAGCTCTCCGGCCGGTACGACCCGGTTGACCAGCCCGAGGGCCAGGGCCTCCGCGGCCGGGAGCGCGTCCCCGAAGAAGGCGAGCTCCTTGGCCTTCTGCATACCGAGGCGGCGCGGCAGCAGGTAGGCCCCGCCGCCGTCGACGACCAGGCCCCTGCGTACGAATGACTCGACGAAGGTGGCCTCCTCCGAGGCCACAACGAGGTCCGCGGCCAGGGCCAGGTGCGCGCCGATGCCCGCGGCCGGGCCCTGCACGACTGCGATCACCGGCTTGCCGCAGTCCAGGACCGAGGCGATCAACCGCTGCGCCCCTGTCATGATCCGCCGCATCCCGTCGGTGACCCGTTTCTCGTCGCCTCCCCGGCTGCGGGCCAGCGCCTTGACGTCGGCGCCCGCGCAGAAATGCCGGCCCCGCGCCTCGATCACCACGACCCGTACGGCGTGGTCCGCGTCGGCGTCCAGCAGCAGCTCGATCATCGCGTCGCGGTCCTGCGGGCGCAGCGCGTTGGCGGCCTCCGGGCGGTTCAGGATGATCCGCCGGATGCCGCCGGAGTCGGCATGCAGGACGGCCTCCTCGGCCGCCGACTCGGCACTCATGACGCACTCCCCACACGCGCCGGGGTGAACTCGGCGCGCAGGTGCTTGATGCCGTGCAGGAAGTTCGACCGGAGCGGTTCGGGTTCCCCCACCGCCCGGATGTCGGGCAGCAGCTCGAACAGCGTGCGGAAGGCGACCGACAGTTCGAGGCGGGCGAGGTTCGCGCCGAGGCAGTGGTGCGGGCCCGGCGAGCCGAAGGACACGTGCGGGTTCGGCTCGCGGGTGATGTCGAAGGCGGTCGGATCGGCGAAGTACTCCTCGTCCTGGTTGGCCGAGCGATACCACAGCACGACCTTGTCGCCCTCGCCGAACTCCTGGTCGCCGAGCCGGACGCCGTCGCGGGTGACGGTGCGGCGCATGTGCAGCACCGGAGACGCCCAGCGCACGAGTTCCTCGACGGCCCTCGCGGTGTGGGTGTCGACGTCGCCCTGCCACAGCGCGCGCTGCTCGGGGAACCGGGTGAGCGCCACCAGCCCGTGGGAGATGGCGTTGCGGGTGGTCTCGTTGCCGGCGCCGACCAGCAGGATGAAGAACGAGGCCAGCTCCTGCGGAGACAGGTTCTCCCCGTCCCGCGCGGCGACCAACTTGGTGATCAGGTCGTCCTTGGGTTCCCTCGTACGCTCGTCCGCGAGTTCGCGCAGCAGCTCGGCGAGTTGCTCCCCTGCGGCGTTGACCGCCCTGGCGACTCCCCGGCGGGTCTGGTCGGCGACGTACTCAGGATCACTCGCGCCGAGCACGATGTTGGTCTGGTCGAAGATGAACTTCTCGTGGGCACGCGGGATGCCCATCATGTTGTTGACGATCCGCAGCGGCAGCAGGGCCGCGACCTCGGTGACGAAATCGCACTCTCCCCGTTCCGCGACCGCGCCGATGATCTCCCGCGAGCTGTTCTCGATGTCGGCGTGCAGCGCGGCCAGGGTCTTGGCGGTAAAGCCCCGCGACACGATCCGCCGGTGGCGGGCGTGTTCCGGATTGTCCATGTCGATGATCGACCCGCGGTACTCCCGGAGCCGGGGCGGCTGGTCGAAGATGTTGGTCCCCTTGCCGGAGCAGAAGTCATCGGGGCGCCTGCTCACCTCGGCCACGTCGTCGAGCCGGGTCAGCGCCCAGAAGCCGCCGCCCCTTGGCGTGCCGTTCAGGTCGAGTTCGGGGACGAACGGCCTGGGGCTCTCCGTGCGCAACCTGGCGAACAGCGCGTCCCGTTCGGCGACGGGGCGGGTCCACCAGGTCAGGTCGTCCAGCACGTTCCCCGGCAGGCTATCCAGTAGCGTCATCTCGCGAGATCTCCTCGTCGTGGCCGGTTCAACCGGCGGCCGGGTAGCGCAGTACCCCGCGCAGGAAGCGACCGGTGCGCATGTCGGCGTAGCCGTCGTTGATGCCTTCGAGCGGGTAGGTCCTGGACACGATGGCATCCAGGTCGACCTGGCCGGAGCTCCACAGCTCGAGCAGTTTCGGGATGTCGGCCCGCGGGTTCGCGGAGCCGTACAGGCTGCCGACGATCTGCTTCTCACTCAGCGTCAGGTCCATCAGGTTGACGCTGATCGAGTTCTCCGCCATCGGGTGGATGTTGGTCACGACGAGCCGGCCGCGCTTGGCCGTCATCGCCAGCGCCCGCGCGACCAGTGCGCCGTCCCCGACCCCCATGGTGCAGATGAACTTGTCCACGCCTCGGTTCCACGTCGCGTCCTCGACCACCGAGGGCGCCTCGTCCCAGGAGCCGGCCACATGAGTCGCCCCCATCGTCAGCGCCTGTTCCTTCTTCTCCGCGGCCGGGTCGATGGCCACGATGACTCTGGCGCCGGCGAGTTTGGCGCCCTGGATGGCAGCGGCGCCGATGCCGCCGACGCCCGCGACGGCCACGGTGTCACCGGGCCGGACCTCGGCGGCGTAGACGGCCGATCCCCAACCGGTGATGAACCCGCAGCCCAGCAGGCACGCCCGGTCGAGCGGTACGGCCGGGTCGACCTTCACGCAGCTGGCCTCGTTGGCGACCGTGTGGTAGGCGAAGGAACCGACGAGGCACGCGGTGGACAGGTCCTGACCACGGGCATGGTGCCGGGCGGTGCCGTCGGCGATCTGGCGTCCCGAGTACAGTCGCGCCCCAAGGTCGCACAGGCTCTGGTGGCCGGTCGAGCAGGACGGGCAGCGGCCGCACGAGGGCATGAACCCGAACACCACGTGGTCGCCCTGCTCCAGGGACGTCACCTGGGAGCCGACCTCCTTCACCACGCCGGCGCCCTCATGCCCGCCGATGCACGGCAGCCGAAACGGCATGTCCCCGGTCACGATGTGCTCGTCGGAGTGGCACATGCCCGAGGCGTGCAGCTCGACGAGCACCTCCTGCGGGCCCGGTGGGTCGAGCTCGATGGGCTCGACCGACCACCGTGCTCGGCGCTCCCAGAGCACCGCGGCGAGAGTCTCCACGAATGGTCCTCCTGATCAGTGTGCGGGCAGGATGATCGACTGGGTCTCGACGTAGGCGGCGATTCCCTCGGGGCCGCCCTCGCGGCCGATCCCGGAGGCGCCGATCCCGCCGAACGGGCTGCCGAGGTCCATCGGCGCCGAGGAGTTGACCGCTACCGACCCGGCCCGCAGCCGGGCCGCGACGGCCTCACCCCTGGCCGGATCCGCCGTCCAGACGGCTCCCGCCAGCCCATAGTCGGAGTCGTTGGCGATGGTGACCGCCTCGTCTTGGGAGTCGTACGGGATGACGGTCGCGACGGGGCCGAAGATCTCCTCCCGGGCGATCGTCATCCGGTTGTCCACGTCGGCCAGAACCGTCGGCCGCAGATACCAGCCGCGCTCCAGGCCGGCAGGCCGATCGCCGCCGGTGACGATGCGGGCTCCGTCGGACAGCGCCCTCCGGACGTGGCCCTCGACGCGGTCCCGCGACCGTTCGGAGATGACCGGGCCGAGCTCGGTGGCGGGATCCGCCGGGTCGCCGACCCGCAGCGCCGCGACGGCGGCGCCGAGCGCGTCGACCACCTCCGCGTAGCGGGAGCGCGGCGCCAGGATCCGGCCGAGCGCCATGCAGATCTGCCCGCTGTTGTCCATCGCCCCGGCGACGAGCCGGCCGACGGTGTGCTCGTCCAACCGCACGTCGTCGAGCAGTACGGCCGCGGACTTGCCGCCCAGTTCGAGCGTGGCGCGGCGCATGTCCTGGCCGCACAGCGCCCCGATCCGCCGGCCGACGGCCGTGGAGCCGGTAAAGCTGATCTTGTCGACGCGAGGATCGCGGACCAGACACTCGCCGGCCTCGGCGCCGCCGGCCACCACGTTGAGCACGCCGTCGGGCAATCCGATCTCGGCGGCGATCTCCGCCAGCACGAAGGCGGACAGCGGGGCCTCGGGGGACGGCTTGA
The DNA here is from genome assembly GCA_025964625.1 of Actinoallomurus sp. Classification (GTDB taxonomy): domain Bacteria; phylum Actinomycetota; class Actinomycetes; order Streptosporangiales; family Streptosporangiaceae; genus Actinoallomurus. Next base: position 39,944 of record JAOPYL010000157.1, on the reverse strand, counting down.
GCACGACCGTGCAGCCCGCCGCGAGCGCGGGCGCGACCTTCAGCGCGGCGCTGAACAAAGGCGCGTTCCACGGCACGATCGCGCCGACCACCCCGGCCGGCAGCGCGCGGACCCGGACGTCGTTTCCGAACACGCCGGGCCTGGTCTCGGTCCAGGGGTAGGAGGCGGCGAGGCCTCGGTAGGCCCGGAAGACGCCGAGAGCGGTGGCGAGCTGCCCGGTGCGTGCCCAGGTGCGCGGCGAGCCGACCTCGTCGGAGATCAGGGCGATCAGTTCATCCGAGCGGGCCTTGAGCGCCTTACCGAACCGGCCGAGCACATCGGCCCGGTGCTCCGGGCTCGTGCTCGGCCATGAACCATCGTCGAACGCGGCGCGCGCAGCGGCCACGGCGGCGTCTACATCGGCGGCCGTCGCGTCCGGCACGGTGCCGACCACCTGGTCAGTGGCCGGAGAGCGAACCTCGATGGTGGCGGCCGCCGAGGACGGGCGCCAGCCACCGCCGATGAAAGCGTGTTCCCCCACACCAGCTCCTCCGCTTGAGTCGCCTACACGAGTATTCTGACAGTAGCGTCACTAATCTGCAACCAGGTTAGTAGCAGATGAAAAGCTTCTCTGTTAGTTTGTGCTTGACGAAGCGGCCCAACGCGATCACACCGTTCTGACGTCACGTCACGCCAGGTTTCACCGGAGACGCAACGCGAGGGAGTAGCGATGGACGCGCCGGTGGGCGCTCACGGCACCGAGTACGAGGTGGTCGTTGAGCGCGGGAAGATCCAGGAGTTCGCGGCCGCGATGCAGTCCGAGGACCCGGCCTACCGGGGACCGGACGCCATCGTGCCGCCGACCTTCCTGACCAGTGGGGCGCTCTGGGCACCCGATGGCGCCCGGGTGAACGTGGGTTTCGACCGCAGACGCCTGCTGCACGGCCAGCAGGAGTACGTCTTCCACGGGCCGCCGCCCCAGGCCGGCCAGGTACTCAGGGCCATCGAGCGGATCGAGGACCGGTACGAGAAGCCGGGCAAGCGAGGTGGCCTGATGCGGTTCGCCGTCGTGGTGACCGAATACCGGGCCGAGGACGGGACGCTCGTCGCCGAGGGCCGCTCTACCCTCATCGAGACCGCGCCACGGCAGGAAGGTGCCGCATGACCGACATCGGCCGTCCCCCACTCGACGTCGGCGCGCAGGCCCCCGCCCGGGACTTCGGCCCGCTGACCACGCGGATGTTCGCCCGGTACGCCGGCGCCTCCGGGGACTTCAACCCGATGCACTACGACGACACCCTCGCACGCTCCGCCGGCTATCCGTCGGTGTTCTCGCAGGGTATGCACTCCGCCGCGCTACTGGCCTCCTACGCCGTGGACTGGCTCGGCGCACGGAACGTCCGCCGTTTCGGGGTCCGCTTCCAGGAGCAGGTCTGGCCGGGCGACGTGCTCACCTGCTCCGGGGAGGTCACGGCGGTCGAGCGGCGGGCCGACGGCTGGCTGGTCACGACCGGCCTGACGGCGACCCGGAGTAACGGCGGCGTCGCGGTCAGTGCGTCGGCGGATTTCCTGCTGGCCACCTAGCCGTTACCCTGACGTCTGATGGCCACACAGTCAGAAAACGAGACTCTCCGGCGCGAGGGCTACGGACCCACCAGCCTAGTGGTGGGTCAGCGAGGCGCGCGCACACGGCAGAGGATCGTCGAGGAGACGCTCCGGCTGTTCGAGTCCCAGGGATTCCACGCGACCTCGGTGGACGCCATCGCCAAGGCGGCCGGCACCTCCCGTTCCACGCTCTACCAGTACTTCGAGAGCAAGGAGCAGATCTTCGTCGAGCTGCTGGACGAGTGTGGCAGCGCCCTGATGCGCGTGGTCCGGCGGATCGGTCCGCTCGGGCCGACCCGGCTCGGCTTCGACAACCTGCACTGGTGGCTCGGCGAGTGGGCCTACGTGTACGACAAGTACGCCACGATGTTCGTCCAGTGGGCCAACGTCGACACCCCGGGGACGAACGTCCGGCCACTGGTCGCCGAATTCTCCCGGTCCTATAACGCCAGGATCGCGCGCCGCCTGGAGTCTTCGGAGATCTCCGGCCTCGACCCACTGGACGCGGCCGTGGCCCTCTCCAGCGCCGTACACCGGTTCAACTACTTCCGGCACATGGGCTACACGCCGGCGCTGACCGCCGACCAGCTGCTGGACGGCCTGGCGGTGTTCGTCCAGCTGATGCTCTTTCCCGACACCCCGCGCGAGGTCTTCGACGTCGTCGACATGCCGCAGCGCAAGGCCAGGACCCCGCACCCGGACGCCGCGGCGGAATCGCAGGACGAGGCACCGGAGGTACCCGACCGGCTGGCCGGACTGCGCCCCCGCGCGGCGGCCACGGTGCGACAACTGATCGACGCGGGCGCCAAGCTGTTCGCGGAGCGCGGATACCACGGCACCGGCGTGGACAACGTCGTCGCCGAGGCGGGCTTCGCACGTGGCACGTTCTACAAGTACTTCGATGAGAAGCTCGACCTGCTGCTGCAGCTGACCCGCGAGTGCGCCAAGGACATGCGCGACCTGGTGGACAGGTTCGCCGTCATCGACCCCAGTGGGGACGGCGAGGCACAGCTGCGCGACTGGCTGGCCGACTATCTGCACTTCCACGCCCGTTATCTCGGGATCATGCGCGCCTGGCTTGAGGGCACGTCAGAGGATCCCCGTCTGCTCAGCGTGGTCCGCAGGGTGACACGGGACATGCATGTCGCGGCGCTGGCCGTACTTGCCCGGGTGGACCGGCCGCACCCGCTCGACCCCGACGTGGCGGCCGTCATCCAGGGCGCGCTGCTTGAACGGATCCCCGAGGCGGCGCTGGAGCAGGACGCCGACCGCCCCGCCGACGACGTCGTCGAACTCATCGCCCGCGTGATGGAGCGGGGTCTGTACAACCCCGGCCCTGCCCGCTAGTCACTCCGCTGACCGGCCAAGGCCAGGAGGCCGTCGGCCCTTACCGTATCGGTGTGTGTTTCCCCACGTTGTCCTGGCAACGGCGTTTCTGACATCATGTACACGTCGATTCGCCCGTCGGACATCCCGGTTTCGGAGAGCACTCGGGCTGATCCCCGGCAGTGCAGCCCCACTCGTTCTGACGAGTAGTACACATCAGATCGGCAACGGCGCCGCCAGCGAGACAGGACGTGAATGATGACCTCGACCAACGGGCAGGGCCGCTCCCGGATACTGCGCGTCTCGCGCGTGATCGAGGAGACGTCCGATGCCAGGTCCCTGGTGTTCGAGGTGCCCGAGGCCGACCGGGAACGTTTCGCCTACCGACCGGGGCAGTTCCTCACCCTCCGGGTGCCCAGCGAACGGACCGGATCGGTCGCCCGCTGCTACTCCATCGCCAGCTCGCCGCACCAGGGCGACGACCTCTCGGTCACGGTGAAGCGCACGGCCGACGGCTATGGCTCGAACTGGCTCTGCGACAACGTCCACGCGGGTACGGAGATCGAGGTGCTGCCGCCCAGCGGAGTGTTCACCCCCAAGGACCTGGACGCCCATTTGCTGATGTTCGCCGGTGGCAGCGGCATCACCCCGGTGATCTCGATCGTGAAGTCCGCCCTCGCCGCGGGATCCGGGAAGATCGTCCTCATCTACGCCAACCGCGACCAGTCCTCCGTGATCTTCCGCGAGCAGCTCGCCACCCTCGCCGCCCGTCACCCGCATCGGCTCACCGTGATCCACTGGCTGGAGTCCCTGCAGGGCCTGCCCAGCCGGACGCAGCTCCAAGCGCTGGCCGCGCCGTTCGCCGGATACGAGAGTTTCGTCTGCGGACCGGCCCCGTTCATGGCCGCCGTGGCCGACGCGCTGTCCTCTCCCGGCATGCCAAAGGCGGCCGTGCACATGGAGGTCTTCACCTCACTGTCCGGCGACCCGTTCGCCGAAGCGCCGGCGCCGCAGCCGGACGACGCCCCCGATGGCCTGGGGGAAGGCACGATGACCGTGCCGTTGGAGGTGGCGGTAGGCGGCCGGACGCACGCCCTCGACTGGCCTGCCACCACTCCCCTGGTCGACTTCCTGCTCGGCAAGGGGATCGACGCCCCCTACTCCTGCCGGGACGGTGAGTGCGGGGCCTGCCAGGCCACCCTGCTCCAAGGCCGGGTCACCATGAAGCACAATGAGGTGCTCGGCGAGGACGACGTGGCCGAGGGCTACATCCTCGGCTGCCAGTCGCTGCCCGAACCGGGCTGGGACGGCGACGAGACCATCAAGATCGAGTTCTGAGGGCCCGTACGGGGCGGCTCATGCCGTTTCCCGTCGCGCGTCCCGACCAGCGGCCTCGCGCAGGGCGATGCGGTCCGTCTTGAGCATGGGCGTCAGCGGGAGGCTGTCGACGATCTCGACGCGGTCGGGTGCCTTGTAGTCGGCGAGCCGGGCGCGGGTCCATTCCCGGAGTTCGTCGCGGCCGGGCGGGCGGGCCGGGTCGGTGGGCACGACGAAGGCGACACCGATCTCGCCGATCACCGGGGCCGGGGTGCCGACCACCGCGACCTTGGCCACCCCGGGATGCTCGGACAGCGCGTTTTCTACTTCGAGCGGATAGACGTTGTAGCCGCCCCGAATGTAAAGGTCGGAGGCACGGCCGGCCAGCACCAGGTTGCCGTCCGGCGTGATCCGGCCGAAGTCGCCGGTCAGCAGCCAGCCGTCCGAGGTGAGCACCTCGGCGGTAAGGTCGGGCCGGCCCCAGTAACCGCGCATGACGCAGCCGCCGCGCACCCGGACCCGGCCGACCACCCCGGCGGGTACCGGCCGCCCTTGGTCGTCGGTGACCAGCACCTCGACACCCTCCTGCGGGCGGCCGACGGTACGGAACTGAGTCTCCGGAGGATCGCCTGGTTCGGTGCCGCAGATCGTCGGCGACTCGGTCATCGCGTACCGGACCACCAATGGCACGCCGAGGCGCTTCCTGGTGCGCTCCACGAGTTGGGGCGGCGCGGGAGCCGTCGCGGACACGCCGACCCGCAGGTCCGGCAGCGGACCGTCGTCCGGTTCCTCGAGCAACTTCGCCCACTGCGTCGGCACGCCGCCGGCCACGGTGATCCGCTCCTCGCGCAGCAGGCGCGCCATGGCAGGCGCCGACCAGGGCACCGGCGAGATCACCACGGTCGTGCCCCAGGCCAGCTGGTCCCACAACTTCGCCATATAGCCGGCGTGGGCGAACGGGGTCGCAACGAGCCGGCGGTCGTACGGCGCGCTCATCACGCCCGACGCCGCGGCGGACGCGGCGAGGTTCCGGTGGTCGAACCAGGCACCCTTCGGGGTCCCCGTCGTGCCGCTGGTCCAGATCACCACGACCGGGTCCGACGCCGACACCTCGGCGCGGGCCGCGGGCCCCGCATGGTCATAGGCACCGGCCAGTTCGGTGCGCTCCAGCACCGGAACCCCCGGTGGCGGCCCCGCCGGCCCGGCCTGCGGGTCGCGGATCACCAGCGCCGGACGGGCCTGGTCCAGGATGCCGGCGACCTCCTGGGGCCCGAGACGGGTGTTGAGCCCGGTCGTGATCGCACCGAGCCGGGCGAGGGCCGCGTAGCAGACCGCGTAGTCGATCGAGGAGGGCAGCATCAGCGCGACGACGTCACCCCGGCCGATCCCCCGCTCGGCGAGCACACCCGCGAGTCCTGCGGAGGCTCGCGCCCATTCGGCGAACGTCATCCGGGAGCCGCCGGGCTCCACGTACGCTTCACGGTCGGCGTGCTGCCCGGCCGCCGCGTCCAGGACCTGGCCGACCGTGTCGAACTCGCCGCGCAGCGGCGCTGCTCCCGTCACGGCTACTCCGCGCCCAGGATCACGGTGCCGCTCGAGCAGAACCAGCCACCGGTTCCGCTGACACACGCCAGTTTCGCGTCCGGCACCTGCCGGGGACCGCCCTCCCCGCGCAGCTGCCGCACGGCCTCCACGACGAGGAACAGCCCGCGCTGCCCGGGATGGCAGGCCGAGAGCCCGCCGCCGTCGGTGTTGGTCGGGAGGGCACCGCCGAGCCGCAGCCGGCCGTCGGCGACGAACGGCCCGCCCTCACCCTTCTTGCAGAAACCGAGGTCCTCCAGGGTGACCAGCAGCATGTACGTGAAGGCGTCGTAGAGCTCGCACACGTCGATGTCGTCGGGGGTGACCCCGGCCCGCTCGAACGCCAGCCGCCCGGAGACCTCCGCAGGCCCCGTCGTCATGTCCGGCCACTGGCTCGTCGACACGTGCGAGACGGACTCCGCCGCGCCCAGCACCCACACCGGCTTGCCGGGCAGGTCCGCCAGGCGGTCCTCGGCCACGAGCACGGCGGCCGCGGCCCCGTCGGAGCGGATGCAGCAGTGCAGCTTGGTGAACGGGTCGGCGATCATCCGGCCGGCCAGCACGTCGTCGACGGTGATCGGATCCCGGTACGCCGCGTCGGGGTTGTCCGCCGCGTTGGCGCGCGCGGCCACGGCTATCTCGGCGAGCTGCTCGATCGTCGTGCCGTACTCGTGCATGTGCCGCCGCGCGGCCATCGCGTACTTGGCGATCAGTGTGTGCCCGTAGGGCGACTCCCACTGCAACGGGCCACGGGACCCCCAGTTGAGGTTCGCGGTCCGCAACCCCCTGCGAAGGTCGGACCGGGCCGTCGACCCGTACGTCAGCAGCACCACGTCGGCGTGGCCGGCGGCGATGGCGTCGGTGGCGTGCGCCACCATGACCTCCCAGGACGCGCCGCCGACGGAGGTCGAGTCGATCCAGCGGGGCCGGAGCCCGAGGTACTCACCGACCTCGATCGGCGGCAGGGTGCCCTGCCCGGTCGACCCGAGCCCGTCCACCTGGTCCGGGGTCAGGCCGGCGTCCGCCAGGGCGCGCCTGCTGGCCTGCGCGATCAGGCCGTACGGGTTGGTGGCGGTGCCGGCCGTGTCGGCCAGCGCCACCCCGGCGATCACTGTTCTGCGGCTCATTGTGCGGCCTCCTGGCTGAGCAGGTCGTCGAGCTGGTCGCGGGTCGAGCCGAAGAACTGCTCGATCACGTGCGCCCGCTTGAGGTAAAGGTGTGCGTCGTGCTCGTAGGTGAAGCCCATCCCGCCGTGGACCTGGATGGTCGCCGCCGCGTTGTCGATCGCGGCACGGCCGGCCACCACGTTGGCCGCCAGCACCTGGAACTCCGCGTCGGCCCGGCCCGAACGCAGGCTGATCGCGGCGAAGAGGGTCTGCTCCCACGCCGCCTCGGAGGCGACCGCCATGTCCACGCACGCGTGCTTGATCGCCTGGTTGACCCCGATGGGGCGGCCGAACTGGACCCGCGTCTTGGCGTGCTCGACCGACAGGTCCCGCGCCGCCTCGGCGATGCCGACCAGGACGGCCGAGGCGAGCACCAGCCCGCGCGACCGGATCGGGTCGTCCTCCGCAGGCACCCAGCACAGCGGCACTACCCCGTCGGCCCGCCCGTAGGCGAGCCGGGTGCCCGGGTCGATGCACTCGGTCGTCTGAACCTCGGCCAGCGAGGCCGTGTCCAGCAGGCCCGCTCCTGACGGGTCGGCCACGAGGACGTACCGGGTGTCCGGCGTGTCGAACAGGGCGAACGTGCCTTCCACCGGTCCGCCGCCCCCCGGCTCGCCGTCCCTGCGAAGGGCGAGCCCGACCAGGACCTCACCGTCGACGATCGACCGGGCGAGGTCGGCCTGGCCGCCCAGCGCCGCGACACGCGCGCCGAGCACCGAGGACAAGAACGGTCCCGGCACCAGCCGCCGGCCCAGTTCGCGGAACAGCAGGGCCTCGTCCTCCAGGTCGAGCCCGGCGCCGCCGATGTCCTCGGCGGCGCTCAGCCCGAGCAGTCCGAGGTCCGCCCCGGCGGACCACAGCTTGCGGCTGACCGCGCCGGGTTCGTCCCTGCGGTCCCTGATCGCGCCGATCGGCGACTGCTCGGTGAAGAACTCGGCCGCGACCCTGGCCAGTTCGAGCTGGTCGGCCGAAGAGAGAAGATCCACGGTGCCCTCCAGTGTCGGATCGGTGGCCGCCGTACGGCCGGCCGATCGAAAGACGCGCGATCGCGAGCGCCCGCGCTCCGGTATTTGCGATTTCCGCCGTCGCGGCGGTCAGCGCGGGAGTCCGAGGACCCGGTCGCCGATGATGTTGCGCTGGATCTCCGACGTGCCCCCGCCGATCGAGGTGGAGAAGGAGTACAGGTAGTTGCCGGACCAGCCGAAGGGCCGGTCCCAGCGGGAGGTCGCCCGCAGGCCGTCGGCGCCCAGGATGTCCATCGCCAGGCGCGCCACGCGCTTGGCGATCTCGGCGTAGTACAGCTTGAGCATCGAGCCCTCCGGGCCCGGCGTGTCCGAGCGCAGGTTGCGGCAGATGCCGGCGTACGTCATCGCCCGCAGCGCGGCCACCTCGGCGCGGGCGGTCGCCAGCCGGCGGGACAGCTCGTCGTCCGCGATGGCCGGCCGCCGGCCGTCCGGGCCGGTCCGCTCCCGCGCCAGGTCGATGAGCTTCTCCACGGTGTCCGACAGCCGGACCTGGCTGGCGGTGTAGGCGGTGCCGCGCTCGAACGACAGCGTGGACATCGCCACCCGCCAGCCCTTGTCCCGCTCGCCGACCACGTTGGCAACCGGGATACGGACCTCGTCGTAGAAGACCTCGCAGAACTCGGCGCCGCCCTCGATGGTCTCGATGGGCCGCACCTCGATACCCGGCGAGCGCATGTCGCAGATCAGCCAGGTGATGCCGTGGTGCTTCTTCGCCCCGTCCCGATCGGTGCGCACCAGGAGTTCCTGGTAGTCCGCGATCATGGCGAAGCTGGTCCATATCTTCTGGCCGGTGACGACGAACTCATCGCCGTCCAGCTCGGCGCGGGTGCTCAGCGCCGCGAGGTCGGAGCCGGCGCCGGGCTCGGAGAAACCCTGGCACCACACGTCCTCCCCACGCAGGATGCGGGGCAGGTGGAAGTTCTTCTGCTCCTCGGTGGCGGTGGTGATCAGCGTCGGGCCCGCGTGGTTGAGGCCGACGAAGCAGGCGTCCACGCTCGGCAGCCCCGCCCGGGCGTACTCCTCGTACCAGATGAGCTGCTGCACGAGGGTGAGGCCCCGGCCGCCGTACCGCTCGGGCCAGGCGATTCCGGCCCAGCCGCCATCCCACTGGGTGCGCTGCCACGCCAGGTCGTACTCGCGCATGGCGGCGGCGTCCAGGTGCGGCCGGGGTTCGGTGGGAGCGTGCTCGGTCAGCCAGGTCCGCACCTCGTCGCGGAACTCCATCTGCTCGGCCGTGAAGTCGAGATCCACTCCGGCCTCCTCTCCATGAATGACGCAAGGGTCGGCGAGCCGGGTGTCACCGGCCCGGCTCGACGGGTTCAGGGCTGTCGGTAGCGCGCCGCGAGTTCCTCGCTCCCCCGGGCGAGCAGGGTGACGTCGGCGCCCACCACCGCGAGCCGCGCACCCGCCGCCAGGTAGCGGCGCGCAGTGGGTTCGGCGAAGGCGTTGACGCAGGCCGCCTTGCCGAGCGCGGCGACGGTCCCGATGGCCTGCTCGATCGAGGACAGCACCTCCGGGTGTTCGGCCTCCCCGAGGTGGCCGAATGACGCGGCGAGGTCGGCCGGCCCGAAGAAGACCGCGTCGACTCCCCCCACCGAGGCGATGGCCCCGACCTCGTCCAGGCCCCAGCGCGACTCCACCTGCACGGTCAGCGTGAGCTCCTCGGCGGCGCCGGCCAGGTAGCCGGGTACGCGACCCCACCGGGACGCCCTGGCGAACGCGGCGCCGACTCCCCGGATGCCCTCCGGTGGGTAGCGCATGGCGGCGACGAGGGCTCGCGCCTGCTCGGCGGACTCCACCATCGGCACCATGAGGTTGCGCACCCCGATGTCGAGCAACTGCTTGATGAGCACAGGGTCGCCCGTCGGGGGGCGGACGATCGTCTCGACCGGGTATGGCGCGACGGCCTGGAGCTGCGGCACCAGCGACGGCACGTTGTTCGGGGCGTGCTCGCAGTCGATGATCAGGCAGTCCAGGCCGCCGCCGGCACAGATCTCGGCCGCGTACGCGCTGCCCGAGACCACCCACATCCCGATCAGCGGGATCTCGCCGCGCAGCCGGTCGGCCCAGCGGTCCGCGCGCGTCACGGCGCCGCCTCGAAGCGGACGCTCAGCGTGCCGAGCGGCCCGAAGTCGGCGAGGAACACGTCACCGTCCGCAGCGTGCACCGGCCGGGTGAACGAGCCCGCGAGGACGACCTGGCCCGGCTCGAGCCCGTCGCCGTACGGCGCGAGCCGGTTGGCGAGCCACGCGACCCCGTTGGCCGGGTGGTTGAGCACGGCCGCGGCGACGCCCGACTCCTCGATGACGCCGTTGCGGTGCAGCACGGCGGCGACCCAGCGCAGATCCACGTCCATCGGCCGCACCGCCCGGCCGCCCACGACGATCCCGGCATCGGCCGCGTTGTCCGCGATCGTGTCGACGATCGTGCGCAGGTGCCCGGTCTCCGGGTCGCTCATCTGCACCCGCGCGTCCAGGATCTCCAACGCCGGCGTGACGTACTCCGCCGCGCTCAGCACATCGAACACCGTGATGCCGGGGCCCTTCAGCGGCCGGCCGAGCACGAACGCCAGCTCCACCTCGACGCGGGGATGGATGAAGCGGCCGTACGGCACGGTCGCTCCGTCCTCGAAGAACATGTCGTCGAACAGCGCGCCGTAGTCCGGCTCGTTGATCGAGACCGCTCTCTGCATCACCTGGGAGGTGAGGCCGATCTTGCGGCCCCGAAGGACCCGGCCTTTCCGCAGCTTGTCGGCCACCCAGGCGCGCTGGACCGCGTAGGCGTCCTCGATGGTCATCTCCGGGTACTGCAGGGAGAGCTGGCGGATCGGGGTCCTGGTGCGCTCGGCCTCGTCCAGCCGGCGCGCCATGTCCTCGATCAGGGCGTCATCGAATGTGGCAGTCACCCTGTCACCCCAGCAGGAACTTCAGCGCGGCCGGGTTGAACACTTCGGGGTCCTCGAAATGGGGCCAGTGCTTGACGTTCGGCATCTCCAGCAGCTGGGAGTCGGGCAGCAGCGCGGCGACGCGGCGGGCGGTGTTCTCGTACTCGCTGTAGTCCTTGCCGGACGCGACGACCAGGGTCGGGGCCGTGATCGAGCGCCACTGCTCCTCGGACAACAGGTTGCGTTCCCGCGCCTCGGGGTCCTGCAGGATCAGGAGGTGGTCGATGGACTCGCGGGTGTCCGGCAGCCGGTAGATCGCCTGGCGCAGCGCGATGACGTCCGGGATCCGGTTGCGCTCCTCGGCGATCAGGTGATCGAACATCGCCTTGATGGACTGCCAGTTCGGGTCCTCGACCGCCTTCGTCCGCTCGGCGCGGATGCGCGCCATGTTGGACGCGGTGGCGACGAGCCCGGCCGGCGACATCAGGATGACCCGTTCGACCCGCTCCGGCGCGTCCAGCGCCAGCCGGGCGGCGACCCAGGCCCCCAGCGACATGCCGACGACCGAGGAACGCGTCATGCCGAAGTGGTCGAGGACCGCCAGCATCTGCCGTACGTAGACCGCGATCTCGTAGTCGTAGTCGGGCTTGGCCGAAAAGCCGTTGCCGACCATGTCGACCGCGACGCAGTGGAAGTGCTCGCTCAGTGCCCCCAGGTTCGGCGCGAAGGTCTCCCAGTGGCCGCCGGTGCCGTGCAGGAGGAGGAGACCGGGCAGGTCGGGATCGCCCGCCTCGGCGAACCGGGTCCTGATGCCGCCCGCGTCACACCACCCCTGACGGAATTCCACCTCCCGCAGCCACGTCCAGATGCTGCGGTAATCGGGCTCCTGCTCACTCACGCTTCAGCCTCCGTGCCCAGCCTCGTGGCCAGCTCCGTCTTCCAGGTCTCGACCGGCTGCCAGGTGGCGGACTCCTCGATCAGCTTGAGGGTCTCTTCGCGGATCTCCTCATCGGTCCGGTCGAGGTCGAGCGCGACCCGCCACGGCTGGCTGACGTACCACCGCGTCGGGGCGTACAGCTCCAGCCGGTTGCCCTCGGGGTCCTCGAAGTAGATGCTCCAGCTGTTGCCGTGGTTGCGGCCCTCCATGCCCGTCGCACCGAGCTCGAGAGCCGTCGTGCGGAACCAGCGCAGGCCTTTGAGGTCCTCGTCCTCCAACCGGAACGACACCTGTGACAGCAGCTGCACCCCGTCCGGGACCTTCCGGCCGGTGACCAGCACGAGCTGGTGATGCTCGTCCGCGTCGCGGCTGAGGAAGGTGAGCCGCTTACCGAGGAACTCACCCTGGTCGGTGATGACCATGCCCAGGAGCCGCTGGTAGAAATCGGCCATCCTGTCCATATCTTCGACATAGAGCCCGACGTGCGTGAGCTGGGCGGGAGGGGGACTGGACATCGGCAACCCTTCACGTAGGGACATTGTTTCTGACAGCGAGTCTACGATATAACCATGACGTGGCATCGTCGATAGAAACTCCGATCCGGTGACGGGGAGCGACGGGCTCGGTACGGGAAACACCGACCCCGGACGCCGTCCGCTGACGGAGTTGCGCAACGAGTTCGCCTCCGTGCGGATCACGCTCGATGAGCGCGGAAACGGCCCTCGCCTGCTGGTCCAGGATCTGGAGACCGGCGCGGAGATCCTGCTGTCCCCCCTCGAGCTGGCGAGCCTCTGCCTCGCCACTCCCGAGGACCGCCTCGACTGGCTCCGGGTCGGGCACTACCGGGACGAGCGCGGCCGATGAGCGCCCGGCAGTCCGCGATCATCGGCCTCGGTCTGACACCCATGTCTACCAAGCCGGGTGGCTCCGCGGCCGAGCTGGCCGCGCGCGCGCTGCGCGCCGCCCTCGACGACGCCGGGCTCGCGCACACGGAGCTGGACGGCCTGCTCGTCGGGTCGAGCCAGGGGGTCCGCCCGGACCGGGTCGGCGTTACGCTCGCCGCGCAGGCCGGGCTCGGCGACCTCCGGCTGCTGGAGCACGTGGAGATCAAGGGCGCGACGACGGTCGCGATGGTGCGGCGCGCCCAGCTCGCGATCCGTACCGGCGAGGCCAGGACCGTGGCGTGCGTCTTCGCGGACGCGCCGCTGCGGGCCGCGGGCGGCGCCGGCTCCACCTACGCCCGCAGCGGGGGCAACTCCGGCGTACGCGGGCTCGAACGCGCCTCCGGCGTGCTCGGTTCGGTGCCGACCTATGCCCTGCTCGCCGCCCGCTGGCTCGCCGTCACCGGCGGTTCGCCGGACGACCTTGGGTCGGTGGCCCTCGCTGCCCGCGCCTGGGCCCAGGGCAACCCCGACGCGGTGCAGCGCACGCCCCTGGACGCCGACACCTACCGCGCCAGCCCGATGGTGTCCACGCCGCTGCGCCGCCTGGACTGCGCGCGCCCGGTCAACGGCGCGGCCGCCGTGGTCCTCAGCCCGGATCTCCCCGCCGCCCGGCACACGCCCGTGCGGGTCATCGGGAGCGGCCGGGCACACCCGGTACGGCGGCGGCGCGCCGGAGACGAATCATGGTTCGGCGGCGGTCGCGCCGCCGTCGAGGACGCGCTCGCCGAGGCCGGACTGAGCCGTGGCGACCTGGACGTGCTGGAGCTGTACGACCCGTTCACGATCGTGACGCTGTGCCTGCTGGAGGAGTACGGCTTCTGCGGGCCGGGGCAGGCCGGGCCGCTGGCCCGTTCCGGCGCCCTGGCGCCCGGTGGGGCACTGCCCACCAACACCGGGGGCGGCCAGCTGTCCGGGTTCTACCTTCAGGGCATGACACCGCTGGTGGAGGCGATCGTCCAGCTGCGCGGCGATGGCGGCGACCGGCAGGTGACGGGCGCGCGTACCGCGCTCGTCGGCGGGATCGGCGGCCGGATCGACCACCACGCCTGCCTGGTGCTGGAGGCGGCATGACGGAGACTGTGGGCGTGGTGGCGGAGGACTGGTTGCTCGGCGCGGAGCTGGCCCCGGCCGTCGACGGCGATCCGCTGGCGCCGTTGTACTCCGGCGCCGCCGACGGCCTGCTCGTGCTCCCCTTCTGCCCGGCGTGCGGCCTGGCCCTCGAACTCGAACAGAGGGTGTGCGACGGGTGCGCCACCACCGGCGCCGACTGGCGGCCGGTGGACCCGCGCGGGACCGTGCACTCCGTGACCATGGTGCACCGGCTGGAACGCGGCCTGGTCCGCGCACGCGCTCCGTACCCGGTCGCCGACGTCGAGATGGCCGGCGGCCACCGCCTGGTGCTGACGTCGCTGGAGCCGCTCCCCCACCCGCCCGCGATCGGCGACGCCGTCTCGATCGGCTTCCGCCGTCTCGGCGACGTGGCCGTTCCGGCCTTCACAGCACGCACAACTCCACATGGTGAAAGGGAGGACCCCTGATGACCGAAGTCGAGACGCGGCCCGCGCCGAGGCGAAACGGGGTGCGTGACCTGGTCCGGCCCGACCGGGTGCACGGGTCGGTCTACACCGACCCAGAGGTGTTCGAGCTCGAACTGGAGCGCATCTACCGGCAGGGCTGGGTCTTCGTCGCCCACGAGAGCGAGGTGCCCGAGCCGGGCGACTATGTCACGCGGCGGATCGGGCGCGAACCGATGATCGTCAGCCGTGGCCGCGACGGCAAGGTGCACGTGCTGGCGAACCGCTGCGCGCACCGGGGCAACCGGCTGTGCAACGCCGAGCGCGGCAACAGCACGACCTTCCGCTGTCCGTATCACGGGTGGACGTTCAAGAACGACGGAGCGCTGGTCGCGGTGCCCATGCGTACCGGCTACTCCGAGGAGTTCCTCGCCAGGAGGAGCGAGCTGGGCCTCGCCCCGGCGCCCAGGGTGGACGAGTACGGGGGCTTCGTGTTCGCCTCGCTGTCGCCGGACGGCATCTCGCTGCGCGAGCACCTGGGCCGGGCCACCGGCGCGATCGACCGGCTGCTGGCACTTTCCCCGACCGGTGGGCTGGACCTGCGGGCCGGCTGGATGAAGCACCGCCACTTCAGCAACTGGAAGATGGTGATCGAGAACAACGTGGACGGCTACCACGCGTTGTTCACCCACCAGTCGGTGTATGAGGCGGTGCGCGAGGCCAAGGTCTCGCACGTGCCGAGCAAGGTCGAGGTCTACGTCCGGGATCTCGGCGACGGCCACTCCGAGATCGACTACCTGCCCGAGTACTCCCGCCTGGACGAGGAGTTCGTGTGGTTCGGCCGGGCACCCCGGGAGAAGCTGCCGCGCTACGTCGCCGCCATGGAGGAGGCGCACGGCCCCGAGGACACGCACAAGGCGTTCGTGGTCGGCCCGCCGCACACAATGATCTTCCCCAACCTGTTCCTGGCCGAGATGAACATCATGTTCGTCGAGCCGCTCGCGCCGGGCGAGACCATCGCCTACACGACACCCGCACTGATTCCGGGGATGGACGAGCTGAACACCCGCATGCTGCGGCGCACCGAGGGCGCCATGGGACCGGCGGGCTTCCTCATCGCCGACGACGGGGAGATCGGGGCCCGCAACCAGCTCGGCCTGGCCGCCCGCAGCCCGGAGTGGCTCATGCTGGCCCGAGGCGCGACCACCGACGTGCACGAGGACTCCGGGACGGTCAATCACGACAAGAGTTCCGAGACGCCCCAGCGCGGACTGTGGCAGCACTGGGCCTCGGTCCTCGACGCCCCGGAAGGAGTGAACCGATGACCAGCGCCACCGAGACCGGGTCCGTACGAACCGGCGCCGTGGGCATCGACCCGGCGATCGAGTCGTTCCTGTACCTGGAGGCGCGGCTCGCCGACGAGGCGCGCTATTCCGAGTGGGAGGCGCTCTGGGACGACGACGGCCTCTACTGGGTGCCGATGTCCCCGGACGCCGACCCGAACACGGACCTGTCCTACGTGTACGACAACCGCCGCCGGATCCGCAGCCGCGTCGCCCAGCTCAACACCGGCTCCCGGCACTCCCAGACCCCGCCGTCGATGATGCGCAGGCTGCTGACCAACCTGGAACTCCTCGACCGCGACGACGATACGGTCACCGTCGGCTCGAACTTCGTCCTGTACGAGTACCGGTACGACATGAGCGTGTGGGCGGGACGTGTCATCCACCGGGTGCGCACGACCGATCCCGAGCGCGGGCCGAGACTGGTCGCCAAGACCGTGCACCTGGTCAACGCGGGCGCCCCCCTGCCGACGATGGCGTTCCTCCTTTGAGCGCGGTGCAGCGGACGCGGACGGCCGCACCGGTGCCGGCCGGCGGTCTCGAGGCCGGCACGATCTGGCGGCTGCTGGTCGCGCGCGCGGAGGCGACGCCGGACGCGAGGGTCGTCGTCGACGAGCACCGGCGCCGGGTGACGTTCGGCGAAATGCGCGACGCGGTGGAGCGTGCGGCGGCCGGGCTACTGTCGCTCGGCGTACGGCCGGGCGACGTGGTGTCCTGGCAGCTACCGAACCGGATTGAGACCATCACGCTGGCGCTGGCGCTGGCGAGGCTGGGCGCGACACAGAACCCGCTGGTCATGATGCTGCGCGAGCGGGAGCTCGGCTTCATCTGCCGGCAGGCCGGCACCCGCTGGCTCCTGGTGCCCGGCATGTTCCGGGGCGTCGACCACGAGGCGATGGCCAGGACGGTGGCGGCCGCCCAACCGGGGCTCGAAGTGCTGCGCGTGGACGACGGACTACCCGAGGGCGACCCGGCCTCGCTGCCGCCGGAGCCACCCGCGGACGCACCCGACGGCGGGCCGGCGGTGCGGTGGATCTTCTACACCTCCGGTACGACCTCGGACGCCAAGGGCGCCAAGCACACCGACCGCGGGCTGATCGCGGCGTCCGGCACGTTCTGCGCGCACCTTGCGCTGCGGCCCGAGGACGTCACGGCGACCCTGCTGCCGATGGCGCACGTCGGCGGAATCGCCCACGTGCTGAGCGCGCTGCGTACGGGCAGCAGCATGATCGTCAGTGCGGTGTTCGACCCGCATACCACCGTGGACCTGCTGACCGAGCAGGGCGTCACGCTCGTCGGCTCGGGTCTCCCCTTCATCAAGGCCTATCTGGCGCGGCAGCGCGCACAGCCGGGAACACCCCTGTTCCCCCGGGCCAGGGTCACGCTCTGCGGCGGGTCGCCGCGCCCCGAATCCCTGCATTATGAGGTGAAGCGCGAGCTGGGCGGCGTCGGCGTCGTGTCCGGCTACGGACTGACCGAATGCCCGTACATCACCTGGGGCCGCTGGGACGACACCGACGCCGACCACGCGACGTCGGAGGGCTGCCCCGGCGAGGGCGGCGAGGTGATCGTGGTGCGGCCCGACGGCACCCGCGCCGAGGACGGCGAGACCGGTGAGCTGCGCGTGCGCGGCCCGCAGCTGATGCTCGGCTACGTCGACGCGTCGCTGGACGCCGAGGCGTTCGACGCCGACGGCTATTTCCGCACCGGCGATCTCGGCTTCCGCGATGAACGGGGCTATGTCACGGTGACCGGACGGATGAAGGACGTCATCATCCGCAAGATGGAGAACATCTCCGCCCGCGAACTGGAGGAACTCTTGATCACCCATTCGGCCGTCGCCGAGGTCGCGGTCGTCGGGCTGCCCGATGCGGAGACCGGTGAGCGGGCGTGCGCGGTGGTCGTACCGGCCGACCCCGGTGCACCGCCGGACCTGGTGGGTCTGTGCGCGCACCTGCGCGACCACGGCCTGAGCATCCGCAAGCTGCCGGAGCAGCTGGAGATCGTGGCAACCCTGCCCCGGAACGCGATGGGCAAGATCGTCAAGCGCGAGCTGACCGGCCGGTTCGCCGCCGAGGGGAAGCGATGACGGCGTCCGACGGGTCGACTGTGCTGTTCGAGGTGTCCGGGCACGTCGCCACGATCACGCTGAACCGCCCCGACCGGCTGAACTCGTTCAACCAGAGGATGACGACCGAGATCGCCGCGATCTGGCAACGGGTCCGCGACGACGACGACATCCATGTGGCCGTGTTGCGCGCCGCGGGCGACCGGGCCTTCTGCACCGGGATCGACATGACCGAGGGCCCGTGGTGGAGCGATCAGAACATCTGGAACCAGCAGGATCCCGGTGTGCTGCTCGGGCCCAAGCAGCACCGGGTGTGGAAGCCGGTGATCACCGCCGTCCACGGCATGGCCGCGGGCGGGGCGATGTACTTCATCAATGAGTCCGATATCGTGATCTGCTCCGACGACGCCACCTTCTTCGACCCGCACGCCAACGGCGGCATGGTCTCCGCGCTCGAACCGGTGGGGATGGTGCGGCGCGGGGTGCCGCTCGGCGACGTGCTGCGGTGGGCGCTGACCGGCAACGAGGAACGCATCACGGCCGCGACGGCGCTGCGGCTGGGCCTGGTGACCGAGGTGGTCGAGCGCGCGGAGTTGTGGCCGGCGGCGCAGGCACTGGCCGAGGAGATCGCGAGCCGGCGGCCCGAGGCGGTCCAGGGCACCGTCCGAGCCGTGTGGGAGGCGCTGGACGAGCCGTGGTCGCTGTCCCAGCGGCACGGCCTGTCCTACGCCCAGCTCGGCAACCACGGCCGCGAGCCCACGGCCCACGGCGAGCGTCGAGAGCGGCGCCTGCGGTGAGCGCCCGTCCCCTGGACGGCATCACGGTGGTCAGCCTCGAACAGGCGGTGGCGGCCCCGTTCGCCACCCGCCAGCTCGCGGATCTGGGCGCCAGGGTGATCAAGGTGGAGCGGCCCGGCGCCGGGGATTTCGCGCGCGGCTACGACGAGTCCGTGCACGGCCAGTCGAGCTACTTCGTGTGGCTCAACCGGTCCAAGGAGTCGCTGACGCTCAACCTGAAGTCCCCCGCCGGCCGGGCGATCCTCGACGAGCTGCTGGCCGGCGCGGACGTCTTCGTCCAGAACCTCGCGCCCGGCGCGGCCGCCCGCCTGGGCTTGAGCGCGGCGGAGCTGAATCCACGGCTGCCCCGGCTCGTTGTCTGCGACGTGTCCGGGTTCGGGTCGAGCGGGCCGTGGGCCGACCGCAAGGCGTACGACCTGCTGGTGCAGGCCGAGACCGGCCTGATGTCAGTGACCGGCACGGCCGAGGACATGGTGAAGGTGGGCATCTCGGTCGCGGACATCGCGGCCGGGATGTACGCCTTCTCAGGCATCCTCACCTCGCTGCTCCAGCGTGCGAACACGGGCATCGCGCCCGCCGTGGAGATCTCGCTGTTCGAGGCGCTCGCGGAGTGGCTCGGCTCCCCCGCGTACTACACCGACTACGGCGGCCGCCCGCCGGGCCGCGTCGGCGGCGAGCACGCGACCATCGCGCCCTACGGTCCCTACCCGACCGCCGACGGGGACGTGGTCATCGTCGCGGTGCAGAACGACCGGGAGTGGCGCACGTTCTGTTCCGACGTGCTGAAGGACCCGGCCCTGGCCACGGACGAGCGGTTCGCGCGCAACTCGGCGCGGGTGGCCAACAGGGCCGAGCTCAACAGGCTCATCTCCGACCGGCTCGCCGAGCTCGGGACCGCCGCCGCCGTGGAGCAGCTGGACGCGGCCGGCATCGCCAACGCGAGGCTGCGCACGGTGCCCCAGTTCCTGGACCACCCGGTGCTGCGCGGGCGCGAACGCTGGCGCCAGGTCGAAACCCCTGGTGGTCCGGTACGCGCGCTCCTGCCGCCGGTCACACTGGATGGTGTCACCGCGCGAATGGACGCCGTCCCGGCGGTCGGCGAGCACACGGACGCGATCCTGCGCGAGCTCGGCCGTACCCACACCGACACCGCGCGGCTGCGGGCCGACGGCGTCATCTGAGTCATCTGAAGGAGCTGGCGTGGAACTGAGCGTCGAAGAGCAGGCCGTCGTCGACATCGTCCGTGACTTCGTCGACCGTGAGGTCCGGCCGGTCGTACGCGAGCTGGAGCACGCGAACCAGTACCCGGACAAGCTCATCGAGCAGATGAAGGGACTCGGGATCTACGGCCTGGCGATTCCCGAGCCGTGGGGTGAGGCGCCGGTGTCGACGCCGTGCTACGTCCAGGTCACCGAGCAGCTCGCCCGCGGCTGGATGAGCCTGGCCGGGGCCATGGGCGGCCACACCGTGGTGGCCAAGCTGCTGCTGGCGTTCGGGACGCAGGAGCAGAAGGACCGGTACCTGCCGAAGATGGCGACCGGCGAGATCCGCGCGACGATGGCGCTGACTGAGCCCGGCGGCGGTTCCGACCTGCAGGCCATCACCACCGTCGCGCGCCGGGACGGCGAGGAGTACGTCGTCAACGGCGCGAAGACCTGGATCACCAACGCCCGGCGCTCGCAGCTGATCGCGTTGCTGTGCAAGACGGATCCGGCCGCGACGCCCCGGCACCGGGGCGTGTCGATCCTGCTCGTGGAGCACGGCCCTGGGCTCGACGTGTCCCGGGACCTGCCGAAGCTGGGGTACAAGGGTGTCGAGTCCTGCGAACTGTCCTTCTCCGACTATCGCGCCCCGGCGTTCTCGCTGCTCGGCGGCGAGGAGGGCCACGGGTTCGCACAGATGATGAAGGGCCTGGAGATCGGCCGCATCCAGGTGGCCTCCCGCGCGCTCGGGGTCGGCAAGGCCGCCCTGGACGACGCGTTGCGCTACGCGCAGGAGCGCGAAAGCTTCGGGCGGCCCATCTGGAAACACCAGTCGGTCGGCAACTACCTGGCCGACATGGCCACCAAGCTGACCGCGGCGCGCCAGCTGACCCTGTACGCGGCCCGCCAGTACGACGCGGGGCAACGCTGCGACATGGAGGCGGGCATGGCCAAGCTGTTCGCCTCAGAGGTCGGGATGGAGATCGCACTCAACGCGGTCCGGGTCCACGGCGGTTACGGCTATTCGACGGAGTTCGACGTCGAGCGGTACTTCCGCGACGCACCGCTGATGATCGTCGGTGAGGGCACCAACGAGATCCAGCGCAACGTCATCGCGGCCCAGTTGGTCAAGCGCGGCGGGCTCGACTAGAGCCTGCGGTATCAGGAGGAGCGATGGAGCAGTTCAGTCTCTACATCGACGGCAAGTTCGTGCCGTCGGACTCGGCGCGGACCTATGAGTCGCTCGACCCCTACACCGGTGAGCCATGGGCGCAGGTCGCGGACGGCACGGCCGAAGACGTGGACAGGGCGGTGTCCGCCGCCCGCGCCGCGCTGTCGGGCCCGTGGGGCGCGCTCACCGCGACGGACCGCGGCGAGCTGCTCCGGACGCTGGCCGGGCTGATCGCCAGGGACGCCGACCGGCTGGCCGAGCTGGAGGTACGCGACGGCGGCAAGCTACTGCGGGAGATGGCGGGCCAGGCCAAAGGTCTGCCCGCCTGGTACACCTACTTCGCCGGGCTGGCCGACAAGCTCCAGGGCGAGGTGATCCCCACCGGTAAGCCCAACTACCTCGTCTACACCCGGCACGAGCCGGTGGGCGTCGTGGCCGCGATCACTCCCTGGAACTCCCCGCTCCTGCTGCTGACCTGGAAGCTAGCCCCCGCCCTCGCCGCCGGCTGCACGGTGGTCGTCAAGCCGAGCGACTACACGCCCGCGTCAACGGTCGCCCTGGCCGGACTCATCGCGGAGGCGGGCTTCCCGCCGGGCGTCGTGAACGTGATCACCGGGTGGGGCCCGCAGACCGGGAAGGCGCTGTCCGCGCATCCCGGGGTGGACAAGGTCGCGTTCACCGGCTCCACCGAGACCGGTAAGGCGGTGGCCCACGCCGCGGCCGACAACGTCACCAGGGTGACCCTGGAGCTGGGCGGCAAGTCCGCGCAGGTCGTCTTCGCCGACGCCGACCTCGACGCGGCGGCCAACGGCCTGGTCGCCGGGGTGTTCGCGGCCGCCGGTCAGACCTGCCTGGCGGGTTCGCGCTTGCTGGTGCACGAGTCGGTGGCCGAGCGGCTGGTGGGCAAGGTCGTCGAGCGCGCCAACCAGATCGTCATCGGTGACCCCCGGGCCGAGGCGACGGAGATGGGACCGCTGGCCAACGACCGTCAGTTCGCCAAGGTGCTGGAGCACTTCGGTGCCGCCCGGGAGCAGGGCGCGACCATCGCCTGCGGCGGCGAGCCGGTGCCGGAGCTGGGCGGCTACTTCGTCCGGCCCACCGTGCTCACCAACCTGCCCGAGGACGCCCGCGCGATCACCGAGGAGATCTTCGGGCCGGTGCTGGCGGTGAGCACGTTCTCCTCCGAGGATGAGGCCGTCGCGCTCGCCAACGGCACCCCGTACGGACTCGCGGCTTCGGTGTGGACCAAGGACGTGCACCGGGCACACCGGATCGCCGCGCGGCTGCGCGCGGGCACCGTGTGGGTGAACGCCTATCGTGCGGTCGCCCCGCAGGTCCCCTTCGGCGGCTTCGGCCTGTCGGGGATCGGCCGGGAGAACGGCGCCGACGCCATCCGCGACTACACCGAGACCAAGGCGATCTGGGTGGAGCTGTCCGGGGAGACCCGGGATCCGTTCACGCTCGGCTGAGGGGCCGGCCGGCACCGCCGTCAGCCGGGCAGCTGATCCCGGTTGCGGCGGGTGACGGCCACCCGGCGCTCCTCCAGCCCGTCGAAGCTGGAGTGCTCCCGTGCGACGGCGGTCTCGATCTCCAGCGCGGGACCGAGCTGGCTCGCGGCGCTCTCGGCGTAGATCCGCGTGAGCGCGCGCATGGGCTCCCCCGCCACCTCGGCCACCGCGGCGGCCAGCTCGAGGGCGCGTTCACGGAGCCGGTCGTGCGCCACCACCTCGGTGACCAGGCCGATCCGCTCGGCCTGCGCCGCGTCGACCACCTCGCCGGTCATCGACATGCGCCGCGCCCAGGCGGACCCGACGAGTTGCGGCAGCCGCGCGGTGAGCCCGCCACCGGGGAGGACACCGACCCGGACGTGGGTGTCGGCGAACACCGCGCGGTCGGAGGCGAGCAGGAAGTCGCAGCCAAGCGCGATCTCCAGGCCGCCGGCGAACGCGGCGCCGTTCACGGCGCCGATGACCGGTTTGCGCACCAGCGCGACCCGGCCGACGCAGTTCTCGTCCTCGAAGCGCCTGAAGTACGCCGCGCCCTCACGCGCGGCCTGCTTCAGGTCGACACCGGCGCAGAAGGCGGGATCGGCTCCGGTGAGGACCGCGACGCGGACCGAGTCGTCCGCGTCGACGTCGAGCAGCGCCCGGTAGAGAGCGCTGATCAACCCCCCGCTGAGAGCATTGCGGGCCCCGGGGCGGTTGAGTGTCAGCACCCGGACCGCGCCCACGTCCTCGACCAGGAGCTCACCGCTCACGCTCTGGCCCCCGCGGTGCCGGCGGCGCGGATCGCGTCGGTCACCTCCGCCAGCAGGGAGGGCTCGGCCGGGTACGGGATGGTGTCGATCTTCGTCGGGGCCGCCATCTCAGGCGCCTCCGTTCCGGCCCCCGCCGGGCTGGGCGGTGGGGAGCGGAAGAGCGATTCCTGGGCAAGGCTCGCGGCCAGCGTGCCGTCCGCACGGCGTACGGTGCCGGTGTACCAGCCCCGGGCGCGCGCGACGGTGTGGGGAACCAGGTCGAGCAGCACCCAGTCGTCGAGCCGCGCGGGACGGTGGAACCAGACGGCATGGTCGAGGCTGGGCCCGGTCTCGCCGACGCCATCGTGCAGGGCGAGCAGCCCGCTGGAGATGTCCGACAGGTAGGTCAGGACACAGGCGTGCACCAGGGGGGACGCTGGCAGGTCGAGCGTGCAGCGGGCCCAGAACCTCGTCGGCCACTCCACACCGGGGTACGGCTGCGGGGGCAGCCTGGACTCCGTCGACAGCAGCCGGGGCAGTTCGGCGGCGGGCAGGTCCGCAGGCCGCGGCACCTCGGGCCCAGGATCGACCTCGCGGTCGACGCCCGGTTCCGTTACGGAGAACGACGCGCTCAGGTTGAAGATGACCTTGCCGTCCTGGATCGCCACGACCCGCCGCGCGGAGTACGACCGCCCGTCGCGGTCACGTTCGACCCTGAAGACGGTCGGCTTGGCCGAGACACCGCCACGCAGGTAATAGCCGTGCAGGGAGTGCGGAGCGCGATCCGGTGCCACGGTACGCCCTGCGGCCAACAGGGCCTGCGCCGCGACCTGACCGCCGTAGAGCGGGAACGGCTCGTCGAAGACGACCGAGGCGCGGTACAGGTCCTGTTCGATCTCTTCGATATCCAGCAGGTCCAGCAGGGTCGGCCCTGCTGCGGAGGTTCCGACGACGGGGGCCGCCGCGTGCGGCATGGACAAAGACATCCTCGAAACATACATCGAGTCAGATAGACGGTCTATAGATCGACAAAGCACCAGCCCAGACGTGCTGACAATAGGTGACATGACCGTTAGAGTCTTTTCCGGTGCCGTGGCCGGGCCGGCTCTAACCCGTGCCCGTCGCGGACCTCCCACCGATATCGAGGAGCCGACGATGGTCGCGATCATGAACGGAATCCGAGTGCTCGAAGTCGCATCGTGGACCTATGTCCCCGTTGCGGGCGGCATCCTGGCCGAGTGGGGCGCGGACGTCATCAAGATCGAGCATCCGGAGACCGGCGACCCGCAACGCGGTCTGGTGACCTCCGGTCTCGTCCCGCTCGGCGGGGTGGCGCACATGGTGGAGTTGCCCAACCGCGGCAAGCGAAGCGTCGGCCTGGACATCAAGTCGGCCGAAGGCCACGAACTGCTGCTGCGGCTAGCCCGGGAATGTGACGTCTTCCTCACCAACTTCCTGCCGGCCCAGCGCGCGAAGCTGCACATCGACGTGGACGACATCCGGGCGGTCAACCCGAACGTCATCTACGCCCGCGGCTCCGCGCACGGACCCCAGGGCGCCGAGGCCGACCGGGGCGGCTATGACAACTCCACGTTCTGGGCCCGGTCCGGCGCGGCCGACACGGTCAGCCCCGACGAGCTCGGCTACCCGGTCACTCAGCCGGGGGCGGCCTTCGGCGACGTGCTCGGCGGCCTGACCATCGCCGGTGGCATCTCGGCGGCGCTGCTGCACCGCGAACGCACCGGCGAAGCCCTCACCGTCGACGGCTCGCTGCTGTCGATGGGCACCTGGGCGATGGGCGCGAGCCTGGCGGCGTCCGCCGCGTTCGGCGTCGAGCGCATCCCCCGCTACCAGCCGTCCCAGGCCCCGAACGCACTGGTGAACACCTACGCCACCAAGGACGGCCGGTTCGTGTCGCTGGTCATGCTGCAGTCCGACCGGTTCTGGCCGGAGCTGGTGACGGCACTCGGCAGGCCCCAGCTGATCGACGACCCCCGCTTCGCCGACCACGCCGCGCGCATGAAGAACAACACCGAGGCCATCGCCGCGCTCGCGGAGCTGTTCGCCGCCCGTACCTTCGACGAGGTGACGGCGGTGCTCTCCACGGTCAAGGGCGCCTGGGCGCCCGTGCAGCGACCGATCGACGTGCTGTCCGACCCGCAGGTCGTGGCGAACGGCTACCTCCAGGACCTGACGGACGCCAACGGGAACTCCTTCCAGCTGGTCCCGGCGCCCCTGCAGTTCAACGGCGAGTCCGGCGACACCCGCAGGGCACCCGGACATGGCGAGCACACCGATGAGGTGCTCGGCGAGCTGGGCCTGGACATGGATCGGATCCTGGAGCTGAAGATCTCCGGCGCCGTCCTCTGAGCGTCCCGAGCGTGGCGCCCCGCGCTCGGACGATGTCCTGCCGCCAAGTGGCACCGGGGCCTGATCCCCATCCGGGCAGCGGGACCTGACGGCCTGTTCCACGGCGTGCTTCTTCCCCCGGCGCCGCGGAACAGGCCGTCGCACCACCGCTAGCCGTCGCGACGGAGCAGCAGGCAGCCGGCCTCCGGGCCGCCGCCGATGCCGACCGCCGCCACCTCGACGTCCTTGCGGATCTGCCGCTCCCCCGCCTCGCCCCACAGCTGCAGGCATGCCTCGTGCAGGAAGCCGTAGCCGTGCAGCCGGCCGGCCGACAGCTGACCGCCATGCGTGTTGATCGGCAGCTCCCCGCCGATGGCGTAGTGCTCGGTGTCCTCCAGGAACGGCCCCACCTCGCCGTGCTTGCAGAACCCCAGCGCCTCTATCCACTGTGCGCAGAGGTAGCTGAAGCCGTCGTAGAGCTCGGCGAAGTCGACGTCGGCCGGCGTGAGGCTGGTCTGCTGCCACATGTGGTGCGCCGCGTCGTGTGCCGCCATGGTCGTGAGGTCGGACCGCTGGTCCCAGGTGTGCCGTTCGTAGAGCCCGGAACCGGCCGCCTCGATGGCGATCGGCGCGTGGTCCGACCCGCCCCACGCGGCTCTGCTCGACAGGATCACCGCGGTGGCTCCGTCGCACGGGACATCGCAGTCGTAGAGCCCGAACGGGTAGGAGATCAGCCGGGCGGACAGGTAGTCGTCCAGGCTCATCGGGTCCCGGTAGATCGCCTTCGGGTTCAGAGCCGCGTTGCGGCGACCGTTGATCGGGATCTGGCCGAGCTGCTCGCGGGTGAGCCCGAACTCGTGCATGTACCGCTGGGCGTACATCGCGATCCAGTTCGCCGGTGAGGCCGCACCGAAGGGCATCCGGAACTCCGTGTGCCCGGCGGCCCGGCTGGCCACCTGCGTCAGCGCCTTGGCCCGGCCCGCGGCCTGCGCGGTGGACTCGAACACGCTGCGGAAGCACAGCACGTGGGTGGCGCGGCCGGTGGCGATCGCGGCGGCGGCGTCCATCAGCGTGCCGGCCTGGCCGGGGGTCTCCACGCCGCTGATCGCCCACGTGGTGCGCAGGCCCAGCGCGTCGCGGACGTCGTGGGTCGTCGCCCCGACGAAGCCGCCCTCGGCCGGCACCGGGCCCGGGTAGCTGGCGACGCCGTCGATGTCGGCCGGATCCAGGCCGGCGTGGGCGATGGCCTCCAGCGCGGCGTCGATGGCCAGGTCGACCCCGCCCCTGCCCAGCTTGCGGCCGACGGCCGACTGGCCGATCCCGGTGATGACGACCTTGTCGTCCACGAAGGTCATGACGCGCTGCTCCCCTCGGCGGGCCGGAACACCGGCACCCACACATCGTCGTGGTGTTCGAAGTCGACCTCGACCTCCATGCCGATCCGCACGTCCTCGACCGCGCAGTCCACGATCTGCGTGGTCAGCCGGGTGTCGGGGTCCTCGTCGAGTTCGACGATCGCCACGACGTACGGCGGCGGGAACGCCTCGCCGAACCACGGGTGGTGGTTGACGGTGTAGGCGGCCACCGTCGCCCGGCCGGACACGGCCTCCGGGCCGACCTCACGGCTGCGACAGCGGAAGCACACCCCCACCGGCGGGTGGAAGTACCGGGAGCAGGACCGGCAGCGGTAGATGCGCAGCTCGCCGTCGGCGCCGCCGGCCCAGAACGCCGCGGAGTCCGCCGTCACCTCCGGCAGGATGCGGTAAGCGGGTCGGGTCATCGTCCATCCTTGTCTCGACGGCCGTCTCCGGCCGAACCGTCACGCTGTGAGTGCATGGTCGTCCGTAGGCCCGCCAGTACGGCCTCGGCGTCGGTGATCCGGGAGACCACCGGCAGGAGGCCGCTCATCATCGCCCGGTGAGAACCGGCCGACGTGCCGGCGACGCAGTCGGCGGGTATGCGTACGTAGTAGCCCCGGTTGACGGCCTCGAGCGCGAACCCCGGGATCGCCACATCGGTGGACACTCCGGTCAGGACGATCGTCTCCACCGACCGGAGGCGGAGCGTCGCGTCGAGATCGGTGCCGTAGAAGGCGGTGAGCCCGACGGCCCGGCGGCTGACATGGTCGGCGGGTGCCGGGGTCAGCGCGGGCGGCGGCAGTACGTCCTCGGTCCCGGCGATCAGCCGACGGTGCTTCAGCGTCAGCGAACCCAACAGCGAGTTGCGCTTCACCCCGGCCAGGTCGGGCCGATGCTCGATGAGGCAGTGCACGACAGGCCGCCCGGCCGCGCGGAAGGCGGCGGCCAGCCCGGCGATGCGGTCCACGATGCCCTGCTCCGCCGCGTGCGCCGCGAGTCCGGGTGTCATGGACGTCGCGGGATCGAGCAGGCCCCGCTGGCACTCGCTGATGACCAGTGCCGCGCTGCCGAACGAATCATCCGGTCCCACGGGCCTCCCATCGACGCTGACCACATCCACCGTCCGCCGATGACGGGCAGTCTGACGTGACGACCATACCGATCTTCCCACTAAAAGAGCACTTTGACACCTCTAGCGTTGACAGAATCTGACACTAGTGCCACCTTCGAACACACGATGCGGACGCTGGCCGCCGGGCGCGAACACTGGGAGACGAACATGGGTCGGTTGATGGCGGGCAAGGTCGCTCTGGTGTCGGGCTCGACCCGCGGCATCGGTCGGTCCATCGCCGAGCACCTCGCCGCCGAGGGGGCGTCGGTCGCCGTCACCGGGCGTACGGTCGAGAAGGGGGAGAAGGTCGTCGCCCGCATCCGCGAGGCCGGCGGCACCGCCGAGTTCTTCCGGCTGGACGTGACCGACGAGGCCAACGTGCGCGAGGTCATCGACGAGACGGTGCGCCGGTTCGGCGCACTGACCACGCTGGTCAACAACGCCGCCCCGACCGAGGTCGTCGCGACGACGGTCAAGCACCTGGTCGATTACACCACCGAGGAGTGGGAGCGCATCCTCACCGGGACGTTGACCGGCAACGTGTTCTGGGCCTCGAAGTACGCCTGGCCGCACCTCGCCGCCGCCGAGGGCGCGTCGATCGTGAACATCTCCTCCGGCCAGGCCATCGCGGGCTTCAAGGGGTTCGGCGCCTACGGCGCGGCGAAGGCCGGGGTCACCGCGCTCACCCGGACTCTCGCCGTCGAGGGCGCCGCACACGGGATCAGGGCCAACTCGGTCCTGGTCGGCCGGGTCGTCGCCTCCCGGGGCGATTCCGGTCACCACACCGGCGGCGGGCGGCTGACCAGGATCGGCAACCCGATGGACATCGCCTACGCGGTGGCGTACCTCGCGTCGGACCAGGCCGAGTTCGTCACCGGCTCACAGCTCACCGCCGACGGCGGGTTCTCGATCAACGGTGATGCCGTCGCCGACGCCGAAGCCTCGGTGGCCGAGAGCTGAGCCGATGATCTCCAGTCCCGCGCCGGCTCGCCGGCGCCATACGGAAGGACGTCATGTGACCGACTCGCTAACGGGCATCCGCACCCTCGTCACGGGCGGCGCCAGCGGGATGGGCGCCGGCATCGTCCGCGCCTTCGCCGCGGCCGGCGCCGCCGTGGTGTCCTGCGACGTCCAGGTCCGCCCGGCCGTCGAGATCGCTGAGAAGGCCACCGCCGAGGGGCCGGGCCGTGCGGACTTCGTCGAGTGCGACGTGACCCGGCCGGACTCCGTCGAGGCCGCGTTCACCCGCGCCGCCGAGCTGCTGGGCGGCCTCGACGTGCTGGTGCACGCGGCCGGCATCGCCCCGGGAGCCCCGGCCGAGACGATCGCCGTGCAGGACTGGGACCGGGTGCTCGAGGTCAACGCGAAGGGCACGTTTCTCACCAACCAGGCCGCGTTCGGGCACCTGCGCGAGAACGGCGGCCGGATACTGAACTTCGCCTCCGCGGCCGGGGTGATCGGCCTGCCCAACAAGGCCCACTACGCGGCGAGCAAGGGTGCGGTGCTGGCCTGGACGCGCACGGTCGCCCAGGAGTGGGGCGGACTCGGCATCACCGTCAATGCCATCGCCCCGGCGATCTCGACCCCGATGTACGCGACGACGCGGGCCTCGCTGACGCCCGAGCAGCTGGCCGCCCACGACGCCCAGATCAAGTCCCTCATGCCCATCGATGGCCGGCTGGGCGACGTCGACCGCGATCTCGTACCGCTCCTGTCCTTCCTCGCCGGCCCCGGCTCGCGGTTCATCACCGGTCAGGTGTTCGCCGTGGACGGCGGCATGCTCATGGTCCGCTGACCCGGGCGCCCGTACGGGCGCCGAGCCGATGCCCGGTCCACGTTCGCCGTCGAGCCGCGCACCGGCCGCGCCTCACCAGGTGGTATTGCGCCGAGCCTCGCCCGAGTAGCCGAAGAACCTTTCGAAGTTCGCGTCGTTGATGGGTTGCGCCCGGTTGCGCTCGGCGCCTTCCTCCAGCGCGCGCAGGCGCGCCCTCGCCCGCTCAAGCGCGGCGTCGTCGCGCGGCGAGCCCTCCTCGAGCTCGCGTACGAGCGCCCGCGTCTCCCGGATCTCGATCTCCAGCCTTGCACCCGCCTCGCCGAAAGTCAGCAGGTCGTGGTCGTCGTCCTCGGGCCGCTGGACGGACGCGGCTTCGCTTGCCTCGGCCATTTTTCCTCCACAGCTCTGGCGGTCTCCTTCACACAGGATATACAGTTTTGTAGACACAGCGTCAGAAACGGCCTCGGTTGATTCGTTGGAGGGCCAAGATGCCATTGCAGGAACACCACCAGATCGTCTCCGTCGATGATCACCTTGTGGAGCATCCGCGGGTGTGGCAGGACCGCGTCCCCGCCACGTTGCGCGATGCGGCTCCGCGCATCAAGGAGATCGACGGCAAGCATCTGTGGCACTACGACGACAAGGTCTTCCCGACCATCGGGCTGAACGCCGTCGCGGGCAAGGACCCCAAGGACTGGGGTCTGGACCCCGTCCGCTACGAGGACATGATCCCTGGGTGCTACGACCCGGCGGCCAGGGTCAAGGACATGGACCTCGACGGCGTACAGGCCGCGCTGTGCTTCCCGTCCTTCCCCGGTTTCGGCGGCAGCACGTTCTTCCGCGCGAAGGACAAGGACCTCGCCCTGGTGTGCGTCCAGGCGTGGAACGACTTCTACATCGACGAGTGGTGTGCCACCGCTCCGGACCGGTTCGTGCCGATGGCGATCCTGCCGGTCTGGGACATCGATCTGGCCGTCGCCGAGGCCAAGCGGGTCACCGCCAAGGGCGCCCGCACCATCTCCTTCCCCGACAGTCCGGTGCCGCTGGGCCTGCCGTCGTTCCACAGCGAGCACTGGGACCCGCTGTGGCAGGTGGCCTCCGACACCGAGACGTCGATCTCGCTGCACTTCGGTTCCGGGTCGTTCATGCCCGGCTTCTCGTTCTCCTCGATGAAGCCGGTGGCGGGCGAGATGTCACCGGTGGACGCGCCGTTCGTCGTACCGACCATCCTGTTCTCCTCCAACCTGATGTGGAGCACGGTGGACCTGCTGTTCTCCGGCGCGCTGCAGAGGTTCCCCCGGCTCCAGTTCTCCCTCGCGGAGGGCGGCATCGGCTGGATCCCCTACATCCTGGAGCGTTCGGACTACAGCTGGGAGCGGCACCGCTGGTACCAGGACATCGACCGCGAGGCACGGCCGAGTGACCTGTTCCGCGAGCACTTCTGGGGTTGCTTCATCGACGACGAGCACGGGCTCACCAACCGGCACGCCATCGGTATCGACCGGATCATGCTGGAGATCGACTACCCGCACTCGGACTCCAACTGGCCCAACAGCCGCAAGCGCGCGAGTGAGGTGCTCGCCGACGTACCGGACGACGAGGTCAAGATGATCGTCGAGACCAACGCGCGCCGGATGCTGCGCTTCCCCCGGTCCAACTGAGCGCTCGCCGTCGCGTTCTCCCACCGCGGATGCGGGGGAGAACGCGACGGCATTTCCGGTCCGCGCCGAAGTCATGACCAAAGGCCCGACGGGCCAGGTCAGCCGAAGACGACCTCACCTGTCACGGCGTCCGCCACCCGAGCCGATCCCGCGGTCAGGGCCGCTTTGCGCCCACCCTCGGCCGGCGCACCCCCGACCCTCACCAGGTCGTGGTCGTACAGCGGACGCCGGGCCCGCCAGGAGAACGACTCGACCGTTCGTCCCTCCGCGAACCGCCGAGGCAGTTCGAGGAGCAGCAGAGCGAGCAGCGGGCCGTGCACGACGAGCCCGGCGTGGCCCTCGACGCCCACCGCGTAGTCCCGGTCGTAGTGGATGCGGTGCGCGTTCCAGGTCAGCGCACTGAAGCGGAACAGCACCACGGGATCGGGCCGCAGGTCCAGCCGCCACGGACCCTCGGGGGCGGGCGCCTCGCCACCGGCGGCCACCGCGGCGGCCGGTACGGTCGTCGCCGGCGGCTCGCGGTAGACCAGGTCCTGCTCCTCGGCAAGGCGCGGCCGGCCGTCGACGGTGAACTCGTGCCGTACGGTGACCAGCAGCAGCCAGCCAGAGCCGCCCTTGCGCGTGCGCACCGAGGTCACGGCCGAGCGCCGGACCACCTCATCCCCGCAGCGCAGGGGCTCGGTCATCGACAACCGGCCGCCGCCGAACATACGACGCCGCTGCGGCAGTGGCGGTGTGAACGATCCGTCGGCCGGGTGCCCGTCCGACCCCAGCGCCGACTGCGGATACACGGGCGGGAACAGGAACCAGTGCCACAGCGGCGGCAGCGGGTCACCCTCGTCCCGCGCCGGAGTGGGCTGGTCCAGCAGGGCGGCGAACACCGACGCCGGCAGGGCCGTCACCCGGTCCGTCGCGACGAGTTCGCCGGGCCGCCAGTCGCGTTCGAGCGCGAGGAACCGTTCGGGCGCTTCGGTCATGACGCTCCCAGGTCAGAGATCACCGTTGCCTGGCGCCGATCCGGGCTAGGGACTCCCGCACCAGCCCTACCGCGCGGGTCGGGTAGGTAGCGGCGATCGCAGGCGGCACACGACCGGTGTCCACCAGGACGTCCGCCAGCCGGCTGGAGATCAGCGTCATCACGACGCCCGCGAGCAGCTCGTAGTAGTCGATGTCGGGGATCTCGGCCCCGCCAAGCTCGCGATAGCGGGCGATCGTCGAATCCCGGCCGGGCACGCCGTCCAGGCGCCGGAGGCCCTGTGCCTCGCAGAGGTATCGCTCGAACATCAGCCACCAGCCGAGGTCGATCCCTGCGGGCCCGATCGTCGCGGTCTCCCAGTCGAACAGCGCGGCCACTCCGAGGTCCTCGCCGAAGCAGATGTTCCCCATCCGCGCGTCGCCCCACACCACGACCTCGCCGGGATCCTCCGGGCGGTGGTCGAGCACCCAGGCCAGCCCCGCGTCGAGGATCTCCGGGCCGAACCGCCGGCTCGGCCCACACCATTCGTACCAGCGCTCCAACCGGACCAGGTAGCGGTCCAGCGCGCTGCCGGTCCCCTCCGCCGCCAGGAAGCCCAGCTCGGGTCGCCAGTCGACCCGGTGCAAGGCCACGAGCGCGGCCAGCCCGTTGTCGTACAGCCGGCGACGTTGTCCCGGTGCCAACTCGGTGGTCCAGCCCCGGGCATGCCAGCTCGGCACGTCGCCGGGCACCCGCCCGTGCACCCGGCCCATCACGTAGAACGGGGCGCCGAACACCTCGGGATCGTCTTCGGTGAACCAGATCACCGGTACCGGCACGCCTGACCGGCACGCGAGCCCGCGCATGGTCCTGGCCTGCCGCAGCGCGTCGGGCGCGACGAACAGCTGCTGTTCAGGCGGCTGCACGCGGACCACGAGTTCCTCGCGGCGCGGCTCGCCGTCCCGCGCGATCCAGGTGGCCGTGGCGAAGACCGTACGCCCGGAGTAACCCGCGTCCGGCTGGGACAGCTCACCTAGCGTGACCTCACGGCAGCCCTGCCGGGCCAGCCGGTCCGACAGCCAGCCACGGAGCGCTTCACGCGTCGCCGCCGCGGCCGGCGGCTCCTGGGCCCCGGACGCGGCCGTTGTCTCCGGCGGTTCCTTCGCTTCCCGGGTCACGACACCTCCACAGCGCGCTCGGGCCTCGCCTTCTTGTGTACATAGTGTCAGAATGGTGGCCATGACCACACCCCCTCCCGAGACCTTGTCGAGTGTCGTACGCGACAGGGACACCCCGATCGACCCAAGCGTGCTCGGGGCCTACGTCCTCCCGGGCCGGGTGTCGGACCCTCGGCCCGCCCTTGCGCAGGCCCGGGCCGCCGACGAACTCGGGCTCGGGTCCGTCTGGCTGAGCGAGCGCTGGGGCACCAAGGACCTCGGTGTACTGGCGGGCGCCTTGGGCCAGGTCACAAGCCGAGCGCGAATAGCCGCCGGCATCACGCACTTCCAGGTCCGGCATCCCGCCGTGCTCGCCTCCATGGCCATGACCGCTCAGGGACTGACCGGGGGGCGGTTCGTGCTCGGCTTCGGCCGGTCCGTCGCCGCCATGTGGAAGGCGGTCGGGCTGCCGCCGGTGACCAACCGGATCCTGGCCGACTCGGCCGACATCCTGCGCCGCCTGTGCAACGGCGAGAAGGTCTCCTACGACGGCCCCGCCGGGCGCTTCCCCGCGATGCGCCTCTCCGACCTGCCGGACGCACCCCCGCCTCCGCTGCTGCTCGCCGCGATCGGACCCAAGACCCTCGCCCTGGCGGGCTCGCACTTCGACGGTGTGCTGCTGCACCCGTTCTTGACCCCGGAGGCGGTCGCCCGATCGGTCGAGCTCGTACGCGCCTCGGCGGAAGCCGCCGACCGGGACCCCGTGTCGGTCCGGGTCTACGCCACGGTGGTCACCGCGTCCGGGCTGCCGCCGCAGGAGGAGGCCTCCGTGGTCGGCGGTCGCGCCGTCACCTACTTCCAGATCTCCGGCTTCGGCGAGCAGCTCGCGGAGGCCAACGGCTGGGACCCCGGCCCGCTGCGGCGCCTGCGCGAACACCCCCAGCTCACCGGAGTCAGGGGGTCGGCCGACTTCGTGCGCACCCGCGACCAGCTCACCGATGCCGCCACCGTCCTGCCCGCCGAATGGCTGGCCTCCTCCTCGGCGGTCGGCTCGCCGGAGCACTGCGTGTCGCGCCTCCGGGAGTACCTGGCCGCCGGGGCGGACGAACTGGTGCTGCACGGCAGCACGCCCGACCAGCTGCCCGCCGTGATCGACGCGGTCCGGCGCACGAGCGTGTGAGCTGGCGCCGTGAGCCGTGCCCGTACGGATCGGGTATGGCTCACGGCTTCCTCTACGGCTCAGCGGGACGACGAGATCAGCAGCTCCCCGATCCGGCCGACATCGCGGCGAAAAGCCTCGAGGCTCCGGCTGACCGGCTCGATCGTGATCCAGGTGACCCCTGCCTCGGCATACGCGTCGAGCTGTCCGCGGACCCGGGTGGCGAACTCCTCCGCTCCGCCGTGGCGGAGCAGCTCGCTGTCGAACGGCACGAACGACACGTCCAAAAGGGACAGCCCGGCGGAGGACCGCTTTTCCTGCATGGCACGGATCTGCTCTGACAGCTCCGCGACGGTCTCCAGGGCCGGGGTCCCGGTGATCTCCGCGACCACCCGGGACTGTCCCATGGGCATCCACCCGTCGGCGAGGATCACCGCCCGGCGCCGCGCCGCAGGGCTGTTGCCGCCGATCCAGATCGGCGGCCCTCCCGGCTGGGCCGGCGGGGGCAGCATGCTGTGACCCTTCGCGGGGAACGGCGGACCGGGACGGTCGGCGCCGGTCCAGGCGGCCCGCATCGCCGGGATCGCCGCCTCAAGGTTCTTTCCGCGCGCCGGGAAGTCGGCGCCCAGTACCTCGAACTCCGGTTGCAGATACCCGGCGCCCATACCGACGATCATCCGGCCCCGCGACAGCAGGTCCAGGCTCGCGATCGCCTTGGCGGCCAGGTACGGGTTGCGGTAGCCCGCCACCATCACATAGGTGATCAGCTTGATGCGTTGGGTGGACGCGGCGGCGAAACTGAGCGCGACGAACGGGTCGAAGGCGTGGTGGCCGCCATTGCTCAGCCAGCCCTGTTCCGGGAACGGGTGCTCGCTCATGGAGAACCCGTCGAACCCGGCCTCCTCCGCGATATGCGCGACCGTGCCGAGGTCGCCGTCCGCCCGCCAGGTCTCGTAGTGCTTGACCGCCCGCATCGGGAACATCAGGTTGAATCGCATCGGCCCCCGCCCTCACCCACGCCGGCCGGACGCGGACCGGGGATGCCGCCGCCCGACGGTCATGTCGGCGAGGCGGGTGATCGGTGTGACGTCATGGCCCAGCCAGGACGGCGCGGCCCCATGGCCTTCGCGCGGCCGGGCCCAGTCCACCCACGGGCCCCAGTCCAGCCGCGACAGCGGATCGCAGGCCCCGGTCCCGGCGTCGTTCCTCGCCTTGGCGTACCGCTGGTTGAACAGCTTCATCTCCGCAACGGTCCACCAGTCCTCCTCGGCGGACCACTTGCCCTCCCCCGCGTACCGGATCACCTGCAGAGAGGGGAAGTCGATCGGGTCGCCGCCCGGGCTGGGGCTGTCCGCCCGGTTGACGACCTGATAGACCACTCGGGAACCGTCGATGTTGTACCAGACCAGCGGTGAGTAGACATGCGGCGCGAAGGACATGGTGCCCTCCAGGAACTGCTGAATCTCGGCGGGTCCGCGAAAAACGCCCCAGAAGTGGTCGTTGTACGTCGCGTCATCGGTGAAAAGTCTGGACCAGGCGGCCCAGTCCTCCCCGACCGGACCGGTCAGGAAGTAGTGCCGGAACGCCGCCTCCACCTCGTCGCGGCCGTACTCCCCTGTTCCCTCCATCAACCGGCCAGCCCTCGGTTGCGGCGCGCGTTCTCCAGCTGCGGTCCGTGGTTGGCCGCGTACCGCTCGATCCATTCTTTCGGCAGCCTGCCCCACGCCTCGCCGATACGCAGCCGTTCGCCCTCGCGCAGCCGCTCGGCGGCGACGACGTCGGCGAGGAAGATGGTGTTCTCCTCGGCGTCCAGCGTGCCCACCACGCGGCCTTCGACGTAGCTGAGCGCGTCGAGCAGGATCGGCGATCCCGTGACGCCCGGCTTGGTGGTGAACTGGGCCAGCTTGTCGCCGTCCCGGCCGGAACTGCCGCCGAGCCCCATCAGGATGCGCAGCGAGGCGTCGAGCTCGGGCTCCGGACCGGCCGCGAGCAGGTGCATCGCGAACACGCCCGAGTCGAGCACCATCCGATGGGTCAGGTTGTACTTGGTCAGGCTGATCGTCACCCGCGGCGCTTCGGGCACGATCCCGCCGGAGCCCGCCGACAGCGATATCAGGCCGTTGGCTCTACCATCGTGGATGGTCGTCACGGCGACGGGAAACGGTCGCAGGCCGGAGAGGGTGTAGTCGGCGGCCTTGAGATCCAGTGTCATGGACGGTTGCTCTCATCCCTGTCTCGTTGGGAGCGGCCCTGGCTCCGCTCGGCCCGGGCCGCGCTTTCCCGGGCGGCCCTACCTGCGGATGGCCATCCCCGCGTCGACGTTGAGCACGCTGCCGGTGAAGTAGCGGCCGGAGTCGGACAGCAGGAAGAGCATGGCCTCGCTGACGTCGCGGGGTTCGATCATCGGGACGTCGGGCAGCAGCGTCTGCATCGCGTTGGCGAGGTTCGGGTAGGCGCTCATCACGTTGAACAGCTCGGGGTTCTCCGTCACCATGGGCGTCGCGCAGTTGGTCGGCGCGACCCCGTTGACCCGCACGTGATACTGCGCGAGGTAGTTGGCGTACTGCTTGACCAGGCCGATCACGGCGAGCTTGGCCGCACCGTACGCGTCGTCCCCGCCGTTGCCGTTCCCCATACCGAGCAGGGCGGCCATGGAGCTGGTCGCGATCATGTTGCCGTGGTGGCCGGCCTTGCCGCGCTCGATCAGATGCGACATCGCCACCTGGAAGGTATTCCAGACACCGACCAGCATGACGTCGATTCCGACGCGGAACGCCTCGGCGGCGTCCCGCTCGGCGGTGTTGCTCATCACGATGCCCGCATTGGCGATCACCGTGTCGATGTGACCGAACCGTTCGACACCGGCGTCGAAGGCCGCCTGAAGACTCTCTTTGTCCCGCACGTCGACCGTGCGGGTGAGCATGGTGCGGCCCGTCTCCTTCACGAGGCGTGCGGTCTCCTCGAGGTCCTCCGGCGTCGCCAGCTTGTACGTGAGGACGTCGATGTCCGCGCAGATGTCCACGCCGACGATGTCGGCGCCCTCCTCCGCGAACAGGACGGCATGTGAGCGCCCCTGCCCCCTGGCCGCCCCGGTAATGAAGACGACTCGCCCGTCAAGCCTTCCCATGGCACACTCCCTCATCGATTCTGACGCTGCGTTCACACAATGCACCTTGCCGAACTATCCTGACAAGGCTGCGGCAGGACGGGTCCCGAAACGACCCCGGCCAACGCATAGATTCTGACATTGCGTACCCCAAGAGTCGGGGCATACGAAGGGACCGTGATCGACGTGCAGAGCAACGTCGCGGTGGCCGACACCGAAGACCAGCAAGCCCTCGCCGACGCGGTCACCGGAGTGCTGGCACGGCACTGGCCGGACGACGCGGCCCACCGGCAGGTGGCCGACCCCGCATCGGTCAGCGAACTTCCCCTGTGGTCGCGGCTGGCCGAACTCGGCATGGCCGGTCTGCCGGTCGCCGAGGACCTCGGCGGCTCGAGCGGCCACTGGGCCGACCTCGCCATCGCCCTGGAGGCCTGCGGCGCGGCTCTGGCCCCGACCCCCGCCGTCGCGACGGCCGGCGCCATCGGGGCGCTCCAGGTCCCCGGGGGGTCTGCCCGCTCCGACGAAGCGGCGGGCGCGCTGCTCGGCCGGATCTGCACTGGCTCGGCCGTGGCCACCGTGGCCTGGACCGCGCGGGACGGGCTCTGGGGAGCGCCGGGCGGATTCCAGGTGGAGACGGGCGGCGCCGAGGATGACCCGGACGACGTCGCGCGCGTCTCCGGCCACGCCGATCTCGTGCTGTCCCCGGAGGCGGACCACCTGGTGCTGCTCGCCGACAGCGCGGACGGCCCGCTCCTGCTCTCGGTGGCCGCCCACACCGCCGGGGTCGAGCTGCGCAGGATCGCCGGCCTGGACCCACTGCGCCCGGTCGGCGCACTCACGCTCCGGTCCGCGACCGCCGTCGTCCTGAGCCGGGGCGAGTCCGCCGTCGCGTCGATGCGGCGCAGCCTGGCCACCGCGGGAGCCGCTCTGGCGAACGAGCTGGTCGGCGCCGCCGGCCACTGCCTCACCGCCGCGGTGGCCTATGCCGCCGACCGTGAGCAGTTCGGCCGTCCGATCGGGTCGTTCCAGGCGATCAAGCACATGTGCGCCGACATGCTGACGGGCGTCGAGCTGGCCCGCGCGGCGGCTCGGCACGCCACCGGCCTGCTCGACTCCGCCGCCCCGGCCGACGCCCTGGACGACGCGGTCTCGCTCGCCCTGCTGGAGGCCACCACCGTGGCGAAGCGGGTCGCCGGTGACTACATCCAGATCCTCGGCGGAATCGGCTTCACCTGGGAGCACGAGGCACACCTCTACTACCGCAGGGCGGGCGCGGCCGCCCCGCTGTTCGGCGGTGCCACCGCGCACCGGCGACGGCTGGACCCGACCCGCCGCCCTGCCGCGGCGTCCCGCGGGGCGTCCGGCATGGCCACCGCGACCGGCCCGGCGGCCGAGCTGGCCGCGACGGTCGAGAAGCTACTGCCCGCGCACCGCGAGAAGTGGGGTGACGACGACTCCTTCGCGGCCCGGCTGGACTGGCAACGCAGGCTGCACGGCGCCGGCTGGATCGCTCCGCAGTGGGCGGTGGAGTACGGCGGCCGGGGCCTGGGCATCGTCGACCAGGTCGCCTGCGACCGGGTGCTGGCCGAGCTGGGAGCCCCGGACCTGGCCGGGGTGCTCGGTGTGAACAATGTCGCGCCCACCCTGATGCACTACGGCACCCCCGAGCAGCAGCGGCACCTGGTGGGCATCCAGTCGGGCACGGAGGTGTGGTGCCAGGGCTTCTCCGAGCCGGGCTCAGGCAGCGACCTGGCGAGCCTGCGCACCCAGGCCACGCTGGACGGCGACGAGTTCGTGGTCAATGGGCAGAAGATCTGGACCTCAGAGGGGATGGAGGCCGACTACTGCCTTCTGCTGGTCCGCACCGATCCCGCTGCCAAGCCGCACAAGGGGATCTCGGCTCTCCTGGTGCCGCTGGACGCACCCGGGATCACCCGCCGCCCGATCACCCAGCTCACCGGCGAGGGCGGGTTCGCCGAGCTGTTCTTCGACGACGTCCGGGTGCCCCGCAGCGCGTTGCTCGGCCCGCTCCACCAGGGCTGGACGGTCACCATGACCACGCTGAGCTTCGAACGGGCCGGCGTGATCATGATGGCGGCCCGGCTCGAAAAGACGGTGCACGACGTGGTCGCGGAGCTGTCCGGCCGGGAGCTGGACCCGGGCCTCCGGATCGAGCTGACCGACCGCCTCGTCGAGGCCCGCCTGCTGG
Source organism: Actinoallomurus sp. (assembly GCA_025964625.1). Lineage (GTDB taxonomy): Bacteria > Actinomycetota > Actinomycetes > Streptosporangiales > Streptosporangiaceae > Actinoallomurus. Next base: position 10 of record JAOPYL010000157.1, on the reverse strand, counting down.
GCCTGCTCGG
>JAOPYL010000142.1 GCA_025964625.1 Actinoallomurus sp. | reverse complement strand
GGAAAGACAGCGTTGCGGAGCGGGTCCGCCCATGGGGCTGCTCGCGAGGAGGTGGATGTGAACGAGAGCATGAGCATCACCCCACTGTCGTGGACGCGCGTGTTCACCGCCTGGACCCTCGAACCGGTGGTACTGATCCTGGTGCTGCTGGCGGGGACGGCGTACGTCGCCGGAGTGCGCCGCCTGAGGCAGGGTGGCACCGAATGGCCCGTCAACCGCACGGCCTGGTTCATCACCGGTCTGGCGGTGTGGTTGATCTGCGTTTCCTCGTTCATCGGCGTGTACGAGCGGATCCTGTTCACCGACCGTGCGGCCCAGGCGGCGCTGCTGCTCACGGTGGTCCCGCTGCTCCTGGCGCTGGGCGCGCCGGTGACGTTGCTGGTGGAGGCGGTTTCGCCGGGGCGGCGCGGGTGGCTGTCCAAGGCGCTGAAGGGCCGCGTCTCACGGGCGCTGATGTTCCCCGCCGTGTCCACCACGATGCTGATCGTGCCGCCCTGGTTGTTCTACTTCACTCCCTGGTACGAGCTGACGCTCCGCAGCGGCGTCTTCAATGAGCTCCTCCACGTCGAACTCGTGCTCTTCGGGCTGCTGTACTTCTGGCCCCGTCTGCAGCTCGACCCGGTCGGCCGCGAGTACCCCCACCTCCTCGGCATGTTCATCACCTTCGCCGAGGTGATCTTCGACGGGGCCCTCGGCCTGGCCCTCATCCTCGGTCACCAACTGATCGGAGAGCCGTACTATGCGGGACTGCACCGTGCGTGGGGTCCGTCGCTGCGGCAGGACCAGATTTGGGGCGGCGGGGCGTTCTGGTTGCTGGGCGACGCGGCCGGACTTCCCTTCCTCGTAGCGCTGGGAGTCCGGATGTTCCACCAGGACCGGCAGGCGCAGGTCGAGATGGACCGTGAGATCGACGCTCAAATCGTCGCGGACCGGGCGGCCCGCACGGCGGACCAGGTCGATCCGGGGCCGGAGATGATGCGGCCCTGGTGGGAGACCGACCCGATCCTGTCGAAACGCTACGGCCGCGGCACGCAGGACTGATCGGCCACCTCGCCGCCGGGTCCCGAAGCCGCGCCTGCGGATATCGGCCCGCCTTCTGCCGGATGGTGGGCCGGCTGTCCCTGTCGGCTCGCAGTGATGTCGCCCGGCGAGGATCCACTGGATGTCGCCTATCCGCAGGTGCCGTAGATCGCGCGTTGCATGATCGTAACGAGGGTGTCGACGACGTCGTCGGCGGACGCCGACGACAGCACGGTGAACTTCATCTGGACCAGCGCGCGGGCCAGCGCCTCCGGACTCGGCCCCGGGGGGGCGAACCCCGCGTCACGGTCGCGCTGGATGCGCTCGGCCGCCTTGACGACGAACCCGTCGAGGATACGCTCGCGGAAAGCCCTGAGAGCGGGGTCTGGGTCCTCCTCGACCAGTGCCTGCCGGAGCAACGGCCCGTGTTCGCGCCACAGCCGCGCGCTCGTGCGGAGCGACCTGCGCAGCGACTCGTCGTCGGCGCCGCTGCCCGCCAGCCAGTCCCCGGTGTCGGCGGCCATCTGCCCCGCGATCTCGTCGAGCAGCGCGGTGAGCACCCCGACCTTCGAGTCGAAGTAGAAGTAGAAGCTCGGCCGGGAGATACCCGCGCCGGCCGCCAGCTCGTCGATGGCGATCCGGGACATGGGCCGGTCGGCCAGGAGACGGCGTGCTGTCGCGAGGATGGCCCGTTCCCGGCGATCACCCTTGCTCAGCCCCTGGCGACGCCGCCCCATGTGACCCAGAGTACCCCGTTTACCGACCTTCGGTTGGTGATACTCGACGTAGTGTTGATTCGCAGTTGTACGTTCCCATCCGTGAGGAGCAGCACCATGAAGACTCGCGAGGTCCGCCTCGTTGCCCGCCCCCAGGGCTGGCCGAACCCCGAAGACTTCGCCGTGGTGGAGACGGATCTGCCCGCGCCGGGCGACGGCGAGGCGCTCGTCCGCAACCTGTTCATGTCCGTCGACCCGTACATGCGCGGCCGCATGAACGACGCGAAGTCCTACGTTCCGCCGTTCCGCCTGAACGAGGCGATGACCGGCGGCGCGATCGGCGTGGTCGTCGAGTCGCGCTCCCCCGAGCTCGACGCGGGCGACATCGTGCTGCACGACTTCGGCTGGCGCGAGCACGTCGTGGCGCCGGCGACCAAGTTCCGCAAGATCACGCCCGTGGAGGGCGTGCCGCTGTCGGCGTACCTCGGTGCGCTCGGGATGCCGGGGATGACGGCCTACGTGGGGCTGCTCGACATCGCGGGCCTGAACGAGGGCGACACCGTGTTCGTCTCCGGCGCGGCCGGAGCGGTGGGCTCGATGGTCGGCCAGATCGCCAAGCTGCGCGGCGCCTCGCGCGTCATCGGCAGTGCCGGTTCGGACGAGAAGGTCTCCTACCTGACGGACCGGCTCGACTTCGACGCGGCCTTCAACTACAAGGCCGGGCCGGTGCGCGAACAACTCGCCCAGGCGGCACCCGACGGCATCGAGGTCTACTTCGACAACGTCGGCGGCGATCACCTCGAGGCCGCGATCGACGCGTTCAAGACCTTCGGCCGGGCCGCGATGTGCGGCGCGATCTCGACCTACAACGCGGCCGAGCCGCCGCCGGGCCCACGCAACCTGATGAGCGTGGTCGGCAAGCGCCTGACCCTGCGCGGCTTCATCGTGGGCGACCACGCCGACCGGTACGGCGACTTCGTCCGGGATGTGGGCGGCTGGATCCGCGACGGAAAGATCACCTTCGAGGAGACCTTCTTCGACGGCATCGACAACGCCGTCGACGCGTTCCTCGCCATGCTGCGCGGCCAGAACATCGGCAAGATGGTCGTCCGGTTGTAAGAGGCTCCGCCAGTAGGGGCCGGCGGACTTCTCCAGGCTCGTGCCGGTCACCTGTCGGAGGTATGGCCGTCCTGCTGCGCGAGCAGCGCCTGTTCCTCCTCCTGGGGAGAGAAGCCGCGCCGCAGCGGCGGCCAGTCCGTCCGTACCAGCGGGAACAGCGGCGGGACCCCATCGGGTGACACCGGCACGATCTCGACCTGGGATGCCGCCACACGCGCACAGGTCTCGATGAGCCCACCGAGCGTGATCGGCTCGGCTGGTCCCACCGCGTGGAACACGCCGGGGCGGTCGTCAACGAGCAGCCGCACCAC
>JAOPYL010000131.1 GCA_025964625.1 Actinoallomurus sp. | reverse complement strand
GCCGGCAGGCGGGTGTAGACGCCGGGGTAGCCGGGACGCGCGCAGCCGTACGCCCACGAGGTGAGCCCGGCGAGCCGGCCCTGCACGACGAGCGGGCCGCCGCTGTCGAACTGGCACGTGTCCGCGAGTGGCGAGCCCGCGCAGAGCATGTCCCGGTGGTCGAAGCTCGAGCCGTACGCCGCCGTGCAGCGTGAGTCGGAGACGAGCGGGATCGTCGCGTCGCGCAGGCGCGCGTTGACGATGTCGCGCTCGGACGTGGTGCCCCACCCGAGTACGCGCCCGTCCGTCCCCGGCGGATACGTGACACCGCGGCCGGCCACCGGCAGCGGGAGGCGGTTCACGGGCCGTGACAGGGTCAGCACCGCCACGTCGTTGTGCTCGACGGTCTCGCCCTTGAACTCGGTCTCGTGGAACCCGGGCTGCACCCAGATCTGCTTGACCGGCACGCTCTCGCCGTCCTTCTTGGCGAGGTCGGCGCGGCCGAAGGTGGCGCTCAGCAGGCTGGGAACGGCGCGGAGGAAGTCCACGCAGTGCGCCGCGGTGACCACCTTGTCGGGGGCCGTCAGGACGCCGCCGCAGAACTGCCCGGAGGGCCGTACGAAGAACGCCGGCGTGCCGACGGACGCGAGCCAGGGCGGCGGTGCGGTGGGGGAGCCGCCGACGACAGCGTGCGCCGCGGGTGTCATCAGGCCCGCGGACAGCAGCGCGGCCGAGGCCACGGTCGCGAGACGGCGTGAGAACAGGGGCATGGGGGGAGACCTCCGTCCGGCTGCCGCAAACCTAGCGGTGTGGCCGCCGCCGCGCGAGGGCTGGACGCCACCGGAACGGGCGAAACGGTCGCCCGGAGGACGTACGGGGAGGTCAGCGGTATTTGCGGCCGGCGCGGCCGGAGAACCGTGCCGTGAGGTTCCGTGGGAGAAGCCTGCCGAGGCCGACGAGCGCCTTGTACTGGGCGCCGGGGACGCTGACCGCGAGGCCCCGGCGGAAGTCGCGCAGCGCGCCTGCGACGACCTCGTCGGCGTCCAGCCAGAAGGGCGAGGGGACACCGGACATGTCCATCCGCGCCCGCTCGTGGAATTCGGTGTGCACGAAGCCCGGGCACAGTGCCATGACGTGCACGCCGGGGACGTCCTGGGCGACGCCCTGGCTGAAGCTCACCACCCAGGCCTTCGACGCGCCGTAGGTGCCGCGTGGGAAGAACGCGGCCACCGACGCCACATTGATGACGCCGCCGCGGCCGCGGTCGCGCATCGCGGGCAGCGCCGCGTGCGTCAGGCGCAGCACCGCCTCGCAGTGCACGCGCAGCATGGTCAGCTCGTCCTCGATCGGGACGTCGAGAAAACGGCCCTTGTGTCCGAACCCGGCATTGTTGATCACCAGGTCGGCGCGGCGTGCCGCCTCCTCCGCCCTGGCGATGCCCTCCTCGGTGGCGAGATCGGCGACGACCACCTCGGCGTTCCCGTACTCCTTGGCGGCCCGCGCCAGGCGCTCGGCGTCGCGCGCGAGCAGGATCAGGTCGAAGCCGTCGGCCGAGAGGCGGCGGGCGAAGGCCGCGCCGATGCCGGCCGTCGCGCCGGTGATGAGAGCGGTGGGCATGCGGCGTAGGTTACTGCGTCATCTCATCGCGGGCGGCGCGGCTCACCCGATGCCGGCGCACTTCAGCCGGATCGCCATCCCGATGCCGCCGATGCCGGCTCCGACGCGAGTGGCCAGAAGTGGCCCAGGTGGACCCTTGATCCCCTAATGGCTCGTATGTGAGATTCCACGGGTCCATTGCGACGGAGGAGGTGCGGGGATGCCCGTGCGTGGCACGCGTGAGCGGTTGGTCAGGTGGACGTTGGTTCCAGCGTTCGCGCTCGTCGTCGGGCTCGCCGCTCCGGCGCACGCCGCACCGTCGGTGAAGGCTGCCGATGACGGCTGTGAGGAGCCCGACGTCAAGGCGGCCAAGGCGCGGACGACCCAGGTCATCGCGGACGAGGAATCGGAGAAGTGCGGCCCCCTGGCACCCGGCGAGTGGAAGGTGCGCCAGGACCTCTCCGGCGGAGCGGCCCTGCCCGAGCACGCCCTGCTGAACGCGGCGGACCAGGCCCGGCGGATCCCGTCCGCCGGGCACTGGACCTCCGAGGGGCCCACCAACATCGGCGGGCGGGTCACCGGGATCGCCGTCGACCCCAAGGGCGCCGTCTTCCTCACCGCGGCCAGCGGCGGGGTCTGGAAGAGCACGGACCAGGCGACGACCTTCAAGAGTGTGTGGCCCGACAGCTTCCCCCAGGCGACCGGCGCGACCGCGGCCACCCCGGACGGCACGATCTACGTCGGCACCGGTGAGGCCAACCCCGGCGGCGGCTCGATCACGTACGAGGGCGACGGGATCTACCGCACCACCGACGGCGGCCGCACCTGGAAGAACCTCGGTCTCCGCCACTCGGCGACGATCGGCCGGATCGCGATCGATCCGAAGAACCCCAAACGGATCTTCGTCGCCGCCACCGGTTCGCTCTTCCGCCCGGGCGGTGACAAGGGCGTCTACCGGACCACCGATGGCGGGCTCACCTGGAAGCGCGTCCTGTCCGGCGCCAACGAGTGGACCGGCGCGGTCGATATCTCGATCGCCCCGGACCGGCCGGACACCGTGTACGCGACGATGTGGGACCGGCAGCGCACGCCGAGCCTGCGCCGTTACGGCGGGCCCGGCTCCGGGCTGTACCGCTCCACCGACGGCGGCGCGCACTGGCAGCGCCTGGAGAACGTCACCAAGCTCACCCCCGGCGACACCACCGGCCTCAAGCCCGACGCGAGCTACAGCCGCAGCGGCGTCGCGGCCGCGCCCGGCGGCCGGGTGTACGTCCGCACCTCGAGCTGGGGCGCGTACGGCGACGAGAAGGGCTTCTACGTCTCCGACGACGGCGGCGGCAGCTTCACCACCGGAACCCCCCACAAGGCCGGCCTCGGCTGGTGGGGCGGCGAGGTCTGGGTCGACCCGGCGAACCGCGACCATGTGCTCGTGCCAGGGCAGTTCCTGCGGGAGTCCAAGGACGGCGGCAAGACGTGGACCAATGACACGGGCACGCACGTCGACCACCACGCGATCGCCTGGGACCCGACCAGGCCGGGACGGGTGTACGAGGGCAACGACGGCGGCATCTACCGTTCGGACTCGAATGCGGCCGCCGGCAGCTGGGTGTCGGCGAAGTACGAGCCGTGGACGCAGTTCTACAGCGTGGCGGTCAGCGTCCAGGACCCGACACGCATCAGCGGTGGCGCCCAGGACAACGGGTCGAACCGCACGTGGGGCGGTGACCGCTGGAACTCCTGGTTCGGCGGCGACGGCGAGCAGAACCTCATCGACCCGCAGAACCAGAACCGGGTGTACGGCTGCTACCAGTACGGCAACTGCGTGCGTTCCCTGGACGGCGGCGACACCACCGCCGATCTGAACATCGCCGCGGCCGACGGTGACCGGTTCAACTGGTTCAGCCCGGTGGAGTTCGCCACCGACCATCCAGACGTCACCTACCTCGGCGGCAACCGGCTCTTCCGCTCGGCCGACGGCCTGAACTTCACCCCGATCAGCCCCGACCTGACCGGCGGGCCCGGTGACGACCCGGTCTACCCGTTCGGCACCCTCACCACAGTGCAGGCCACCGGCGCCCAGATCGTGGCCGGGACCGACGACGGCCGGGTACAGATCACCCGTGACCTCGGCACGACGTGGAAGCCGCTGCTGACCGGGCGGCAGTGGGTCACCCGCGTCAAGTTCGACGGCCGGCGCATCGTCGTGACGCTGTCCGGTTACCGGGCCGGCACCGGGAGCGGAAACGTGCTCACGTCGGCCGACGGCGGCCGGACCTGGCGCGACATCACCGGCAACCTGCCCACGGCGCCGGTGAACGACGTGATCATCGGTCCGGGCGGGTCGCTGTTCGTCGCCACGGACGCCGGCGTCTTCGCCGGAGCCGGCGAGCACTGGATCCGGCTCGGCAGCCTGCCATTGGCCGCCGTCACCGACATCGAGTACAAGGCCGGCACGTTGTTCGCCGCGACGTTCGGCCGCGGCGTCTACAGCATGGCGATCACGAAGGCGACGCTCGCCCGCGTGCACTGAGCGTCTACACGACGGCTATTGGTCCGATGAAACAGGCGAGTAAGGGGCAAACATACGGAAACTATTGATCCTTTCGGGTTAGTGGTCCTACCTTTATGGGGTCTGCTGACTCTGGAGGGTCAATGCCCCGCATTCCCCGTCCCCGTCTCCTCGGGCTCGCCGCCGTGGTCGCGACCGCGGGAGCCCTGATCTCGGGGGCTCCGGCCGCGCACGCGGCGACGCAGGACGTCTATGTCTCCGCGTACGGTTCCGACCATGCTCCCGGAACGGCCGGCAGCCCGGTCAGGACGCTGGAGCGCGCCCGCGACCTCGTCCGTTCCCGGCATCCCGCCGGCGACCTGACCGTCCATCTCGCGTCCGGCGTCTACCGGCTGTCCCGGCCGCTCGAACTGGACGCACGGGACTCCGGGAGCGGCGGTCACCGCGTCATCTGGCAGGGCTCGCGCGGCACCGTGATCAGTGGCGGCCGCCAGGTGACGCACTGGAGACCTGGGAAGAACGGCATCTGGTCCGCGCCCTCCCCGGTCGCCCAGACGCGCCAGCTGTACGTCGACGGGGTCCGCGCCCAGCGCGCCGGCGGCCAGCTGCCGGTGAGCCTGACCGCCACGGACACCGGCTACACCGCCTCGGCCGACACGCTCTCCACATGGCGCAACCCCGGAGATCTCGAGTTCGTCTACACCGCCGGTGAGCAGATGTGGAACGCGCAGCGGTACGGCCTGGGGCAGTGGACCGAGCCGCGCTGCCCGGTCGCGTCGGTCTCCGGCACGACCATCACCATGGCCCAGCCGTGCTGGGACAACTCGACGAAGCGCGTGGAGTTCCCCGACATCCCGGGCCGTACCGTCAACATGGTCGGCCCCGGCAAGCTCACCGCCGGCAGCCTGCCCGCCTACGCCGAGAACGCCCTCGAGCTGCTCGACACGCCGGGGGAGTGGTACCTCGACCGCGCGAGTCACACCGTCTACTACAAGCCCCGCCCGGGTGAGGACCTGCGCCGCGCCGACGTGGAGATGCCGGCGGTGGAGAAGCTGATCAGTGCGGACGGCATCCACGACGTGGCCTTCCGTGGTCTGCAGTTCTCCTACGCCACCTGGCTGACCCCCTCCACCCCGGAGGGGTTCTCCGAGATCCAGGCGGGCTACACCGTCACCGGGAAGATCGGTTACGCCACACAGGGGCTGTGCCAGTTCGTCGCCGGCGGCACCTGCCCGTACGCCTCCTGGACCAGGGAGCCGGGCAACGTGTCGGTCACCGGGCAGCGCGTGGAGTTCAGCGACAACGTCTTCGCCCACCTCGGAGCGGCCGGGCTGGAGTTCGGCACCGGAACCAAGGACTCCACGGTGCGCGGCAGCGTCTTCACCGACATCTCCGGCAACGGCGTCGAGGTCGGCGGCGTCGACAAGCCACAGCCCGACGACGCCGGCACCACCCGCGGCAACACGGTCGAGGACAACCACCTGTACGGGCTGCCGCGCGAGTACCACGGTGGCGTGGCCATCATCAACGGCTACAGCCAGCACGACACGATCGCGCACAACCAGATCGACGACATCGCCTACGCGGCCATCTCGATGGGCTGGGGCGGCTGGCCCGACAAGATCGGCAAGCCCGCGACGCCCAACGTCTCGCACGACAACGCGGTGAGCGACAACCTGATCTTCAACTACATGCAGCTGCTCGACGACGGCGGCGGCATCTACACCCAGGGGATCACCGGCACGTCGCTCGCCGACGGCGAGAAGGTCACCGGCAACGTCATCCACGACCAGTGGGGGCTCGGCAAGAACGTCTACACCGACAACGGCTGCACGTACGAGACGGTCGAGGGCAACGTGCTCTACCACGCCGCCTACGCCAACGTCGCCAGCCGCCACACCGACTACCGCGACAACCTGGGGAACAACGACCCGACGCTGATCAAGGGGAACTACTGGGAGCAGGGCGACCCGGACGGCGACAACAAGGGCCTGGTCACCCAGGGGAACCACCTCCTGTCCGACCCCTCCAGGGCCCCCGCCGACGTGGTCGCCGCCGCCGGCCTGGAGCCCGCCTACCGGGGCCTCCTGGGCAAGCGCGTGCCGACCGGCATCGAGGCGCCCGCGCGGGTCGCCACGTTCGCCGCGGACGGCAAGGTCTACGTGGCGTGGAACCCGGCGTCCGACGGCACCTCCCCGACCTCGTACACCGCGACCGCATCCACCGGCCGCACCACGACGATCGCCGCCGCCGACTTCCGCCGAACCGGGTACGCCGTGATCGGCGGCCTGACCAACGGGACGGCGGTCACGGTGACGGTGACCGCCCGGGGCGCCTCCGGCGTGAGCGCCCCGTCGCTGCCGTCGGCGGCGGTCACCCCGGGCCCCGGTGCCGGCAAGCTCGCCGGCGCGCCGACGGGCCTGAAGGCACAGGCGGCCTCGGACGCGGTCAGCCTGCAGTGGACTCCGCCGGCGTCGACGGGCGACACCCAGGTGATCGGCTACACGGTGACCGTCTCCGACGGCCGTACGGTCTCGGTCACCGGCCGGGACGTGCTGATCAGCCAGCCGTCGGCCAAGAACCTGATCCGTGTGGTCGACGGCCTGAAGCCCGGCACGAAGTACACCTTCACCATCGCGGCGGTCACTGGCACCGGCACCGGCACCGGCGCCTCGGTGACGGCCACGACCGCCGGCGGCTGACCGGGCGGACGCCATAGCCGTAGCCGTAGTCGCAGCCGAGACGAGGATTCACCCTGCGTCCAGGGGGATCCTCGTCTCGGCTACGACGAGTCATGGGAGTGCTGACGGGCGGGGTCAGGCGAGGCAGCGCAGCGCCTCACGGATGCGCGGGTCGAGCCGGTGGTCGTCCGGGAGTCGCCCCACGGTCGCCGCGACGAACTCGGCCGGCGTCAGCCTGCCCTCCGCCTCCGGGGTCCTGACGACATAGTCGCCGTCGCCGTCCTGCCCGACCTCGGCCGGGGAGTTCCGCTCCGTCAGCGCGAACAGCCCGACGCGGGCGCGCCAGCGGAGCCGGGCCGGGGTGTCGCCGTCCGGGACGCCGACGTCGTCCGCGTGCGTGGCGTACTCCGAGCCGTAGTGGAACGTCTGCAGGCCGACGGGGTACTGCCCGGCCATCGTGGGCAGGGTCGCGTCCCGTCCGAGCGCCCGCATCCGGCGGCGCGTGTCGCCGTTCTCGGTGCGCCACTCGTCGAGCACGTCCGCGACCGGCCGGTCGCGGCGGGTGCGGACCGTCCAGTCGTTGAAGTCCGCGAGGCCCGTGATGCCCACCTTCTCCAGACGGGCGAAGAGGCTCTGCGGATCGTCGTCGAGGCAGGCGTGGTTGTACGCCTCCTCGCCCGCCAGGTGGGCGAGGACGTCGCGGACCGTCCAGCCCTCGCAGCGGGACGGCCGCATCCACGCGTCGTCGTCCAGGCCCGTGAAGAAGCGGTCGAGCCGTTCCGCCTCCGCGTCGAAGATGGCGAAGGGATCCAGATCGTCGAGTGCCATGCCCCCCATGATCCCCGGAGACGCCCGCTCAACGTGGGCGGTAGTGGAAACCGATGCCGTACGCGTCCGTCTGCGGGGACTTGACGACCTTGATGCCGGTGAGCGTGAAGCGGCCGACCGTCGCGGCGTGCGGGAGGGCCGTCACCGTGAGCGTACGGCTGACGTGGTCGCGGAGGTCGGTCACCACGATCCGTATCCGGCCGGAGCGCAGGGCGCCCGTCCGCACCCTGAGGCCGCCCGACGTCTTCGTGCGTGCCGGGGCCTGCGACCACGCCACGGTCCTGTGGTGCGGCTTCTTCGGCGTGACGGGCGCGGAGGGGCGCGGGGACGGGGAACTCTTCCGCGCGGCGGCCCGTTCCCTCCGCACCGCCCCGGCCGGGTCGCTGCAGCCCGCCAGCAACCCGATCACGACGACCAGTGCCGGAAGGCGTAGGCCTCCGCGCATGCTTCCTCCTCGTTGAACGACGAGGAAACCCTATCGGCGCCGGCGAACGCCTTCGCGGGCGCCGAGCTTGGCCAGGAGCCGGGCCAGCGTCTCGCGCTCGCCGGCGGAGAGCGCGTCCGCCCACAGCGTCTCGCGGGCGTTGTGCGCGGCGAACGCGTCGGTGAGCGCGTCCTCGCCCCTGACCGTCAGGCTGAGCCGGACGGCCCGGCGGTCGCTCTGGTCGGGGACCTTGCTGACCAGGCCGTCCCGGTCGAGGGTGTTGACCAGAGCGGAGACCGCCTGCCGGCTCATGCCGGACAGCTCCGCCGCCCGCTTGGCCTCCATCGGCCCGGCGACCCAGAGCGTGAACAGCAGCCGGAAGCCGGGGTAGCTCCATCCGCGCGGGCGGTGCACCACCGACTCCATGTCGTACACCACCATGTTCGTCACCCGGTAGAGGGTGAGGACGAGGCGCATGGCCTCGGGGTCGATTCCCGGCAGCCGGTCGTGGGCCCGGTCGACTGCGGCGTCGACGAATGACCAGAAGTCGAGGTCTTGTGCGGTCACGAGGCACAGCTTAGAGTCGAAGACAAGGTAGTCAAAGCTTTGATTGGTTAGCGGAGTCGAGATGCCCTACTACCGCGTCACGGGAGAGGTCCCCCGTAAGCGCCACATCCAGTTCCGCAAGCCGGACGGCGGCCTCTATGCCGAGGAGCTGATGGGGGAGGAGGGGTTCTCATCCGACTCCTCGCTGCTCTACCACGTGCACCCGCCCACCGCGATCATCAAGAGTGAGGGTGTCGACGCCCCGGCGCACAGCGTGGGCGCGGGCCCGAACCATCCGCTGATGCCGCGCCACTTCAAGCCGCACGACCTGGCGGCCGGCGGCGATCCCGTGCTCGGGCGGCGGCTGCTGCTGGCCAACGAGGACCTGCGCGTCTCGTACGTGGCCGCGGACACCGACGGTGAGCTGTACCGCAACTCGGCCGGCGACGAGTGCGTGTACGTCGAGTCCGGCGCCGCCCGGCTCGAGTCGACGTACGGGGCGCTCGACGTCGGGCCCGGTGACTATGTCGTCATCCCGACCGGCACCATCCACCGGTTCGTTCGCACGGGCGTGGGTGACGCGCCGCTCCGGCTGCTCGTCTTCGAGGCGTCCGGGCACATCCGGCCGCCCAGGCGCTACCTGTCGCAGTACGGCCAGTTCCTCGAGCACGCCCCGTACAGCGAGCGCGACCTGCGCGCCCCCGCCGAGCCGCTGGTCTGCGAGGGCGAGGACGTCCCCGTGCTCGTCCGCCACCGCGGTGGCCTGTCGCGCCTGACGTACCGGCACCACCCGCTCGACGTCGTGGGCTGGGACGGCCACCTGTACCCGTACGTCTTCAACATTCACGACTTCGAGCCGATCGTTAAGCGCACCCATGCCCCGCCGCCGGTGCACCAGACGTTCGAGGGCCCGAATTTCGTGATCTGCTCTTTCTGCCCCCGCCCGCTGGACTTCCACGACGAGGCCATTCCGATCCCGTATAACCACCACAACGTCGACTCCGACGAGATGATGTTCTATGTCGGCGGTGACTATTCGGCGCGGAAGGGTTCCGGTATCGACGTCGGGTCGATCAGCCTGCACCCGTCCGGCTTCACCCATGGGCCCGCGCCGGGTGCCGTCGAAGGCGTTCTCGAGGCGGTCAAGAACGGACACGCGACCACGACCGAGATGGCGGTAATGGTGGACACGTTCCGGCCGCTCAACATTGGCGCCGAGGCGTCGTCGGTCGAGGTCACCGACTATGCGTGGACCTGGGCGCGCTAGGGACGGCAAATCGGCTCATTCTCATTTGTCGCAGATCTCGCCATGAAATAGATCGGCCCGCTCGTCGCGAAGCGTAAATACTGATTGCCGTGTGTGACGAATGGTCATCCGGGTAGAAGACGCTCCGGACCTCAGTGTTCAGCCGGGATTTCAGGCCGGACGCAGGGTTCTGGGTGACACGGTTACTTCTACGTCAGAGGAGATCTTGCATGCGCAAAATATTCGCGTTCGGAACCGGAGCGCTGGCTCTCGCGGCAGTAATGGGTACCGGCCTCGCGGCGCAGGCGGATACGAAACCGGCCACTCACATGAAACTCGCCGGTTCCGACGGCTATCAGATCGTCACACTACCCAATGCCAATGTCGGGAACTTCACCCGGCGCACGGTCTACTGTCCCAGTGGCAAGCGCGTGGTCGGTGGCGGTGGCGAGGCCCAGGGGAACGACGCCATTCTGGTGGGCAGCTTCCCCACTCCCGACGGCCGGGGCTGGATCGCCCTCGGCCGGCAGAACAACTACAGCACAGTCGGTATCAGCGTCTACGCGATCTGCGCGAACGTGACCTGATAGCACGCACGGAGGTCTCCACGTTCGCCACTGCGCCGTCCGGCGCGTGACGGCGGACCGGAGGCAATGGCCCTCACACCGGTACCACGCGGACGCCGGCCGGCCCGGGACGCCGGACGGCCGGCGTCCGCGCGGCGTCCTTCGGTACCGCGCGGCGTCCTTCGGCGCCGGCGCGGCGCGGCCACTCAGGCCAGGAGGGGGACGGCGGCGAGTAGCGCGCGGGTGTACTCATGCCGCGGTGACTCGTACAGCCGCCCGGCGTCGCCCAGCTCCACCAGTTCGCCGTCGTGCATGACCGCCACCCGGTCGCTCACCTGGCGCACGACCGCGAGGTCGTGGGAGACGAACACGATCGTCAGGTCGTACTCCTTCTGCAGCCCGCCCAGCAGGTCGAGGATCTGAGCCTGGGTCGAGACGTCGAGCGCCGACACCGGCTCGTCGCAGACCAGCAGCTTGGGCTCCAGCGACAGTGCCCGGGCGATGCCCATGCGCTGACGCTGGCCGCCGGAGAACTCGTGCGGGTACCGGTCGTGGCGCGTGGGGTCCAGGCCCACGCGCTCCATCAGCTCCCGAGCCGTCCTGAGGGCCTCCCGGCCGGCCATGCCCTGCACCCGCAGCGGGTCGGCGATGCTGTCGCCGACGGTGCGCCGCGGGTTCAGCGAGGACACCGGGTCCTGGAAGACCATCTGCAGATCGCGCCGGACCGAGCGCAGCCGCTTCTCCGCCAGCCGCGCGATGTCCCGGCCCTCGAAGACGACGCTCCCGGAGGTCGGCTCCAGCAGCCGCACCATCATCCGGGCGAGTGTGGTCTTGCCGCTGCCGCTCTCCCCGACCACGCCGAGCGTCTCGCCGCGCCGTACGTCCAGGGACACTCCGTCGACCGCGCGCAGCACGTCCCGGCCCAGTCCACCGCCCGGCCGCCGGAACTCCCGCGAGAGGCCGGTGACGGTCAGCAGCGGCTCACCGGCAGGCCGGCGGGCGGGGGCCGGCCCGTCCAGCCGGGGGACGGCGGCGAGGAGAGCCCGCGTGTACGGCTCCGCCGGCGCCCGCAGCACCTCGCCCACCGGGCCGTGCTCGACCGTCCTGCCGTTCTGCATGACGAGCACCTCGTCGGCCGAGCGCGACACCACGCCGAGGTCGTGCGTGATCAGCAGCAGCGCCATACCCGTGTCGGCCCGCAGCTCGTCGAGCAGGTCGAGGATCTGGGCCTGCACGGTGACGTCGAGCGCGCTGGTCGGCTCGTCGGCGACGAGGATCTCCGGCTCGCACGCCAGCGCCATCGCGATCAGCGCCCGCTGGCGCATCCCGCCCGAGAACTCATGCGGCCGGGCCCGTGCCCGCCTCGCCGCGTCCGGGATGCCGACCCGGTCGAGCACCTCCACGGCGCGCGTCCAGGCGGCCTTCCGCCCGGCGCCGGAGTGCGTGCGGTACACCTCGGAGATCTGGTCGCCTATCCGGTAGTACGGGTCCAGCGCCGACAGCGGATCCTGAAAGATCATCGCGACGTGGTGCCCGCGCAGCCGCCGCACGGCCTCGTCGTCCAGCGCGTTCACGTCGTCGTCGCCGACCAGGATCCGCCCGGACACCCGTGCCCCGGAGTTCCGGTGCAGGCCGAGCAGGGCCAGCGCCGTCGTGCTCTTGCCCGACCCGGACTCGCCGACGATGCCCAGCGCACCGCCCGCGGCCAGGTCGAAGGAGACCCCGTCGACCGCACGCAGGGATCCGCCGTCGGAGGGGAACTCCACCGTCAGGTCCCGCACCGACAGGACGGTTTTCACCGGTCGCTCCGTCATGCCAGGACCACCCTCCGGTCGACCACCGCGTACAGCAGGTCCGCGACGGTGTTGGCGACCACGATGGCGGCGCCGGCCACCAGCGTGAGCCCGGCGACGACCGGCAGGTCGACGTTGTTGGACGACTGCACGATGAGCTGGCCGAGCCCGGGCAGGCCGAACAGCGTCTCGGTGAGCATCGCGCCGACCAGGATGTAGCCGAAGTCGTACGCGGTGATCGAGATGACCGGGGTGAGCGCGCCCCGGAGGGCGTGCCGGCCGACGATCCGCCGCTCGCGAAGCCCGTACGCCCGGAAGGTGCGGATGTGCTCCTCCGAAAGGGCCTCGAGCATGCCCGTGCGCGTCAGCCGCGCGTACACCGCGGCCTGGGAGATGGCGAGTGTGAACCATGGCAGCAGCAGGTTCTTCGCCCAGGCGGCGGGGTCCTCGGTGAGCGGCACGTAGACCGGGAAGTCCAGCAGGTGCAGGAAGCCGCAGAACAGGATCAGCAGCAACATCCCGCTGACGAAGATCGGCGTCCCGAAGGCGAGCACCGACAGGGCGGTGACCGTCCGGTCGGTGAACCGTCCCTCGCGCAGCGCCGACAGCACGCCCGCCGAGACGCCGATCAGCAGCCACACGACCATCGCGCCGGTGGTGAGGGACAGGGAGACGGGAAGGCGCTGCGCGATCAACGACAGCACCGGCTGGTCGTTCTGGAACGAGAAGCCCAGGCAGGGTGCCGCGCAGTGCGACACGTCCGGGCCGGAACTGTAGTCCCGGCCCATCACGATTCCCTCCAGGAAGTGCCAGAACTGCAGGTACTCCGGCTGGTCGAGGCCGAGCTTGTGGTCGATGGCGGCGAGCTGGCCCCCGCCGCAGCCCTTGCCGCACACCAGGACCGCCGGGTTCGACGGCAGCGCGTAGAAGATGACGTACACCAGCGCGGCCATCACGACGAGCAGGACGACGGTGCCGGCCAGCCGGCGCAGCAGATAACTCGTCACCGCCGGCCACCTCGCAGTGACCTGGCCTTGGGGTCCAGCGCCGTGCGCAGGCCGTCGGCGAGCACCGTGAAGGCGAGCACGTTGACCAGGAGCAGCAGGCCGGGCACGAGGACGTACGTCGGGTCGGCCTGGAACCAGGTCGTGGCGGTGGACAGCATCTGACCCCAGGAGGACGCGGGCGGGCGCACGCCCACGCCGAGGAAGGACAGGCCGGCCTCGGAGATCATGTTGGAGGGAAGCAGCAGCGCGGCGTACGTCACCAGTGGCGCCGAGACGCCGGGCAGGATCTCGCGCAGCGCGATACGCGTCCGGGAGGCGCCCGACAGGCGCGCGGCGGCCACGTAGTCGCGGGTCTTCAAGGACAGCACCTGCCCGCGCACCAGCCTCGCCGTGCCTCCCCAGCCGAACAGGCCGATGACGAGCATCAGCAGCATCGGGCGGGGGAAGGTGCCCGGGACGATCGCCAGCAGCGCGATCGCGAAGATGAGCTGCGGGAACGAGATGGCCAGGTCGGTCAGCCGGCCCAGGACGGCGTCGGCGACCTTGCC
This sequence comes from Actinoallomurus sp., assembly GCA_025964625.1. Classification (GTDB taxonomy): domain Bacteria; phylum Actinomycetota; class Actinomycetes; order Streptosporangiales; family Streptosporangiaceae; genus Actinoallomurus. The sequence continues at coordinate 15,322 of JAOPYL010000131.1, read as the reverse complement.
GCCCAGTCCGGCCGCCAGCCCGATCCCCACGCCCAGCAGGATCTGCACGACCAGGGTGCCGAACGCGACCAGGAAGGAGATCCGCGCGCCGTCGAGCGCGCGGGCGAACAGGTCGCGGCCGGTCGTCGGCTCCACGCCGAGCCAGTGGCGCCCGCTGACACCGCCGAACGAGCCGAGCGGCACGCCGCCGCGGGCGGAGTCCAGCAGCCCGGAGTGGTAGGCCGTGGTGTCCTGGCCCTCCAGGTGGATCAGCAGCGGCGCGGCGATCGCGGCGACGATCGCCGCGATCGCCACGACGAGGCCGGCCATGGCCATGTGGTCGGCACGCAGCCGCCGCCACACCTGACGGCCGCGGGCCGGCGCCTCTGGAGCGGCGCCGGCCTCGGCGACGAGCTCAGCGGTCATTTATCTGACCGAGAGCATGGCCGGGTCGTACATCCCGCGCCATTCCTCTACATAGGCGTTCTTGACGTTCTTGCCCATCAGCCGGATGTAGATCGGGTGGAACAGCGGGACGGTGAGCGCCTGCCTGCCGATCTCGGCGTCCAGGGCACCCCAGCGCGGCCGGGCCTGCGCCGGGTCGGCGATCTTGTTGATGTCGTCGAACTCCGCGTTGATCTTCGGGTCGTTCAGCTGGGAGGCGTTGAAGTTGCCGCCCTCCTTGAGGATCTGCCGCCCGTCGAAGATCGGCGCGAGGAACGGCCCGCCGGTCGGCCAGTCCGCGCCCCAGCTGGTCACGAACATCCCCGGCTCGGTGGCCGGCTTCTCGATCGCGTCCGCGTAGCCGGCTTCGTCGTAGGCCTTCAGGTTGACCGTGATGCCCGCCTGCTTCAGCGCCGCCTGCACGGCGGTGGCGATCGCCGGCCCGTCCTGTTCGCCGTCGTTGTTGCGGTGGGCGAGCGTGATGGTCAGCCCGCCCGCGTGGCCGGCCTGGGCGAGTAGTTCCCTGGCCTTGGCCGCGTTGCCGGTGGCCCCGGCCGGGAAGTAGTCGTACGGCTGGTAGCCGAAGGCGGCCTGGTCGGGCAGGAACGTCGTGGCGGGCTTGGCGAGGGAGCTGCCGCCGACCGCGTTGACGACCGCCTGCCGGTTGACGGCGTAGGAGATCGCCTGTCGCACGCGGGCGTCGTCGAACGGCTTCACCTTGGTGTTGAAGGCCAGGTAGATCGTCTGGCCGAACGCGCCCCTGACCGCCCGCTTCTTCAGCCCGGCGTCGCTGTTGATGCGTACCAGTTCGGCGGGGCTCAGGTTGGTGTCCGTGGTGATGGCGTTCGCGTCCTTGCCCGCGCTGGAGCTGAGCCGCTGGTTGATGACGGCCGGGTTGAGACCGTACGTGCCCTCGACGCGGTCGGGGCAGGCGAGCCGCTGGTCGTCGACCGCACGGGACCAGTAGGGGTTGCGCACCAGCACCAGGCTCTTGTCCTGCTCGTGGGACTGGACCTTGTACGGTCCGCTGGCGACCGGGTGCTTCTCATAGCCCGTGCCGTCGTCCTTGGCCTTGGGCACCGGTGCGAACTGGGTGGCCGTGGCCACGTACGGGAAGTCGCCCTCGGGCTTGCGCAGCTTGAAGACGATCGTCTTGTCGTCGGGCGTCTGGATGGAGTCGAGCTCCTTGCCCTTGTACGGGCCCGTGTAGTCCGCGCCGCCGACCAGCCAGTCACGGAGGTACGGGATCCCGCCGGGCAGCTCGGGTGCGAAGGCGCGCTCCACGCCCCACTTGACGTCCTTCGAGGTGATGGGCGTGCCATCCTCGAACTTCAGGCCGTCTTTCAGGTGGTACGTCCACGTCGTGGCGCCATCGCTGGGCTTACCGGTGTCGGTGGCGAGGTCGGGGACGACCTCGTTGCCGGCCTCACCGGCCACCCGATGCCGGGTGGTCAGCGCGCGGAAGATCATGGACGTGACCGCTCCGCCGCCTGAGGTGTAGATCCGGGCCGGGTCGAGGTGGTGAGCGGTGGCGTCGGTCTGGTTCAGCACGTACAGCGTGCCGCCCTGGCAGGTCCTGGGGTCGAACGCCGAGCTCTTGGTCGAGGACGAGCCACTGGAGGAGCAGGCCGCGGCGGCGGCGAGGACGGCGGCGGAGGTGAGCAGGACGGAGGTTCTTCGCATCATCGGGGGTTCTCATTCGGCGAGGTGACTGCGGCGTGACACGGCTGCACCGAGGATGTCAGGCGCGACGTGGCCACGAAAGAGGAAGATCGGAAGAGGAAGGGCGGTCGCGCTCAGGCGCGAGGCCGGAAGCTCAGGTCAGGCCGCACACAGTGCGCTGGCCTGCCGCCGGAGATCGACGTGCCGGCAAACCCCGCCGGCCCTCCAGGTGTTCCCTCGATGATCGATGCGTGGTCAACTGGGGGCGTGACGGAGGCCGATGAGGTCGCGCGGCGCTGCGCCGAGGCCATGTACGCGGCCGACCGTTCCTCACGGCACCTCGGCATCGAGATCACCGACGTGGCGGCGGGCCGTGCCCGGGCACAGATGGTCGTCGCGGACACGATGGTGAACGGCCACGGCATCGCGCACGGCGGCTATCTCTTCCTGCTCGCGGACACGGCGTTCGCCTTCGCGTGCAACACCTACGACGTCGCCACCGTCGCGGCCGCCGCCGACGTGGTGTTCGTCGCTCCGGCCCGGGCCGGCGACGAACTGGTCGCCGAGGCCGTCGAGCGCGTCCGGTTCGGCCGCAGCGGCGTCTACGACGTGACCGTGCGCCGGGCCGGTGGCGAGGTCGTCGCCGAGTTCCGCGGCAACAGCCGCTCCCTGCGCACGGAGGCACGATGAACCGGGGCCACCACGGCCTGCGAGAGCGGAACTCCTGACCCGCCGAACCCGCGATCGTCATGCCACGATGCGCTTTCCCAAGTTCAGTTAAGTAATAAATCGGTTGGACTTTAATAACGAGCGGGCAGGGTTCCTCATGGCGGGGGCACACGGGAGCGGCCTCGGGGAACAGACCAAGAGACGTTCCCGCCTACGGCGAACGCGGGGCATAACGGCGGACAGAGTCGTACGCCTGCTGGTGCCTTCACGTCACCGTGTGAAAGGAGCGGACAAAATGCGTAAGAGAGTCAAGGCCGCATGCGTGCTGGCCACCAGCCTGGGCCTGCTCGCCACGGGTTGCGGCGGGGACCACAAAGCGGTGCCGTCGTCGGGCGGTGGCGGGTACGCCCAGCCATCATCGGCGGCGCCCGGGTCATCAGCGCCGGGGACGGCGGCACCGGAGTCGTCACCGCCGTCGACGGCGGCACCGGAGTCGTCACCGCCTGTGTCGTCGATGTCGCCGTCGGCCGGCCCGGTCGAGGTCAGGGCGAAGGACGTGAGCGCCGGCAGGATCCTGGTGGACGGCAAGGACATGACGCTCTACCTGTTCGACAAGGACAAGGGTGGCAAGCCGACCTGCACCGACGCCTGCGCCACGCAATGGCCGCCACTGACCACCACCGGCAAGGTCACCGCCGGCTCCGGTGTCAACGCGTCCTGGCTCAGCACGACGGACCGGCCCGACGGCACCAAACAGGTCACCTACCACGGCTGGCCGCTCTACCACTACACCAAGGACACCAAGCCCGGCGACATGAACGGCCATGGCGTCAGCGCCAACGGTGGCACGTGGTACGCCGTGGACGCCACCAAGGGAGACAAGCTGCAGAAGAAGTAGCTACCAGTTCGGAAGCTGTGGCATCGTGCCTGGCAGCAGCCAGGCTCCGCCGGCCAGCAGCGCCGCCACGGCCACCATGCCGAAGCCGAACACCCACATGAGTCCGGGCATGCCGGTGAGGCGGGCCAGCTGGTCGGCGTCCGAGTCGGGCGCGCGGCCCCGGGAGCGCTTGCTCTGCAGCTCCACGACAGGCCGCGTGCCCGCCAGCAGCAGGAACCACGTGAACGCGTAGGCGAACGCCGCCTGCACGGTCGACGACGCGAACCAGGAGACGACGAAGATCACACCGCCGGTCGTGACGACCGAGAGCACCCCGAAGACGTTGCGGATCAGCACGAGAATCGCGGCGAGGAGCGCGATGCCGACCCAGAGGAGGGCTGTGATGTGCCCCATCGCGAGCAGCCCCGCGGCGCCGAGGCCCAGCAGCGGTGGCGTGACGTACCCCGCGAACGCGGTGAAGATCATGCCCGGCCCGTAGGGCTTACCGCTCGATACGGTCACGCCCGAGGTGTCCGAGTGCAGCCGGACGCCCTGGAGCTGCCGTCCCGTGACCAGCGCGGCGAACGCGTGCCCGCCCTCATGGGCGATGGTCACGACGTTGCGCAGCACATGCCACACCGAGCGGACCGAGACCGCCGCGAGGGCGGCCACCCCGGTGGCCGTCACGAGCCACCACGGCGGATGGGGTTGCGTGCCGACGACGTCATGCCAGACGCCGCCGATCGTGGACATGTACATTCATCACCTCTGGCCGGTACGACGTGCCCGGAACCGTGAGAGTTCGTCTCCGGGCGAACCCATATCTTGGCCCATCGCGGCCAGTAGGGTGATGCTCCTATGAGCGACCTGTTGATGAGCGTATATCCACCGCTGGAGCCGGCCGCCCTGGTGCCCCGGCGGTCCCGGCAGTTCCCGTTCGGCTCGGACGGGCTGACCCTGACCCACCTGGGGCGCGGCGCGGTATGGCTGGCGTTGAAGGCCCTCGGCCTTGGGGCGGGCAGCAGGCTGGCAATGCCCGCCTACCACTGCGGCTCGGAGGTCGAGGCGGCCCGGCTGGCCGGTGTCGAAGTCCTGTTCTACCGGGTGCTGCCGACCCTGCGGGTCGACGAGGATGATCTGCAGCGGGTGGCGAAGGAGACCGACGCCACCTATCTGATCTCCTACTACGGCTTCCCGATGCCCCCCCTGCCGCCCGGCACCCGGGTGATCGAGGACGCCGCACACGCGTTGTTCTCCTACGACGGCGGCGGGGCGATCGGCTCGCGCGGCGACGCGGCCATCTTCTGCCCGCGCAAGTCGCTGGGCGTGCCCGACGGCGGCGCGGTGCTCGTCCGGAACGGCAGGATCGAGGCGGCCGGCCGGCCGCCATGGAAGCGCATGGCCCGTTCGGTCGCCTCACAGGGCATGGGCTGGGCGGCCCAGTCGCGCGCCGGCGTGCTGCGGGCCCCCGCCACCAAGGTCTTCAGCAAGGTCAGCAAGGCCGAGCAGGCGGTGGAGAAGGGCACACTCACCGAGACGGTCATCGGCGAGTGGAACCTCGAGGTCGCCGATCTGGAGATCGCCGCCTCCAAGTGCTCGCGCGTGACGGAGTGGGCCGTGCACGGGGCGGACGGCGAGAAGATCCGTGAGCACCGGCGCCGCAACTACCAGGTGCTCCTGGACGCGCTGCCCGAGGTCTGCCTCGACCGGTTCCGCAGCCTGCCCGACGGCGTCGCGCCCCTCTACTTCCCGGTGCGGGTTCCCGAGCGTGACCGGACCATCGCCGAGCTGCAGAAGCGCGGCGTGCGGTCGATCGAGATCTGGCCGGTGCCGCACCCGATGCTGGACCGCACGCGGTTCGCGGAGCTGGACCCGCTGCGGCACCAGATGCTCGCGCTCCCGGTCCACCAGGGCCTGACACCGTGGCACATGGAGCAGGTCGCGCACGCCGCCCGCGAGGCCATCACCGCCGCCCACCGCTGACCGGCCACGCGCACGCTCACCCCGCCGGACGGCCGTACTCCTTTTCGCTGTCTACTCAGCGGACGGCTTTCTCCGTTGAGTAGACAGCCGCGTCGGCGTAGGCCCCGCCCGTGTCCGGGAAACGGCCGCCTTGCCTGATGTGTGGCGGAGCCGCCGGATGAGGCGGCAGCGTACGGGTCAGATCTTGCGGATCAGCACGATCGGGGTCTGCTCGTCCTCGTTGCCGGCCGGGTTGTCGGACAGCACCTTCTCCACCCACTTGCGGTCGACGCCCGCCGACGCGCCGACGACCCACGCGCCGGTCAGGTGGTTGGCGTCGACGACGCAGACGTGGCAGCCGAGAGCGGCGGCCAGGTCCTCCGAGAGCTTGTCCGGGCGGCCGGGGCCGAAGAGCAGGTGGTGGTCGTGCGGAGGCAGCGCGGCGGCGACGTCGTCGATCATCGCCGCGCCGGGCCCGGCGACGCGGTAGAACCAGCCGCGCTTGCCCACCAGCTTGCCGGCCGCGCCCGCGGCGGCGCCGAGCAGGACCTTCGCACGGCCCGCCTCGAGGATCGCGCCCTGCATGCCGGCCGGGCTGTGCAGCGGGCCGATCTTTCCGACGAACTTGCTGAGCTGCTTGGCCATGCCCTCGGGCGAGATGAGCTCAAGGGGGATCATGCGGCCCTGGCCGGCCGACGCCGGGCTCTCCGACAGCGCCAGGATGTCGTCGGGCTGAAGCTGGCCCGCGGTCGCCTCCGCGATCACCGGGAGGATGCCGCTGCGCAGAGTGATCATGTTCGTCTTGATCGGGACGCGGCGTGCGCCGACCGCCTTCTCGTCGACCGGCGGGATGTTCGGCGTCTTCTCCGGCGCGATCTCGCCGAACTGCTGGTGCAGCATCTCCTTGATCTGGCTGTTGCGCGGGTAGATCGACGCGCCGCGCCGCAGGATCTCGCGCGCGCCCGCACTGTCTCCGGCGTCCAGCCGCAGGGCGGCGAGGAGCGTGTAGTCGGAGGCGTACACCAGATAGTCCGGCGCGAGCGCGATCAGCTCGGTCTGGTACTTGAGGCCGCGGACCCTGTCGCCGCGGTCCACCGCCCACTTCGACAGGCGCTTGAGCGCGTGCCGGCGCAGCTGCGAGTCGGTGACGACGGACTCGAGGAGGGTCTCGGCCTCGTCGATGCGCCCGCCGTCCTTGAGGACGTCGGCCAGCGTCAGCGCGTACCACGGGATCATCGGGTACTTCTCGCGCGCGCTGCGGACGATCTCGGCGGCCCGGTCGAAGTCGCCCCGCCACTTGTGCACCTCGGCCAGCGCCGCCGTGGCGAACCGGGTATCGCCGCCGGCCGTGACGGCCGCACGCGCGATCTCCTCGGCCTTCTTGTCGTCGCGCTCGTTCGTGAGGACGAGCCACGACAGCAGCGACAGGCCGTCGCCGTCGAGATCGGCCCGCTTCGACTCGAGAAGCTGCTGGGCCTCCTCCGGCTTGCGGAGCCAGATGTCGTAGGCGCGGCTGTTCGTGCTCATTGTCAGAACCTCATGCGTCGTCGGCTGTCTGCGGGAGTCGGCCCATCATCGCAGACGTTCGAGCGTGACCGGCGCGAATACCTGATCAAACCGGACACGCTGTGCGTCGGCTGTGTGCCCGTGCGTACGCCCCGGTCGATACCCTTAGGTCTCGTGGATCCTCTTGACTCTTGGCGCACTCTTCCGGCGGCACAGCAACCCGATTGGCCCGACCCCGGCCAGGTGCGGACGGTGGCGGCGCAGCTCTCCAAACTCCCCCCGCTGGTGTTCGCGGGCGAGTGCGACCAGCTCCGGACGCGGCTCGCCGCGGTGGCACGCGGCGAGGCGTTCCTGCTGCAGGGCGGCGACTGCGCGGAGACGTTCTCCGGCGCCACCGCCGACGACGTACGCAACAAGCTGAAGACCCTGCTGCAGATGGCGGTCGTGCTGACGTACGGCGCGAGCGTGCCCGTCGTGAAGATCGGCCGGATGGCCGGGCAGTTCGCCAAGCCGCGTTCCAAACCGCTCGAGACCCGCGACGGCGTCGAACTGCCCGCCTACCGGGGCGACATGGTCAACGGCTTCGACTTCACCGCCGAAGATCGCACTCCGGACCCGGGACGGCTGCTGCGCGCGTACCACGCCGCGGCGGTCACGCTGAACCTGTGCCGGGCTTTCACCCAGGGCGGTTACGCCGACCTGCGCCAGGTGCACGCGTGGAACCAGGACTTCGTCGCCGGGAGCCCGGCCGGCCGGCGCTACGAGCGGCTGGCCGGCGAGATCGACCGGGCGCTGGCGTTCATGAACGCCGCCGGCGCGGACCCGGAGGAGTTCCACCGGGTCGAGCTCTACTCCAGCCATGAGGCGCTGCTGCTGGACTACGAGCAGGCGCTCACGCGCGTCGACTCACGCTCGGGCCTGCCCTACGACGTCTCGGCGCACTTCCTGTGGATCGGAGAGCGCACCCGGCAGCTCGACGGCGCGCACGTCGAGTTCATGCGGCACATCCGCAACCCGATCGGGGTCAAGCTGGGCCCCACCACGTCGGCCGAGGACGCGCTGGCCCTCATCGACCGTCTCGACCCGGAGCGCGAGCCCGGACGGCTCACCTTCGTCATCCGGATGGGCGCCAAGCGGGTCCGCGACGCTCTTCCGCCGCTGGTGGAGAAGGTGACCGCGAGTGGTGCCCAGGTCGCGTGGATCTGCGACCCGATGCACGGCAACACGTTCGAGGCGCCGAGCGGCTACAAGACCCGCCGGTTCGACGACGTGCTCGACGAGGTCGCCGGCTTCTTCGACGTGCACCGGGCGCTCGGCACTCATCCGGGCGGCGTGCACATCGAGTTCACCGGCGACGACGTCACCGAATGCGTCGGCGGCGGCCACGAGATCGTCGAGGACGACCTGCACCAGCGCTACGAGACCGCCTGCGATCCGCGGCTCAACCGCGGTCAGGCGCTCGACCTGGCGTTCATGGTCGCGGAGATGTACCGCACCACGAAGTGACCGCCGCGGGCTCGCACGGCGCCGAGGCGTCGCGCGAGCCCCCGGCGTCACACGACGCGTACGGCTCCGGCGAACGGACGCGTCGACAGGTCGGCGACCCGCACGTGGTCGCCGGTGTGCGGCGCGTGCACGAACTTGCCGTCGCCGAGATACATCCCCATGTGGTGGATGTCGGAGTAGAAGAACACCAGGTCCCCGGGCTCCAGCTGGCTCCTGGGGATGTGGATGCCCGCGTTCCACTGGTCGCCCCCGTAGTGCGGCAGGTTGACGCCGACCTGCCGGTACGCCCACATGGTGAGGCCCGAGCAGTCGAACCCCTGGCCAGGGGTGGCGCCGCCCCAGACGTAGGCCACGCCGAGCTGTGACAGGGCCGCGCGGACCGCGCCGATGGCCTTGGTGGACCCGCCGGGGATCACCGGCACCGTCTCGCCCTTGTCGGCCCTGTCGACGGCGTCCTTCAGCAGCGGCTTGCGCGCCTTGTCGAGCATCTGCTGGATGCTCGCCTTCTTCTGCTGGAGCTCCGTCCTGAGCTGGACCGCCTGGGCGGCGCGGTCCTGGGCGTCCTGGCCGGACCGCTCGGCGTTCTGGATCACCTGGGTGAGCTGCCGGACCTGGGTGTCGTCCTGCTGCGTGAAGTAGTGCAGGGTCGCGGTCTGGTCCAGCAGCGCCTGCGGGTCCGGCGACGCGAAGAGCGCGGGCGCCTCGTCGGTCCCGCCGTTCATGTAGCGCAGGGCGGCGAGCCGGCCGATCTGCCGTTGCATGCCCTTGAGCGTCCTGGTCTCGCTGCGCGCGGTCTCCTCGGCGACCGTGGCCGCGCGCTGGGCCTGCTGCAGCCGGACCTTCAGCCCGTTGTACTGCTCGGTGAGCTGCTCGAGCTGGGTGTTGAGCTGGTCGGCCTGTTGCCTCAAGGCGTCCATGTCGGGCCCCGGCTTGGCGCTCGCCGCCTGCAGTGGCAGTGCCAGGCCGGTGACGAGAGCGACGCCGGTCACGACGGCCGTACGGCGCCGTGCCTTCGTGCGGTGCTGCGGATCATGCGCTTTCGCGGGTCGCGAAGGCTCCATCCAGGTCTCCTCTCCTAGGCCGCCTACCGGGTTAGCTGACGGGTTCGGGCAAGGAGAAGCCCTACCGCGTGCCGCGGAACGGTTACGGATTCACCCCGGGACTGGAGCCAGGGAGACGCCCTGGGTCTCCGCCAATGGGTCCCCGGTTCTTCGGCGCGCTGGCTGCGCGACGAGCGATTCGGCGGTCCGGCCGGTTCCCGGCCGGTGACACCGCTGGACATTAACGGACCGTGAGGGGGCGGCCAACCCGAACATGCCGAGATGGTCTGGGCGCTTCGAGGATGGTCACTGTGGGTGATGCGGAACTGGCCCTTTACACCTAGGCGGCCGCGCCCCGGTCCTGTCGGAATAGATTGGTTCCAGCGTTATGCCGGTAAATATGCCTGTCCAATGGTGATAGATCCTGTCGTGCCTAATTTCGCGCGGAGTTGAAGAGCGCGGCGCCCGGCCCTCCTCGCCGTCTCGGGAGGAGGGCCACTCGGCTCAGGCGTTGACGGTCTCCGCGGGCGCGGACTGTGAGACCGCGGAGTGGAGGGTGTTCCAGAACGCCAGCTCGACGTCTTCCTCGAGTTCGGCGATCTTGCCCCAGAACTCCTGGTCCTCCGCGTGCGCGGCGGTCGCCGCGGACAGGGCCGGCATGATCGCCGTGCCCGCGTCGGCGGCGTCGAGGTCGGCCACGCTGATCTCGGCGGGCAGCTCCACCGGCGTGCGGTGGTGCTTGCCGCGCTTGCGGACGCGCACGTTCGGCGCCGGGACCGGCACGCGGACCTTCGACGTGGTGATGGCCAGCGCCACGGTGCCGAACAGCACGACGGCGAGCAGCCCGGTGAGCGCGGCCTGCTGGTCGGGCATCGGCGGTGCGTGGTCGTGCGCCGCGGTCGTCCGCGTCTCGTGCAGCGGCTGGCTCTGCTGGGTGAGCGTCGCGGCGGACGGCAGCGGAGCCGAGTGCTTGGGCACGTACTTCTGCTCGGTCTGCGGCGGGGCCGTCTTGACCTTGACCTTCGAGGGATAGCCGTACCCCACCACCTGGCTGACGTCGCGGGTGGCGCGTCCCAGATGGTTGTTGTGGTTCGCCTCGATGGTGTGCAGCGTGCTTCCGTCGACCGACTCGACGATGCCGACGTGCTCGATGTCACCGATGCTCTTCCCGCCCGACCACGAGAAGAAGACGATCGCCCCCGGCTCGGGCTTGTGGCCCCAGGCGTGGTGGTTCTTGAACCAGGTGGCGTGGTCGGGAGTCGAGGCGAACTCGCCCGTCCAGTCCTGGACCCCCGCCTTGTCGGCAGCCCAGGCGAGGAACATGTCGCACCAGGGCGCCGTCGTGTACGACGAATCCTTCTCGACGTGCTTGCCGTACCAGTCGCCGAACTTCGTGTACCCGTCGCTCTTCTCGGTGTAGCCGAGCTGGCCCTTGGCGACCTGCAGCAGTTTCTGACCTATCGGATCCATGTCTCCCCTTTGGCCGCCTACCGGGTTAGCTGACGGGTTCGGGCCAGGAGGAGCCCTACCGTGCGTGACGGATTCACCCCAAGGGACTGGTGGGTCCCCGGTTCCCGCGGCGCTGGAGACGCAGCTGGGATTCGGCGGTCGGTCTGTCACCTCCCGGATGGAGGTAAGTCACAGCCCGATTACGGCGCAATGTATCGGAAGTTTCGCGAGAACGGCAACGTGTTCTGACCGGAAAGTCTGGAGCGATCTACTTACCCAGCGTAACTGAATAGTGAGAGTATCAATCTGATAACAACCGAAAAGGCCCTGTCACCTGCAGAGAGATGCAACCGTGTCGCCAACTCAGGAGTTGTGGGGGCGCGCGGAGTAGCGCTCCGTCGCCCGGTGAACAGATCTCCGCCGATGGGTGCCGGCTCCCGTCACCGCGCGGGAGCCGGCACCCGGTCAGCGACTGGTGGACGGACGGCCGCGGATCAGCCCGTCGCCGCGTGCCGCGAGCATCTCTTCGAGCAGGAGGGCGATCGTGCCGTGCCCTCCCGCGATCACCACTCTCACTCGATCTCCAGGACGATCTTGCCTCGGGTATGGCCCTCCGCGCACAGCCGCTGCGCCTCAGCCGCCTCGGCGAGGGGGAAGGTCTTCGCGACGGTGACGTTCAGCCGGCCGTCGTCGGCAAGGCTGGCCAGCGCCGCCAGATCATTGGGGTCCGGCCGTACGAACACGTAACGGCCGCCGCGTTCCGTGACGGACGGATCGATGATCGACGCCCAGCGGCCCGTGGGCGTCAGCAGGTTCGGGGTGATCTCCAGGGCCTCGCCGCCGACCAGGTCGAGCGCGACGGTCACCCCGCCCGGCGTGAGCCGGCGCACCCGGTCGGCGAGGCCGTCGCCGTAGGCCACCGGCTCGGCGCCCAGCTCCCGCAGGTAGTCGTGGTTGTGCGGGCTCGCCGTGCCGATGACGCGGGCGCCTTTCGCGTGGGCGATCTGAACGGCGAACGAGCCGACGCCGCCGGCCGCGGCGTGGATGAGCACCGTGTCGTCGCCGGTCACCGCCAGGGCCTTCGTGAGCGCCTGGTAGGCGGTGAGCCCGGCGAGCGGCAGGCCGGCGGCCTCGGCCCAGGACAGGCGACCCGGCTTGCGGCCCAGTGTGCGTACCGGCGCGGCGACGAGCTCCGCGTACGTCCCGCGGCTCACATGGTCCTCGCGGACGTAGCCGATGACCTCGTCGCCGGGGGAGAACTCGCTGACGGCCGGGCCGGTCCGCTCGACGACGCCCGCCACGTCCCAGCCCGGGACGACCGGGAAGTCGGTCTGGAAGAGCCCGTCCAGGTTGCCCTCGCGGACCTTCCAGTCCACCGGGTTCACCCCGGCCGCCTTGGCGCGTACGAGCACGAAGTCCGGGCCGACCTTGGGTTCGGGCGCGTCGGCGGCGAGCTTCAGCACGTCCGGGCCGCCGTATTGGTTCATCACTATGGCTTTCACACAAGAAGCGTTACCCGGCGAACGCGGGAGATCACCTGAGTAGGGGGTAATGGTCGCATCAGCGGAACCGGCCGTAGACGGCCAGGCCGGACAGGATCATCAGTGCCGGGCCGAGCACGGCCAGCGCGGCGAGCAGCGCACAGCGCCCCAGCTGGTGTCCGAGCGGGATCAGCTCGGCCGGGCGGCCCGCGACCGGCCACGGCGCGCGCAACTCGTCGGCGGTCGGCCGGTCATCGAAGGCCGGGTCCACCTGACCGTTCAGCGTCAGCCCGGCGGCCCAGCCGAACAGCTCCGCCAGCGCGGCGGGCGGGCTGTCCAGCCCGGAGGCGAAGTAACGCACCTGGCCCGCGGTGCGCTCGAGGGTACGGATGGTGTTGCCGAGCCCCAGTCCCTCGAGCCATCCGCGTACGCCGGCGTCCAGACCGGCGCCCACCGACGTACGCCGGAGAACGTCGGCCTTGGTCACGACGACGGCGATGCGCCGCTGCCGCCCCTGGTCGTCGCGGGAGCGCAGCTCCGCCAGCAGTCGCTGCAGCGTGTCGGAGGGGTCCTCGTCGGAGGTGGGGGTGACCGTATCGACCAGCCGCTGCTCGTCCTCCGAGAGTGCCATCCGCAGCTCTGGCAGGGCGAACGGGTCGATGACGAACAGCAGCGCCTCACCGTGGTCGAGGTAGCGCAGCCGCTCCACCCGGGTCGCGCCCGTGTGGAGTTCGCCGGCCGGGTCGAACAGGTACAGGATCCGGTGGGCGGCGGGCAGGGTCAGGTCGAGCATGGTCGCGGCGGGCAGTTCGGGCCCGGTCTTGGCCAGCCGCGCGCCGCGGTCGAGCTCCATGAGGGCGCCGGCGTAGGCACGGGCGTCGCGCGCCTCGACGAACTCCGCGCGCCCCTGCGCGCCCGCGGCACTGGCGCGCAGCGCGCGTACCGCCAGGAACATCAGAGTGGTCTTGCCCGCCGCGGGACCTCCGACGAACGCCAGGGGCTCGACCCGCGCCCGCCCGATCCGGCCGGGCAGCCGTCGCCGGCAGTGCGGGCAGTACGCGCCGAGGCGGAACCGGCCGAGGAGGATCGTGGTCGGCAGCCGCGTGCCGCAGCGGCACACGTGGCGGAATGCGCCCAGCCGGCCCGGCACTAGCCGGGAGTGTCGCTGGTCGCAGTTCGGGCAGGCGTACTCCGGCAGCGCGAACCGCTGGTAGCAGCCGGCGTGCGGGCAGGCGAGCAGGATGCGGCGGTAGGCCATCCACAGGCGCTCGACCGTGCCGAGCACCGTGACGCACACCGACCAGGCGGCCAGGCCGGCGGCCTCGACCGCGGCGAACGCCACGCCGAACGCCAGGGCCGCGACGGCGAGCGGCACGGCGGACAATGCGATGCCGGCGCACAGCCCCAGCCAGATCGGGAACAGCACGAGGCCCTGGGGGAGGGACAGCATCGTCTCGTTCAGCGTGGCGATGCTCCAGCGGGCCTGGGCGAGGCACCACGGCACGGTGCGGCGCGCGAGAGTCCGAGCGTCGCGCCACACCTGGACGAGCAGGTAGTGCGGGTAGGCCGCGTCCGGCAGGCCGGCCGCGGGGCGCGGCACCGGGGACGGCCCGTCGGCGCGGGTGGCGGTGAGGGTCCGCCACGCGGTGAGGAGGAACCGGACGGCACCGGCACAGGTCGCGACGGCCGTCGCCAGGGGTACCGCGAACGGCACCACGAAGACGAACTCGGCCCCGATGAGGCCGATCCACACCAGCACGAGCAGCGCGTAGACGAGAGGCACGGCGTCACATCCCCCGCCGTCGCAGGGCCCGCCAGGCCGCGGCCAGTTTCGGGTCGCGGTCGGTGAGCGCCGACTCGACGTGCCGCCGGGCGAATCGCCCGAGCCCGTCCGCCCACTCCGTGAGCCTGGCGACGGGCGTCCCCGCCCGGTCGAGGCGTACCTCGATCTCGGCCAGGTCGGCGCGGGCGCTCCGATCCGGCTCGGCGTCGAGCCAGTGGGCGGCCAGGCCCGTCCGTACCGCGTCGGGGGCGGCCGCCAGCACCTCGGCCCGCGACCGCGGTGAACGCCGGATGAGCGCGCCGGCCATGCTGGCCCGCGCCCGCCCGGTCAGCGGATCCCCGGGATCCATCAGGGCGAGGATGCGCGCCACCTCGTGCTCGGCCTCGGCCCGCAGCGCCTCGTCGTGGCCCAGGACGATCCGCGCCGGGCCGGACAGCTCGGGCAGCCGGTCGCGGATCAGCTCCGCGAGCCGCACCGTCTCCTCCGCCTCCAGCGGTGCGGTGTCGAAGACGCGGCGCATGAGCCGGCGTAGCGCCGCGAACCGCGTCATGGTGGAGCCGAGACGTTCGACGAGCCAGCGGCAGTCGTCCGGCGACGGCGCGGTCTTCCACAGCGCGGTGAGCAGCTCCTCGATGTCCGGCAGGCCGTACGGTTCCAGCTCGAGCAGTCCGGCGGTGGCCTCGCGGCGGTCCGCGCCGGATGACAGCACCAGGCCACCGGTGCGGGGGGTCCGCGTCCAGTCGTGGTCGCCGAGGGTCGCGCACGCATCCGGGGTGAGCATCATTCTGCGCGCCTTCGGGTCGCCCGCCTCCAGCCCGGTCACCACGCCGGAGATCATGGCGTCGCGCCAGGTGCCCGGCGTCTCGCGCAGGGCCGCGGCCACGTCGGGATCAAACGCAGAGGGGTTCCACTGGCGCAGCGGCTCGCGGTGCTGATTGAGAAGATCGAGAAACATCCCGTGGAT
>JAOPYL010000123.1 GCA_025964625.1 Actinoallomurus sp. | reverse complement strand
TCGACCCTCTCGGGCGCGTGCTGGGCGTTACCGGCCAGGTTTCCTGCCTTGGACTTGATGACCCCGGCCGCGTTCTTGGCACCCGTGGGGGCGTTCGGCACGCAGGTCGGCGCGGCACCGGGCACCGGACCCACGTGCTGGCCGGCCTTGGCCAAAGCCGCGTCCTTGGCCGCCTGCACGCTCGGCGCGGGGGTGGTGTTACCGACCGTGGCGTAGGTGATACCACCCGCGGCCGCGACGGCCCCCGCCGCCGTCGTCGCCAGCAGAGCAAGCTTGAGCGTCATCATGAAAATAATGCCTTTCTGGCCGGTTGGTCACTCCCGCTCCTCATATACGCACAGACACCACAAGGGGTTGCACGGCCCTCAGAACTTTTTTCCGGAGTTCCTCCGCATGGCCCGGACGAGTGGTCTTCGGGGGGAGCCGCGCGCCCGGCGGGCCGCGTACGGCAATATCTGTGCATGGAGGCCCGCCCGATCACCGCTTTGCCCAAGACCCATCTGCATGTGCACTTCACCGGCTCGATGCGGCACACCACGCTGGTGGAGCTGGCCCGCAAGCACCACGTGCACCTGCCCGGCGCGCTGGTCGACGAGTGGCCTCCGCAGCTGCACGCGACGGACGAGCGGGGCTGGTTCCGGTTTCAGCGCCTCTACGACATCGCCCGCTCGGTACTCCGCGATGAGCAGGACGTGCGCCGGCTGGTGCGCGAGACGGCTGAGGACGAGGCGGCGGAGGGTTCTGGCTGGCTGGAGATCCAGGTGGATCCGAGCGGGTACGGCGCCCGGTTCGGCGGGCTCACCCCCTTCACGGAGCTGGTGGTGGACGCGGCGCGGGAGGCCTCCGGTGCGACCGGCGTGGGCATCGGGGTGATCATCGCGGCGAACCGCACCCGGCATCCCCTCGACGCGCGGACCCTGGCCCGGCTCGCCGTCCAGTACGCCCACCGCGGGGTCGTGGGCTTCGGGCTGTCCAACGACGAGCGACGCGGGCGGGCGTACGACTTCGACGGCGCGTTCCGGATCGCCAAGCGGGCCGGGCTGCTGTCGGCCCCGCACGGTGGCGAGCTGCTCGGCCCGTCCAGCGTGCGTGCCTGCCTGGAGGCGCTGGGAGCCGACCGGATCGGGCACGGGGTCCGCGCGGCCGAGGACCCGGCGCTGATGGAAACCCTGGCCGCGCGCGGCGTGACGCTCGAGGTCTGCCCTGCCTCGAACGTGGGCCTCGGCGTCTACGCGGCGCCGGAGGAGGTCCCGGTCCGGCGGCTGTTCGAGGCCGGGGTGCCGATCGCGCTGGGCGCCGACGACCCGCTGCTGTTCGGCTCGCGGCTCGCACGCCAGTACGAGCTCGCGCGCGAGGTGCACGGCTTGGCCGACACCGACCTGGCGGAGTTGGCGCGCTGCTCGATCCGCGGATCGGCGGCCCCGTCCCACCTGCAGAAGCGGCTGCTGGACGGCGTCGACTCCTGGCTGCGGACGCCTGAGTCGCCGGACTACGGCCGGTGATCATCGATGAAAGGATCGGTGACCGTGATCCTCCGTACCCCGACCGCCGGCCAGGCCGCCGCGCTGGCGCCTCACCTGCCCGCCACCCACGCCCTGCTCGACGGCGACCGGCTGGTCGGCGGCATCAGCCTGTCCGGCGTGCGACCCGGCAGCCGCGAAATCGGCATCTGGGTGATGCCGGAAGAGCGCCGCCGGGGAGTGGCGACCCGGGCCGTGCGCGCGCTGTCCGAGCACGCCGGGGAACGCCTGGAGTTCGTCACCGACATCACGGACACGACCTCCCAGCGCGTGGCTCTCGGCGCCGGTTTCACCCGGGAGGCGGTGCGCCGGGGCGGCCGCCTGCATGCCGGAGACCGGCGCGACGAGGTGCTGTGGGCGCGGCTGCCCGGTGACGCGCCCGGCCCGATCGCGCGGCTTCTTCCCGATCTGCCGGACGGCGAGCTACGCGACGGTGAGGTGTCCCTCCGGCCGCTCGGCCCGCCCGACGTGGACGACCTGCTCGGACTGCTGAACCTGCCCGACGTGCGGGCTACGTCGCCGATCCGGCGCGAACGCCCCCGCGCGGAGATCGCCCGGCGCTGCACGAACGCCGCGAGCGAATGGCTTGCCGGCAACCGCGCCGACTTCACGATCCGGGTGAACGGCGTGTTCGCCGGCGACATCGTCCTCTCCAACGAGGCGCTGGGCCGCCAGGCCATGGTCGGCTACGGCATGCTGCGCGGGTTCCGCGGGCGCGGCGTCGCCACCCGGGCGGTCACGCTGCTCGGCGCCTGGGCGTTCGAGGTCGGCGTCAAGCGGCTCGTGGCCGGGACCTTCGCGGACAACACCGCGTCACAGCGGGTGCTGGCGAAGGCCGGCTTCGTCCAGGAGGCGATCCAGCGCTCACGCTTCGAGGGCGCGAACGGCACCCGCGTCGACGACGTCACGCACGTGCTGTTCCCGGGACGCGGGTGAGCGCGCCGACCCGGTCGGCGCCGTACCGCTCGATCTCCGCGTCGAGGTCGAGCGGACGCGTGGTCACCTCGGTCTCGTCGCCGATGAGCTCGTGCGGCACCAGCCAGGAGACCTCGAACTCGAGGCCGTCGGGGTCCTTGGCGTAGAGCGCCTTGGTGGTGCCGTGGTCGCTCGCACCGACCAGCGCGCCGGCCTCGGCGAGACGGGTGCGGTGGTCACGCAGGTCGGCGAGGGTGGGTACCTCCCACGCCAGGTGGTAGAGGCCGACCGCGGCCCGTCCGGCCGGAGACGCCCCCGCTTGGTCTCCGATGCCGAACAGACCCAGATCGTGGTCGTTGTCGGAGTCCGGCGCCTGCAGGAACACGGCGTTCGGCAGGGCGACCTTCTCCCGGAACCCCAGCACCTCGCGGTAGAAGCGGGCGCTGCGCCGCGCGTCACGGACGAACAGGACCGCGTGGTTCAAACCCCGGATCGGCATGTCCACTCGAACATCCGGGGGGTGGCGCGGATTCCCGAACTCAGAGGCGGACGCCGACGAAGACGGGTTCGTTGACGAGCGTGACGCCGAATGCCGCGCGTACCCCGTCACGGATCTCGCGGGCCAGGCCGATGAGGTCCGCGGTCCGGGCGCCACCGGGGTTGGTGAGCGCGAGCGTGTGCTTGGCGGAGATGCGGACGGGGCCGCGGGTGTACCCCTTGGTGAAGCCTGCCTTGTCGATCAGCCATGCGGCCGAGGTCTTCATGCGGCCGCCCGCCTCCGGATAGCGGGGGAACACCGCGTCCGGCCCGAGCCGCTCGGAGACCCGCTTCTCCAGGTCGGTGACCTGATCGGCGTCGAGAACGGGGTTGGTGAAGAAGGATCCGGCGCTGCGGGTGTCGGGGTCGGCCGGGTCGAGGACCATGCCCTTGCCCCGCCGCAGGGCGAGCACGGCCTCGCGAGCGTCCTTGAGGGGGACCCGCTCTCCGGGCTCGACGCCCAGGCTGCGGGCCAGTTCGGCGTAGCGGATCGGCGCGGACAGGTCCGCGGGTTCGAGCGCGAACGTCACCTCGAGCACCAGGTGGCGGTCGGAGCCCTTGAAGGCGCTGCCCCGGTAGGTGAACCGGCAGGCGTCCCGGTCGAGTGTGACGACCTCGCCGCGCTCCCGGTCGTACACCCGGACCTCGGCGATCGCGTCGCTGACGTCCTGACCGTACGCGCCGACGTTCTGGATCGGGGTGGCGCCGAGGCGGCCGGGGATGCCGGACAGGCACTCCACCCCGGCGAGCCCCTCGTCGACACAACGGGCGACGAACGGCTCCCACTGCTCCCCCGCCTGCGCACGAACCAGCACCCGCCGGGCACCGGCCGGGCCGGCCGTCACGGTGACGCCCCGGGTCGCGACGTGGACGACCGTGCCCGGGAAGCCCTCGTCGGCGACGACCAGGTTGCTGCCGCCGCCCAGGACCAGGACGTTCTCTCCGTCGCCGCCGGCCTTGCGTACGGCGCTGATGAGCTCGTCGTCGGTGGTGGCCTCGACGAAGCGCCGGGCGGGGCCGCCGAGTCGCAGCGTGGTGTAGCCCGCCAGGTTCACCTGCTCGCAGAGCACCGCCATCAGGCTAGGCGGACCGTCGCCTTGGCGCGGGTGAGCACCTTCTCACCCGCCGAGCGTGCGGTCAGGGCGACCACGACGGCGTTGTCGTCCAGCTTGTCCTCGACCACTCCGGTGATCTTGATCTCGGCGCCGCCCTCGTCCGGCACGACCACCATGGAGGAGAACCGGACGCCGTACTCCAGAATCGCGCCCGGGTCACCGACCCAGTCGGTGACGAACCTGCCGCCCTGCGCCATGGTGTACATGCCGTGCGCGATCACGTCGGGGAGGCCGACGGACCTGGCGAACGACTCGTTCCAGTGGATCGGGTTGAAGTCGCCGGACGCGCCCGCGTACTTCACCAGGTCGATGCGGTGTACCGGGTAGGTCCGCGCCGGGAGCTCCTGGCCGACCTCGACCTCCTCGTACTTCACCTTGGCGGTCATGCTCAGGCCCCCCGCTCCACGATCGCGTTGTAGGCGGTGCAGATGTGCTCGCCCTCGACCGTCGTGACCACGGTCTGGATGTCGAGCCGCTCGTTGCGCCCGATCGCGCGGATGCCGGCGATGGCGGACTCGCAGGTGACCACGTCGCCCGCGCGCAGCGGACGGGTGTACTCGAACCGCTCCTCGCCGTGGACCACCATCGCGAAGTTGAGGCCGAGCTCGGGGTCGGTGAGGGACGCGCCGCCCAGCGAGATGACGATCGGGAAGGTCGGCGGTGCGATGACGTCGGGGTGACCCGCGGCCTTGGCGGCTTCTCGGTCCCGGTAGACGGGGTTCGGGTCGCCGATGGCGTCCGCGAATTCCTTGATCTTCACTCGGGTGACCTCGTACGGCTCCGAAGGCGGGAACGTCCGCCCGATGAAATCGCGGTTGAGCGCCATCAATCCGTCCCTTCCAGGGAATGTCCCGCGGCTGGCCAGCACCGATGTGGCGACGGTAACAGAACGTGGTTCAGCCCGCCCCGGCGAAACCGCCGGGACGGGCTGGGAACGCCAGGGAACGCCGGTCAGCGCGCCCGCGCCGCCTCAGCGGGTTTCGCGGTGCGCCTGGTGCTTACGGCAGTTCGGGCAGTACTTCTTCAGCTCCATGCGGTCCGGGTCGTTGCGCCGGTTCTTCCGCGTGATGTAGTTGCGGTGCTTGCACTCCTGGCAGGCCAGCGTGATCTTTGGCCGTACGTCGGTGGCAGCCACGAGGGAGTGCCTTTCTGGTGAGGGACAACTGGACATACACCCCGGCCGGACCGCCCGTGGAGGGCGATCGGCGAGGTAGTAGCGGAGGCCGGACTTGAACCGGCGACACAGCGATTATGAGCCGCTTGCTCTGCCTGACTGAGCTACTCCGCCACGAACGGTCGGGACGACCGGGGAAAAGAATACCGGACTCCCTGGCCGCGCCCGAAACAGACGAAACCCCGACCCACCCGAGCAGGCCGGGATATCGGCTGATGGAGCCCCCTTACGGAATCGAACCGTAGACCTTCTCCTTACCATGGAGACGCTCTGCCGACTGAGCTAAGGGGGCTTGCGGCGTTCTGCGCTCCGTAACCATACACGGTCGGCACGGGCGACACGAAATCAGTCACCGGCCGATCCGTGACGGGTGTCCCTCACCGGACCAGGGCGCGGGCGATCACGAGCTGCTGGATCTGGCTGGTGCCCTCGTAGATGCGGAACAGCCGCACGTCGCGGTAGAGCCGCTCGACGGCCACACCGCGCATGTAGCCCATCCCGCCGAAGATCTGCACGGCCCGGTCGGCGACGCGGCCGGCCATCTCCGAGCAGAAGTACTTGGCGCACGAGGGGCCGAGCCGCCGGTCCTCACCGGAGTCGTACGCCTCCGCCGCCTGGAGCACCATCGCCCGGCCCGCGTACAGCTCGGTCTGGGAGTCGGCGATCAGTCCCTGGATGAGCTGGTGGTCGGCGATCCGCCGCCCGCCCTGCTTCCGCTCCCTGGCGTACGCCACGGTCTCGTCCAGGATGCGTTGCGTCACGCCGACACAGACGGCGGCGATGTGCACCCGCCCGTGGGAGAGCGAGGCCATCGCGGTACGGAAGCCGGTGCCCTCCTCACCGACCATCGCGGCCGCCGGCACGCGCACGTCGTCGAAGAAGACCTCGGCGGTGTGCGCGCCGCGCTGCCCCATCTTCTGGTCCGGCGGCCCCACGGTCAGCCCCGGCGTCCCCGCCTCGACGATGAACGTCGAGATGCCCCGCGAGCCCTCGCCGCCGGTGCGCGCGAAGACCATGAACACGTCGGCCTCGGGTGCGTTGGTGATGAACCGCTTGCTGCCGTTGATGACGTACTCACCGCCGTCCTTGGCGGCCGTCGTTGTCAGCGTGCTCGGGTCGGAGCCGGCCTCCGCCTCGGTCAGCGCGAACGCCCCGATGGCCGTGCCGCCCGCGAGTCTCGGCAGCCAGTGATCCCTCTGCGCGTCGGTGCCGGCCTTGACGATGACCTGGCCGGCGATCCCGTTGCTGGTGCCGAACATGGACCGGAAGGCCGGGCTCGCGTAGCCGAGCTCGAATGCCAGCCGCACCTCTTCGCTCATCGACAGGCCGAGCCCGCCGTACGTCTCCGGCAGCGCGTACCCGAAGAGACCCATGTCGGCGGCGGCCTGCCGCAGCTCGGCCGGGACCTGATCGGTCTCCTCGATCTCCTCCTCGCGCGGGATCACCTGCTCGTTGACGAAGCTACGGACGGCTTCGAGCACGTCTGTGAAGTCCTGGGCGTCCATGCGGCCTCCGATACCCGAATCAGATTCCAGTATTGCCCGGACTCTACCGATTAGAACGAGAACGCCAGAAGCGGCGGTGTCTCATCGAAACCGGCGCCGACTGCGACCTCGTCCTCCATGACGACCAGGCCGGCCGCTGCGACGACCGCCGGGGGCACTGGTCCGCGCGGACCCGATGAGCCGCTTAACCGCGTTCTGGGATGATGCGGGGCATGTCTTTGGCCTCTGATCCCCCGACCGTGCGGCCGCCACTCGACGACTCGGACATTCCGGCCTTCTGGCAGGCGCTCGGCCTGCCAGGTCTGATCGACGTTCACACGCACTTCATGCCCGACAACGTGCTCACGAAGGTCTGGGCGTACTTCGACGACTTCACCGAGGCCGGGCTGTCGTGGAAGACGCACTACCGCTACGACGAGGAGCGGCGGCTGAGCCTGCTGCGCGAGTTCGGCGTACGCCGGTTCACCGCCATGCTGTACCCCCATCGCCCGGACATGGCGAAGTGGCTGAACGACTGGGCCGCCGGCTTCGCCGCACGCACCCCCGACTGCCTGCACACCTCGACGTTCTTCCCCGAGCCGTCGGCGGCCGGGTACGTCGCCGAGGCGATCGAGGCCGGAACACGAGTGTTCAAGGCACACGTACAGGTCGGCGGGTACGACCCACGCGACCCGCTACTGGACCCCGTATGGGGCCTGCTGGCCGAATCGGGCACCCCGGTCGTCGTGCACTGCGGCTCGGGCCCGGAACCCGGCCGCCACACCGGCCCCGAGATCTTCGCCGAGGTCCTGGCCCGCCACCCGTCGCTGATCGCGATCATCGCGCACATGGGCATGCCCGAGTACACGGAGTTCCTGGCACTCGCCGAAAGCCACCCCGGCGTGCGGCTCGACACGACAATGACGTTCACCGACTTCACCGAAGAGATGCGGCCATGGCCGGCCGGGCTCACCCCCCGGCTGGCCGATCTCGGCGACCGCGTGCTGCTCGGAACCGACTTCCCGAACATCCCCTACCCCTACGCACGCCAGCTCGAGGCACTCACCCGGCTCGGACTCGGCGACGACTGGCTCCGCGCCGTCTGCCACGACAACGCCGCCCGCCTCTTCGCCCTGTGACCACGGGTCAACACGACCGAAAACGAAACGCTGTAGCGGACATTGGGGCACTGGTCCTCGTTCGCACTGTCGGAGGTCCGGTGTTCGGGGCGGCCGGCCGGCTGTGGTGGCGAGGGCCCGGCCGACTGCGCGGCCTGGGGGCCGCGGTGCTCGCGGCGGCGTTCCTCGCCGAGGCCGCGGTGTCCTACGGATGGCGTCTTCACTACGCGTCGAGCGCCATCCTGTTCGCCGCGCTCGGACTCGCCGTGGTCGTGCTGCTCGGGTTCCGCGGGCGCCAGTACCCGCACGTGGGCCGCTGGCTCCTCGCGACCATTCCAGCTGCCGTCGTCGCCGAACTGGCGCTGGGGCTGGTATACGCCCAGTCCTTCTGAGTCCGCACCGGCCACGGCCCGCGCCACTCATACTCCCGGGCAGCACACAAACCAGCTCACGCCCATTCGAGTCATTACCATGCCCGTGCGAGTGCCGCAGGCCAATCCGATCGCCGAGCGGTAGATCGGCAGCGCCCGTCGCGAATGCACGGACCGAATGCTCATTGGTGGCCGCCGCCATCCATGGATGGTCTTGGCCGAGTATGCCGATCATTACAACACCCACCGGCCACACCGGAGCCTGGCCCAGACGCCTCCGGACGGGCGAGAGGACCGGGCTCCACCGGCAACGTCCGTGTTCTGCGGCGCGATCGACTCGGCGGTCTCATCCACAAGCATGCGCAGGTCCCATAAGGCGACACAGCTTTCGGCACTCACACGTGCGGCAACGCCGCAGGTCACCAGACCTGACCGACGTATTTCGGGCCCCGCGAGGCAGCCATACTTGACTTCGGAACGTGTTCCGAAGTAGGTTGTGGTCATGTCCACTCACACCGTTTCGTTCTCCGAGCTGTCGAAGAACTCAAAACGGGTCGCCGAGGTCGTCGAGCGCGCTCAGCGTGTCCACGTCACACGACGCGACGGCGAGGACCTCTACCTCACCACCGAGCGTCATGACCGGCAGCGCGAAGAGACCGCCGATGTCACCACACGTTTGTTCACCGCGCTGATCAGCAGCGACGAAGGTGCCCGGGCCGTCCTGCTCGCCCTTCCCCAAGTATTCCCCTGGGTCCGACATCTTTCGGCTGTAGAGGTACGCGAGTTCGTTGTCGATCTCGTGAATGCCGTCCGTGATGCCGCCGAATTGGACGTTCACTCCAACCTGCACCGGGTCATCGTCGAGTGGCGCGCCACCGCGAGGATTCTCGCGGACCCCGAGCTGACGGCCCAACTGACCGCGCCCCTCCCCGATGGAGACCACGGCGAGGTGCCCGCTCCGTGAGCCCCAAGCGCGGCGACGACGTCCCGCCACCACCGGTCGCCGATGAATGGCGTCTCCGCTTCGCCACTAACGACGCGGCCAAAGGCTGGGGAGACTTGTGTACCGAAGCCCCCGGCAACACCCGGCGCTGTTACGAAGCGCTGCGCAGCGACCCGCTCTCGATGAGCGATCCCGATCGTCAGCATCGGCTGCGCGGACGCCTCGCCACCGCCAGCCTTGGTGGCGCTGAGTACCCGCAGTGGGAGTACGAGGTGACCGCCGGGGGCCGCGTACGTTACCTCGTCGATCAGGTTAAACGGACCGTGTACCTCGTCCACGCCTCCCCACGGCACCCCAAAGATACGGACACCTGAACCGCGCACCCGAAAGCATGATCGATTCCCCGGCCCGGGTGGATGCCGCTGGTGTCAATCCCCCAAAGCGTGGAGACGTTCTTATGCCACTTCGGCCCTGAGCTGGGCCGTTGATGCTCTCCGTGCCTGTGGTCGCGCCCACGGGGTGGTGTATGAGTTTCCGCTGGTGACACGCGTGGCATCGTGATTCGAAGACGGCCACCGCGTAGATCCTTCGATGTCGACCAAGACAAGAAGGAGTGAGTACGCGATGGCCGTTGGTAACAGTGTGGACCCCGCGGAGTGGTTCGCCGAGCAGATCGGGGCGAGCCGGATCTGCTGCGGAGGACGGTCAAGACGATGGCCGAGGCGCTCGTGTCGGCCGAGGCCGATGCGGTGTGCGGGGCCGGTTATGGCGAGCGAGCCGGTGAGCGGGTCAACCGCCGGAACGGGTATCGAGAGCGGGAGCGGGACTGGGACACCCGGGCGGGGACCGTGGAACTGGCCATCCCGAAGCTGCGGTCCGGGTCCTACTTCCCCTCCCCCGACCGTGCGGCCGCCGATCGACGATGCGGACATTCCGGCTTTCTGGCAGGCGCTCTGCCACGACAACGCCGCCCGCCTCTTCGCCCTCTGACCGGCTACCGACACAGGCAGACCGCAAGCAGCGCGCCCGCGTCGCTGTCTGCGGCGGTGGTCCATCCAGTCGGTGCCCGGCCCGCGGACGGTGAGTAAGAACGTGCGGGATGAGAAAGCCCCCGACCGGCTCGAGCGCAGGTCAGGGCTATCTCCGCTAGTGTGGCGGGTGAAGGATTCGAACCTTCGTAGGCTAAGCCGACGGATTTACAGAGGGCCGATGATCGCAGCTCCGCTCCCCCGCTGACCTGGGCTCGCGTCACGCGGCCGGTCGGTATTGAGAGATCATCCCGCGTATATCCCGCGCTGTGGCTTGGTGTCGGGAGGCTGACCGCGTCTTTATCAGTTCGGCTATGGTCATCTGCCTTCGTCTGCTGGTGTTGCCGTCACCGCCGTCCCGCTCCCCAGGGGCGACCAGGCGATTAGCAGACATCTGCGGTGCGACAGTCAACGGCTCGGGGGGCGCGGACGTCTAAAGATCATGAGTCAAAGATCGCCCGAGATACCGGAACTCGCCTCGGGTGAGCCGGCCGAGTGGTCCGGGTGTGGGTGCGGGTGCTGGTTCATGTTGATCCTGAGCCCGCTTGTCGGCGTTGCGGTCGCCTGGTTTCAGGGCGTCAACACCGAGGACGCTTGGGCATATTGCTCGGGCCTAGGTTCCCGGTGGCGGACGATACAGCCAACACAGGGCAGGTCTGGCTCGGCTCGCTGGTGCTTCGCACCATCTGCTATTCCCTGTGCTTCCCGGTCGGAATCGCTATCGGCCAGTGGATCTGCCGTACGCGCCCCCGCGTCGTCAAGGCAGCCGTCGGCTGCGCACTAGGCCTAGTCATCTGCGCACTGGCGTTCTGGGTCGACTACGCCCTCAACAACGGGATGACGCACGGTCTCTACCTACCGTCCCTGTGCCCAGGCGGTCGCCCTCCCTGGTGGCCCACATGGCTGCCCCTGCGAATCACAGGCCATTGCGTCGGCGAAGTATGCAACGGCCATTAGTCGCGCTTCGACCACGTGCCGCCTGCCTGGCCATCCCGTCCGCCGTCGCCCCACCCTTCCGAGAACGTGGCATGCTCCCCCAGGGGCGACGGTGGACCAGAGAAGCTCTAGCGCCTGGGATTTGCATCCTGGCCTGGGCGTCCCACTGTCTGAGCGGGTGATGGGAATCGAGCCCGCACTACCAGCTTGGAAGATTTCGGGCCGCGATCTTGTGAGCTGCTCCCGCCCAGCTCAGAGGCGGTGCTGCGTTGCCCGCGATTCCCCATGAGTCCGCCTTGATCACCGACCTAACGGGCACGCAGCGGGCACGGTCTCGGCTCATGGGGGCGGTAATGCGC
The DNA here is from genome assembly GCA_025964625.1 of Actinoallomurus sp. Taxonomy (GTDB): domain Bacteria; phylum Actinomycetota; class Actinomycetes; order Streptosporangiales; family Streptosporangiaceae; genus Actinoallomurus. The sequence continues at coordinate 3,759 of JAOPYL010000123.1, read as the reverse complement.
CTTGCGCTTACTGATGCTCTGACCTGCGAGACGGGCTGTTTTCGTCGTCCGTCGTCTGGAGACGAATCCGCACATAATCCGCGTCGCGGCTTGCTGCGTCTCCGCAGGCAGTTCCCCGCTGACGGTCGTCCCGGATCGCGCAAGCCAGCACTACAGCTCGCTGTCCACCGTGGGACCTGAACGCTTGGGCTTGGATGACTTGATCGCGGTGACGACCTTCCAGACCAGGCTCAGCGCGTGGTAGCCGATGACCACCGCGATGACCAAGGCCACTGCGGGGTCTAGCCAGTACAAGCCGCCTGCGGCGAGGATGACCGCACCACTGATCGCGACGCCACCAGCGGCGGCTGCGTCTGCTGCCGTGTCGAGCAGAACTGCCTTCATATTCAGATCTTCATCACCGCCATCATCGTCGACGTCCCCGCCGAGGATGAGCGCGCCCACGACCATCACCAGAGCCGCAACGGCGCTGACGATCAGTACCGGCAGTCCCTCGACGTGGGGAGCACCTGACACAAGGCGACGAAACGCGGCCACGACAACCAAGACGCTCAGGACCAAGAGCCACCCGCCGTTGACGAGGGCAGCGATGTTGGTGGCGTTCGGGTAGCCGTCCGGGCGTCGGGGGCTTGGCGGCCTGTGCGACAGCCAGATCGCCAAAAGCGACAGGCCGATGGCGGCGGCATCGGCGATGTAGTCACCGCCCGCCGCCAGGACTCCAAGCGAGTGTGCCCAAAGACCAACAAGCACCAAGGCCGTGACCAGCAGCAGGTTGAGCAGCAAGACGACCGTCAGTCGCTTCTCTCGTGACACCTGCCGATGGTAGGGGACACCACCGAGCGAGCGACCCGTATCTGCCTGCGCCGATCGCACGGAACCGCGGGCCGCCTACTGACGTTTCGTCCCAAACCACTGTCACTTACCGGTCGCTCAACCCCGCCGGGTCATCCCCTCTGCCTTCGTCCCACCCTCCGGGGAGCGGGCCAGGCCACGGTGGTGAAGGTGGAGCTCCCCACTGGAAGAACGACCTTCGCCACCGTGGCCTGGTCTGCTTGGCTTTGCCTGGGGCGATGGCAGAGGGGATGACCCGGCTTCCACCCCAACCCCTGACAGACCTTGCGGCGCGTGCGGTGATGGGCCATCCCCGAGCCTGAGAGCCCCCCGCCGGAGGCATGCCGTAAGAGTCCCCCGTGATCCGGTAAGCGGGGCTGCCCTCCAATACCCGGAGGGCGAACGTAGAGAGTTGGCCGGCGGCCCTGCGTCTGGTCCGTGCCTCGGTAACTTTGGGAGAGGTCCAAAGTCGGCATTTTGGGGGGGTGCCTGATGGACTCGACCGGACGTTCGGTGATCAGCGTGCTCACAGACGATCACCGTCAGGTAGAGGAACTGCTGGTGCGGCTACGAGACGCCACCGATCCGGAGGAACGCCGCCCGCTCCTGGATGAGGTGACCACCGCGATGGTCCAGCATGCGGCCGGGGAAGAGACGGTGTTGTATCCCGCGGTCCGCGAGGCGTTGCCGTACGGGGTCATCAATGTGGAGAAGGAGATCGCCACTCACGTCGAGATCAAGGAGGCGCTCTGGAACCTGGAGGAGACCGATGCTGCCGGCTCCGAGTTCGAGGCGCTGGTCACTGATCTCATCGCCAAGGTGCACCGGAGCGTCGTCAACGAGGAGAACGGCGTGTTTCCGTGGTTCGCCCAGTGTGTGGGTGAGCGTGAGTTGATCGAGCTGGGTGCTCGGGTTCAGGCGCTCAGGGGAACGAGGCCGGGGAGGGCGCCGGACGTCGGGCCAGCCGAGTAGGTCCAGACGAGGACGGACCGCCTGTTAGTCGGTGTCATGCACATCCGGGCGGCGGTGCGAGCCTGACGATGGTGCTGTAGAGCTTCTACGGCCGGGGGCGTAGTGCGGCGGGCCGCCCGCCCGACCGGCACGGCCGGAGGGACCGGCGCCCACGCCGCACGCCCGTAGGGCGTGCCGGAACGGGCGGCTGCGGCGGCGCGGAGCGCCGTCGCCTTGATCTAACTACGGCTCAATTCGGCAACGCTGCTCGACCTCTTCGTCCCGAACTAACGGCGGTCCCGAGGTCGGACACTCGCCGCACTGGTCGGGACGTGTGTTGACGTGCGGTCAGGGCAGGCGGTGTGCGGTGACGTTGCTGTACTTCCCTGCTGTACAACGCCGTTCGACGCGCTGAACTACCAGCTTGGGAATTAAATGAAGATCGGCCTTGAGCGCCTCTGGATGACCTGCGGTTGCGACAGCTCGCGATGACCGCTATTGACCCTGGTCACTCTGGCTAGTTGCACGCTCCTAAGCGCTCCGCCTGGGCTTTCGTGGCACTCACAGGGCGACGTTGCCCGGCGGCCAGCCGACCCGGACCGCAGGAGCCCCCAATCCCTTGACCTGTCCAGCAGATCGCCGACATCGATCAGTTCACACTCACGTCGGAGCGCGCGGTCGCGCTCTGCTGCTCATTGACAGGCGCATCCGGTCGGCGCGATTCGGAAGACTTGACCGGAGACGGCAACCGGGCGCTCACGCCGGCCGTAGACGCCTGCGGGTCACCAAGGGAGTGCCACGGCCAGGGGTAACGCCTGAGCGGGCGCCGAGGACGACTCGTAAGGACCACGGTGGGTTCCAAGGCCGAGGTTATTCGTGGTGCGCGGGCTTTTCTTCTGCCTGCAGAGCGTCCTCGCAGAGTTGTCGGGCCAGTTCGGCGTTGGCCGCCGCGTTCTCGGGGGTGCGCCTGGCCAGGCCACAGCTCGCAGCCACGTCCACCGGCCTGCCGTAGGCCTCATCGGCGAGCTCGACCGCGCGCCGCAGCTCGGACGCGCTGCTCGTCTCCTGTACCAGGCCGGCGATGAATCGGGTCCCCTTGTCGAGCCGGAGGTTGCGCAGGGGTTCGTAGAAGCCGGGGTCGGTCGGAGCCGGATCGGTGCCGCCGGTGAACGGCGCGTGCACGTACTCCAGAGGCCGGTCCGCCGGCCACCGGCGCACCAGTGCGTTCGTCATCTGCACGAACGGGCGTGCGTCCCGCAGCTTTCCCAGGTTCTCGTGGTTGAGGTCGCCCAGGCACAGGTGCAGGCCGAAACGGGCGCCGACCGGAGCCTCCTGGACCAGTTTCGCCACGCCGCCGGCTAGGAAACCGGCCATGGCGGCCCGGAGCGGGCCGGGCATCTGGCACACGAAGATCAGCTCGACGGGAATCTCGATCTGGAAGATGATGTCGTCGCCGCCTTCGACGTGGACGCGCCGCATCTCACGCCCAAGCACCTCCCTGAAGACCGCACGGTATCGGAATGCTCCGACCGGGCCGAAGGTGAACAACGCCAGGTTGAGGTCGCCGGGGATGCCGACCTGAAAGGACAGGTCATCCCGTTCCAGCTCGGCGCGCAGCTCCCGGAATCTGGGCAGCGCGGCGAGCGCGTCCGTGTCATGCCTGAAGTCCAGATTGTCGGCGCTCAGCTTGTGTCCGCGGCGGACCCGGAACTTGGGAACGTTTTTGAAAGACGACCAGTCGCCCTCGCGCACGAGTGTGAAGTCGGGGTGGTCGGCAAAGCTGTTGACAAGGTTGACGACCCAGTGGTACCGGTCACCGACCTCGCCGTCGGTGACCGACCGGACGTGCGGGCCGGCCCACTCAAGCATGGACTGCATCGCCTGATCGGTGCTGTCTGCGGGGACACTGCCGACAAAGTGTTTCATCCTTGGCTTAACGCCATCCCTTCGCGTATCGATAGCCAGATGACTATAGCG
>JAOPYL010000087.1 GCA_025964625.1 Actinoallomurus sp. | reverse complement strand
CCAGGCGGCGTGCCAGGTCGCCGACGCTCAGGGCCGGCCGTGCGGCCAGCCGCGCCCCGACGATGCGGATGGCCAGCGGCAGGAAGCCGCAGGCCGCGACGGCATCGAGCGCCGCGCCGCGTTCGGCGGCGATCCGGTCCGTACCGGCCACGCGCCTGAGCAGGGCCACGGCCTCGTCGGGTTCCAGGACGTCGAGATCGACCAGCCGGGCTCCGGGCAGACCCGCCATCGTGACCCGGCTCGTCACCAGAACGGCCGATCCGGCCGCGCCGGGTAGCAGCGGCCGTACCTGGGCCGGGTCGCACGCGTCGTCCAGCAGCACCAGCACCCGGCGGCCGGCCAGCTCAGAGCGGTACAGCGCCGCTCGCTCGTCCAGGCTCGCCGGGAGGTCCGACCGGCCGAGCGCCCGCAGGAGGCCGCCGAGCACCGCACCGGGCTCGGCCGGGCGATCGCGCACTCCGCGCAGGTCGGCGTACAGCCGCCCGCCGGGAAAGCGCCGGCGTACGGCGTGCGCGACATGCACGGCCAGGGCGGTCTTGCCGACGCCGCCCATTCCGCTCACCGCGGCGACCGGCATCGACCCGCTGGGCATCAGGGCGCCGGTCAGCTCGGCGAGGGCGCCGCTCCGCCCGGTGAAGTCATTGATGTCGGGCGGCAGCCCGTACGGCATCGTGGTTCCTCCGCTGTTGGTCCCGAACAGACGATGGAGCCCTGTACCGGCCCGTCACGCCCGGTACAGGGCTCCCGGAGTCCGGCCTGTGCCGGCCGGGCTCCTCCCCCATCGTTTCGCCCGGCAACGCAGCGGCATTGGCCTCCGGGCGAGCGGGCGGGCCTTTACCCCCTGACCCGTCCACGAAGATGATTCTTCTCCGGCCCGTTCAACGTCCGATCAACGTCGGATCAACGGGTTCGTCCCGGATTCCACGGCCACCGCGGCACTATTTCCAGTACTCGTCCTTCAGGAGCCGCTTGTAGAGCTTGCCCGTCGGATGGCGCGGCAGGTCGGGGCGGAAGTCGACCGAGCGCGGGCACTTATAGTGCGCGAGGCGCTCGCGGCAGTACTCGATCAGCTCCCGCTCCAGTGCGGGCCCGGCGTCCTCCGCCGCCACCGGCTGCACCACCGCCTTGACCGCCTCCCCCATCTCGGGGTCCGGCACACCGATCACGGCGACGTCGGCGACCTTCGGGTGGACGGCCAGGAGGTTCTCGACCTCCTGCGGATAGATGTTCACGCCGCCGCTGATGATCATGTAGGACAGGCGGTCGGTGAGGTAGAGGAAACCTTCGTCGTCGACGTACCCGACGTCGCCGAGGGTGGTCCAGCCACGGCCGAGGGGGTCGCGCGACGAGGCGGTCTTGGCCGGGTCGTCGTGGTACTCGAACTCCGACCCGCCCGAGAAGTACAGCGTGCCGGGCCGCCCGGTGGGCAGCTCCGTGCCGTCCTCGGCACAGACATGGATCTCACCGAGGAGCGGACGGCCGACGGTGCCCCTGTGCGCCAGCCACGCCTCGGAGTCGGTGTAGACGAAGCAGTTGCCCTCGGTGCCGGCGTAGTACTCGTGCAGCACCGGCCCCCACCAGTCGATCATCTGCTCCTTGACCTGGATGGGGCAGGGCGCGGCGGCGTGCACCGCGTACCGCAGGCTCGACAGGTCATAGGCGGCACGCGTCTCCTCCGGCAACTTCAGCATCCGGATGAACATGGTCGGCACCCACTGGCTGTGCGTCACGCCGTACTTCTCGATCGCCCGGAGCGCCTCCTCGGGGTCGAACCTCTCCATGACGACGACGGTCGCGCCGAAGCGGTGGAGGTTGAGGGAGTACCGCAGCGGCGCGGCGTGGTAGAGCGGCGCAGGCGACAGGTAGACCGAGTCGCCGTCCGGCTGGAAGAGGAACGCGATCAGCTGGTAGAGCCTGTTCGGCGTGCCCATCGGCGCCCGTGAGAGCGGCGGTTTGACGCCCTTGGGCCGGCCGGTGGTCCCGGAGGAGTAGAGCATGTCCATGCCCTCGCACTCGTCGTCGAGGGGCGTGGCGGGGTGCCGGGCGATGCGCTCCTCGTACGGTTCGAAGCCGGGGGCCGCGCCGTCGAGCATCAGCCGGAGCTTGACGCCGGGCGTGCGGTCGGCGACGGCGACCGCGACCTCCTCGAGCTTCGCCGAGGAGATGAAGACCCGGGCTCCGCAGTTGCCGATGACGTAGGCCAGCTCGTCGGGCCGCAGGCGCGAGCTGATCGCGGTGTAGTACAGCCCCGAGCGCTGCGCCGCCCAGGCGACCGCGAGGAACGACGGGTGGTTCTCCAGCATGAAGGCGACGTGGTCGCCGGGGCGCAGCCCCTCGGCGCGCAGGAGCCGGGCGAGCCGGTTGGACTCCTCGTCCAGCTCGCGGAAGGTGATGACCCGGCCGGAGCCGGCCATGATCACTGCGGGCTTGTCAGGGGTGACAGCGGCGATCTCTCCCAGGTGCACGAAACCGAACGCTACTCGGTCCGGTGATCAGGCGAAAGGCGGGAACGTCCGGGGGCGCCGGACCGCGGCTACCACGACCTGGTGGGCCGGCGCGCCGACCCGGCTCGGCCGCATCAGGTCCTCGAGAACGCCGAGCCGCACCACTGGTGTCAGCGCGCTCAGATCTGCTTGTCCCGCCCGGACCAGTACGGGTCACGGACCAGCCGCTTGTAGAGCTTGCCCGTCGGGGTGCGCGGCAACGCGGTCACGAAATCGACCGAGCGGGGCGCCTTGTACCCGGCCAGCGACGCACGGGAGAACGCGATCAGCTCGTCGGCCAGCGACTCCGACGGCTCGTGGCCGTCCTCGAGTTCCACCGCGGCCTTGACCTGCTCTCCGTACTCCTCGTCCGGCACGCCGAAGACCGCGACGTCGCGTACCGCCGGATGGGTGCTGAGCACATCCTCGACCTCGGCCGGATAGATGTTCACACCACCACTGATGATCATGTCGATGGCGCGGTCGGCGAGGAAGAGGTACCCGTCGGCGTCCAGGTAGCCGATGTCTCCGGTGGTGAAGAGCCCGTCCTCCCGGTGCATGGAGGCGGTCTTGTCCGGGTCGCCCCAGTACTCCACGTCGTCGCCGCTCGTGTAGCGGAACCACAGTTGCCCGCGTTCCTCCGGCTCGGCCGGCGTGCCGTCGTCGCGGAGTACGTGGATCTCGGTCATGGGCAGCGCCCGCCCGACGGTACCGGGGCGCTTCAGCCACTCCTCGGACGAGACCACGGTGTTCACCGCGGCCTCCGTGGAACCGTAGTACTCATAGATGACCGGCCCGAGCCAGTCGATCATCCGTCGCTTGACCTCGCGTGAGCACGGAGCCGCCCCATGCCAGACGGCTTCGAGGCTGGACAGGTCATGCGCCTGCCGTGTCGCGTCGTCCAGCCGCAGCAGCCGCACGAACTGGGTCGGCACCAGGTGCACGTTGGTGATCCGGTGTTCCTGGATGAGGCTCAGCGTCTCCTCGGGGTCGAACGCCTGCCGCATGACGACCGGACGTCCGGCGCACAGCAGGCCGTACGACCACAGCCACTGCGCGGAGTGGTACACCGGCCCGACCAGCAGCGAACGGCCACCCGCCGGGATCCGCAGGATCTCGGCGAACGCCTCGGCGATGAGCGTCATCGTGGCGATCGGGACGCCCGCCGCCACGAGCTTGCGGCTCACTCCCCTGGGCCGGCCCGTCGTGCCCGACGTATAGATCATCGGCCAGCCCAGGACCTGGTCCTCGGGCTCGCCGTCCGGGCCGCCGGCCAGGAACTCCTCATACGGCTGGAATCCCGGGATCTCGCCGATGCCCACGCGGGTCGCCAGGTCCGCGCCGGCCTCGGCGGCCACGTCCGCGAACCGGTCCTCGGAGAACAGGGCCTTGGCGCCGGAGTCGGCGAGGACGTACTCCAGCTCGTCCGCCGTCCAGTGCCAGTTGACGAGGATGTAACGCAGTCCCACGTGGGTGGCCGCGGCCATCAGCTCGAAGTACTCCCGCCGATTGCCGGAGTGGATCGCGATGGCGTCCCCGGTGACCAGCCCCAGGCCACGCAGCGCACCGGCCAGCCGGTCGACGCGCGCCTCGAACTCACGCCACGTCGTCGTGCCGCGCTCGTCGGTCACGGCCGGCTCGTCCGGCCGGGCCTGGGCATGCGGCCGGAGAAGCTCGGCCATGGCGACCTCCATGTCGTCTCAGTCGGTTCGGGCTCCCGCCATGCGCAGCGCCAGCCCGACGTAGCGGGCCTGCAGGTCGGCATGGCCGAGGGGCCGGTGTTCGTCAAACCATTCGCTGATGTGCACGCACATGTCCAGGATGGGGATCGCGGTGAGCACGGCCGCCGTCCGGTCCTCGCCGCCGACCAGGTGGAACACCTGGTGCCGCTGGCCGGCGAGCAGCACGTCGACGACGTGGTCACGGAGCCGCCGGCGGATGCCGACGACCTCCTCGTATCTCTCCCCGCTCAGCAGGCGGTACTCACGGTTCGCCACCCGCGCCGTCTCCCGGTGGTGGGAATGGCGCGCCACGTAGACCCCGACGATCGCGCTGAGCTCCGCGACCGGATCCCCGGCGACGGCCGCCTGCGCGGCGGCCAGCATGCTCTCCTGCCGCAGGTGGATGTCGCGCACCACCACGTACAGCAGCTGTTCCTTGGAGTCGAAGTGGTTGTACAGCGCGCCGGGGGTCAACCCGCACGCCTCGGTGATCTGCCGGACCGACGTCGCCATCGCGCCCTGCCGGTAGAAGAGCTCGACGGCGGCGCCGGCCAGGCGCCGCTGCAGCTGCGAACCACCGAGCGGCAGCTCCGGTTCGGTCACTCCGCCGCCCCTCCGTCTTGACACGTCACTCGGGCCGAGCGTACTAATGTCTCACATCTGTGAATGAACGCTTATTCAGCCATGATGGCACAGCTCATCGGGCACATCCGCCTCGGGGGCGGGGCGTCTACCGGCGCTCCGACACGCCACGCCCCAAGAAGAAGAGGAAGCGATGGCCCTCACGAATCCGACGACCGCCCCGGCGGGCCGTTTCACCCCTGACCGCCTGTGGCACCGCGGTCTCGACCGCTACCCGAACACCGGACCTCGGTACTGGTACCTCGCCGTGGCGGTCTTCGTCACGATCATCCTGTACTACGAGCTGTACGTCACCGGTGGCGTGGCGCCGCTGGTGCTGGCCCACTACAAGATGTCGTTCCTCTACTACGTGAACATCCTCGTCCTGTCGAACCTGGTGGGCGCGTTCGGCTCCCTCGTCGCCGGTGTGGCCGACCGGTGGGGCCGCGCCAACCTCGTGACGTACGGACTGGCCGTGACGGGTGCGCTCACCCTGCTGACGCCGCTCGCGCCGAACAAGGTGGTCTTCTCGATCTTCGCCATCGCGGGCGGCCTGGTCGAAGGCATGTGTCTGGTCGCGACCCCGGCGCTCGTGCGCGACTTCTCCCCCCAGATCGGCCGGGCCTCCGCCATGGGCTTCTGGACGCTCGGCCCGGTCGTCGGCAGCCTGGTCGTCAGCTTCGTCGCGAACCGGACGCTGCCGCATCTGCACAACTCCTGGTCGAGCCAGTACTACATCGTCGGCGTCGTCGGGCTGGTCGCGTTCGCGATCGCCCTGTTCGGACTCCGGGAGCTCAAGCCCGGGCTCCGTGACCAGGTGATGGTGAGCGTCGGCGACCGGGAGCTCATCGAATCCAGGGCCGACAGTGCCGAGCGGGAGGCGAACCTGGCGAGGCCGTGGCGGCAGATGCTGCGCCTGGACATCCTCGCCCCGGCGCTCGGCATCAGCCTCTTCCTGCTCATCTACTACACGGCGGTCGGGTTCTTCACCATCTACCTGACCTCGAACTTCGGCTTCACGACCTCACGGGCGAACGGGATCAACACCTGGTATTGGGGGATCAACGCGGTCGCCCTGGTGGTCGTGGGCGTCCTGTCGGACCGGCTGAGGGTCCGCAAACCCTTCATGGTGGCCGGCACGCTGCTGGCAGTGGTGATGACCTTCATCTTCATGACCCGGACCACCCATCCGCACACGAGCTCGGCCACGCTGATCTGGATCATCAGCCTGCTCGCCCTCGGACTGGCCACGGCGTACGCGCCCTGGATGGCCGCGTTCACCGAGACGGTGGAGCGGCGCAACCCCGCGCTGACCGCGACGGGCCTCGCGATCTGGGGCTGGATCCTGCGGATCGTCGTGTGCCTGTCCTTCTTCGTGCTCCCGTACGTCGTCAGCGCGGTCGACACCCTGACCAAGGCCCCGGTCGTACTGGAACAGGCGAAGGCGGTACCGCCCGGTACGATTCCGCCGCCGGCCCTCCTCGCGGAGCTCGGGAAGATCAAGAGCGCGGCGGCCGACGCACCCCACCAGTGGCAGGCGTGGTGGTGGGTGTGCATCGTCGCCGAGGTCCTCTTCCTCGGGCTGATGCTCCCGTTGATCGGCCGATGGAGCCCGAAGGCGGCGCGCGCCGACGCCGAGGAGCATAAGCGCGAGGTCGCGCGGCTGACCGGCGCCGCGGACGCCGCCTGACGGAACCTCTCCGGCCGCCCGGACCTCGCACAGTGGTGATGCCCACCAGTGAACAGCGAGACCGGGCGGCCGGCGCGTGAGATCTGGCCGGCTCAACGGGTGGGGCCCTGGTGGGAGTCGTCGTGGCGGTAGGCGATGCGCACGGCGTACTCCCGCGGCGACACTCCCAGCCGCCAGGAGCAGACGGAACAGCTCAGGTAGTCGTGGGTGGTCTGGTCGTCGTGTTCGACCTCGACGACGCCTATCCGCAGGTTCTCCACGGCCCGAAACCGTACACGCACCGTAGCGGTGACCTCCACTCCCGGTGACGTGGCGTGTCCGCGCGACGTGCCTCAGGCCGTACGGCCGCGGTCGCGTTCGGCGGCCAGGCGCAGGGTCTGCGGGGACAGGGGCGCGAGCAGCAGCGCGGCTACCAGATCGATGAGATGACTGGTGAACAGCCGGTCGTCGGCGTGCGGGCCGGACTGCGCGCGGCGGGCGAGCTCGGTCATGGTGAACCGCACCGCCACGAACCTTCGGTGCAGGCGGGTGGCGTCCTCCTCCAGCAGCGGGGCGGTCAGGGCCCGCCAGCGGAACAGGCTGTCCGCGGGGTTCCGAAGGCTCGCCCGGTCGATCACCGGCTCGGGGCGGTTCAGGAGTTCGCCGAGGATCCGCAGGTAGGCCCTGCCTCCGGCGTGGGCGAGCTTGGCCGCGAGGGGCCGCACCAGGATGACGGCCAGGGCCCGGACGTCGGCATCCCCCTCGGCCTCGTACGTGTCGAGCAGCGCGTTCCTGGCGATCTCGACGTCCCGGTGGTGCCGTTCGAGGACGGCGCGCAGCAGGCTCCTCCGGTCGCCGAAGTGGTACTGCAGGGCGGTCACGTTGCGGGCGCCCGACTCACGGACGATCTCGCGCAGGCTGACGGCGTTGACGCCTTGGGCGGCGAACAGGCGTTCCGCGGCCTCGAGAAGGCGCTCCCTCGTCGCGCGCCCCGCCGTGCCCACAGTTTTCATTCAACCACATTGACCTTTAATGCAGTTGAATCATAGGCTCGCGGATGCGGAGGTTTCCCCTGGATGCAGCCTGATCACATCGACGCGTCCCTCGTCGACTTCGGCGTTCTCACGGACTGGATGGACGGCCAGGGCCTCCCCGGCGGCGCCTTCGAGGCCGTCGAGCGCCTCGGCGGTGGCACACAGAACGTGCTGATCCGGTTCTGGCGCGGGCCGCGCGAGTACGTCCTGCGCCGCCCGCCCGCGCACCCGCGGCCGAAGAGCAATGACGCGCTGCGGCGAGAGGCCCGGGTGCTGGCCGCGCTGAGCGGCACCGGCGTGCGCGCCCCGCGTCTCATCGCGGCCTGCCCCGATGAGACGGTCATGGGCGGCGCCGTCTTCTATCTCATGGAGTCGGTGCGCGGCTTCAACCCCACCACGACGCTGCCCGACCTCCACGCCGGCGACCCGGCGGTGCGGCACCGGATGGGCCTGGAGGCGGCCGCCGCGCTCGCCGAGCTCGGCGCCATCGACCATGTCGCCGTGGGCCTCGGCGACATGGGCAGGCCCGAGGGCTTCCTCGAACGCCAGGTCGGCCGGTGGCTGTCCGAGCTGGAGTCCTACAACGCGCTGGACGGCTACCCCGGACCGCGGATCCCAGGGCTCACGAAGGTCGCGTCCTGGCTGGAGGACAACCGGCCGCCGACCTGGCGTCCCGGCATCATGCACGGCGACTACCACCTGGCCAACCTGCTCTACTCCTTCACCGACTCCGAGGTCGCCGCGATCGTCGACTGGGAGATGTGCACGATCGGCGACCCGCTGCTCGACCTCGGCTGGCTGATCGCGACCTGGCCGGGCGAGGAGACCGCCAAGCTTTCCGGGGCCATCGGCGCGGCGGGCGGGCTGCCCTCCCCCGCCGAGCTGGCCGCCGTCTACGCCGCGCGGTCGGACCGCGATCTGTCCGCGCTCACCTGGTACGCCGTCATGGCCTGCTTCAAGCTCGGCATCGTGCTGGAGGGCACGCACGCACGCGCGTGCGCCGGCAAGGCGGCCAAGGACGTCGGCGACCTCCTGCACGCGACGACACTCGGGCTGTTCGCCCGCGCCCTGACCTTCATGGAGGCCTGATGTGGGACTTCTCCACCGAATCGGAGTTCCAGGCGAAGCTGGACTGGATGGACGCCTTCATCCGGGACGAGGTCGAGCCCCTCGACCTCGTCTTCGGCGGTAAGGCCTACGAACCGCTCGACGACGAGCTGCGGACGATCGTCGAGCCCCTGAAGCGGCAGGTACGCGAGCAGGGCCTGTGGGCCTGCCACCTCGGCCCCGACCTGGGCGGGCAGGGCTACGGCCAGCTCAAGCTGGCGCTGATGAACGAGCTCATCGGCCGCTCGCCGTGGGCGTCGGTCATCTTCGGCTGCCAGGCGCCGGACACGGGCAACGCCGAGATCATCGCGATGTACGGCACCGACGAGCAGAAGGCGCGCTACCTGAAGCCGTTGCTCGACGGCGAGTGCTTCTCCGCCTATTCGATGACAGAACCGCACGCCGGCGCCGATCCCAGGCTCTTCAGGACGCGGGCGGTCCGCGACGGCGACGGCTGGGTCATCACCGGGGAGAAGTACTTCACGTCCAACGCCGCCAACGCCTCGTTCCTCATCGTGATGGCGGTGACCGACCCGGACGCGCATCCGTACCAGCGGATGTCGATGTTCCTTGTGCCCGCCGGCACGCCGGGCGTCGAGATCGTGCGCGACATCGCGACGATGGGCCACCGCGACGGTGGGCACGCGCACATCCGCTACGACGACGCGCGGGTGGGAGCGGACGCGCTGCTCGGCGAGGTGGGCGGGGCGTTCACGATCTCGCAGGCGCGGCTCGGCGGCGGGCGGATCCACCACTCGATGCGCACCGTGGCGGCGGTGAAGAAGGCGTTCGACATGATGTGCGAGCGGGCGCTGTCCCGGGAGACCCACGACGGAAACCTGGCCGGCAAGCAGCTCGTGCAGGCCGCGATCGCCGACTCCTACATCGAGATCCAGCAGTTCCGGCTGCTGATCCTGCACACCGCCTGGCTGATCGACCAGTCCTCCACCAAGGAGGCGCGCACCCAGATCGCCGCCTGCAAGGTGGCCGCCGCCCGGGTCTTCCACGACGTGGTCTACCGGGCGATGCACCTGCACGGCGCGCTCGGCGTCTCCAATGACACCCCCCTCGCACGGCTCTGGCAGGCGGCGCCCCTGATGGGGATCATGGACGGCCCGACCGAGGTCCATCAGGCGTCGATCGCCCGCCGCGTGCTCAGGGACCACGAACCCGCCCCGGGTCGCTGGCCCACCGAGTACCTGCCGGACAAGATCGCCGCAGCCCGCGAGAAGTACGGAGTCGAATCGTGAAGAGCCTGGACGAGGTGAAGGCCGCCCTGACCGCGCCGGGGCAGTTGTTCGAGGTGGACGAGGCCGAGATCCGCGGCGAGCGCACGCGTGTCTGGAAACACGCTCCCCCGTCACTGCGGGCCGTACTGGAGATCACCCGGCTGCACGGTGACGCCCCGTTCCTGGTGTACGAGGACGAGCGGCTGACGTTCGAGCAGCACTTCCGGCACGCGGCGACCTTCGCGCGCCGGCTCACCGAACGGTACGGCGTGCGAAAGGGCGACCGGGTCGCGATCGCCATGCGCAACTTCCCCGAGTGGTCCGTCGCCTTCTTCGGCGCGGCCGCGATCGGCGCCGTCGTCGTGCCGCTGAACGCGTGGTGGACCGCGCCCGAGCTGGAGTACGGCCTGCGCGACAGCGGCGCGAAGGTGCTCGTCGCCGACGAGGAGCGGGCCGGTCGTCTTGCCGAGGTGCTACCCGGACTCGGCATCGCCACCATCGTCGTACGGGGTGACGGCACGCCGCCGGCGGGCGCGGAGCCGTACGAGTCGGTGCTGGGCGAGGTCGGCGACACCCTCCCCGACGTCGCCATCGACCCCGAGGACGACGCGACGATCTTCTATACCTCGGGCACGACCGGCCGGCCGAAGGGCGCGCTCGGCACGCAGCGCAACATCACCGGCAACCCGCTGAGCCTGGGTTACGCGATGCTCGCCGCCGGGGTGCGGGCGGGCGGTACGGCCGAGGAGCTCACCGCGCCCCAGCGCCGCGTGACCCTGCTCGGCGTGCCGTTCTTCCACGCGACCGGCTGCCACTCCGTGCTGGTGACCAGCGCGCTGATGGGCGGCACGATCGTGCTGATCCACAAGTGGAACGCCGAGCGGGCGCTGGAGCTCATCGAACGCGAAAGGGTCACGACGTTCGGCGGCGTGCCCACGATGGCGTGGCAGGTGCTCGCCTCCCCTGAGTTCGACAAGTACGACATCTCCAGCCTCACCGCGGTCTCGTACGGCGGCGCGCCGGCGCCGCCCACACTGGTCGAGAAGATCAAGCAGCAGCTGCCGGAGCGGACGCCGAGCAACGGTTACGGACTCACCGAGACCTCGTCGGTGACGACGTACAACAGCGGGATCAACTACCTCGCCCACCCGGACAGCGTCGGCCCGCCGGTTCCGGTCTGCGACGTCAAGGTCGTCGACCCGTCCGGTGAGGAGGTGCCCACCGGCGAGGTCGGTGAGCTGCTCATCAAGGGCCCGAACGTCATCAAGGGCTACTGGAACCGCCCGGAGGCCACCGCCCAGGCCTTCGTGGGCGGCTGGTTGCACAGCGGCGACCTGGCCCGCGTGGACGCCGAGGGCTTCGTGTACATCGTCGACCGGGCCAAGGACATGCTGATCCGCGGCGGTGAGAACGTCTACTGCGCCGAGGTCGAGGCCGCGGTGTACGAGCACGCCGCGGTGGCCGACGCAGCCGTCATCGGCGTGCCGCACGACGAGCTCGGCGAGGAGGTCGGCGCGGTCGTCTGCCTGCGGCCCGGGGCGACGGTCACGGCGGACGAGCTCCGGGCGTTCCTCCGCGAGCGGATCGCGGCGTTCAAGGTGCCGGCCCACGTCTGGTTCCGCGACGGCGAGCTGCCCCGCAACCCCGGCGGAAAGATCCTCAAGACCCGTCTGCGCGCCGAGATCCTCGGGTAGCGGATGCCGCGCCGAGTCAGGCCGCCCGGCCCTGGAAGGGCAGGAAGCGCTCGGCCCGATGCGGCCGGGCGGGGATGTCGGTCGACTCGACGGCGAGCACCCGGTCGAACCGGAAGGCCCGGATGTCCTGGCGGAGCCGGCACCACGCCACGAGGTACCAGTGGTCGCGGTGCACGAGGCAGGTGACCGGCTCCACCTCCCGGATCGTGATGTTCCCCTTCGCGTCGGCGTAGTGCAGGCGGATGACCAGCCGGGCGGTGATCGCGCCGGCGGCGGTCCTGGCCCGGCGCGCCGTCGCGGGGTCGAGCGGCCTGGTCAGCGTGGCGAGCGTCGTGGCGATGACGTCGCTCGGGGCCTCCAGGTCCTCGAACATGTGCCGCAGGGCGCGGCGGGCGATGGCGGACTGTGGGCCCGCGCCCAGATGGGCGAGCGAGAGCCCGAGGGCGGCTATCTCGGCGGCGGTCAGGTTCGGACGGGTACGGCTTACGAGCGTCGCATTCTCGACCATAGTTCGATCATACGTTCGACCACTGACATTTTCCGCGCCGCGTCCGCGTCCTGCTCGTCCGATGGCCAGGTCGGTCTCGCGGGACCTCGGTGACGCGGCGAGGAGACCCACGCTTAGGGTTCTCACTGGAGGTGCTGTCCATTGCCGTCGAACCCCTTCTTCCGTTTCCGTGTGATCGCGATCGCCGAAGGCTGTTCCTTCCTGGTCCTGCTGATCTTCGGCTCGCTGCTCAGCCGGATCTCCGACATCAACCTGGTCATGCCGCTCGGTCTGCTCCACGCCGCGTTCTTCATCGCGCTCGTCGCGGCCACCCTGGATGTGCGCGCCAGGCTGGACTGGGGCCGGAAGACCACCACGCTCGCCCTGCTCGCCGCCGTGCTGCCGACCGGCCCGTTCTTCTTCGACCACGCCAGGCGCGAGGAACTGCGCGAGGCCGGGCAGTCCCTGGCCGCGGATGCCACGGCCTGACGGCGCCGTCAGTGGTGGAAGCTCGACGCATCTTTCGGTCCGTATATCGGCCCCGGCTGCTTGCGCAGCCACGGCAGCAGGTTCCGCAGGTCCTCGACCAGCCGGTCGGCCAGGTCGAAGGAGAACCCGTTGCGGCACACGACCCGGAGTACCTCCAGATCTTGGCGGTTCGGCGGGAAGGTATACGCGGGCACCAGCCAGCCGGACTCCCGCAGCCGCCGTGAGACGTCGAAGACGCTGAACTGCGTGACGTCATCGGTGGTGGTGAAGGCGAATACCGGTAGTTGGTCGCCGCGGGTGAGGAGCTGGAAGCAGCCGAGCGCCTCGATCCGCTCGGCCAGGTGCATTGCCACCTCCCGGATGGCACGCTGGACCGCGCGGTAGCCGTCGTGGCCGAGCCGCAGGAAGTTGTAGTACTGCGCGATGACCTGGGAGCCGGGCCGGGAGAAGTTGAGCGTGAACGTGGGTATGTCGCCGCCCAGGTAGTTCACGCGCTCCACGAGGTCCTCGGGCAGCGCCTCCTCATCGCGCCACAGCACCCAGCCGATACCCGGGTAGACCAGCCCGTACTTGTGGCCGGACGTGTTGATGGAGGCGACGCGCGGAAGCCGGAAGTCCCATTCCAGGCCCGGATCCAGGAACGGGGCGATCATGCCGCCGGACGCGGCGTCCACGTGGACGGGCACGTGCCATCCGATGCGCTCCTCCAGCGCGTCAAGGGCGGCGCAGATCTCGGCGACCGGCTCGTAGCTGCCGTCCATAGTGGAACCCAGGATGGCGATCACGCCGATGGTGTTCTCATCGCACGCCTCCGCGGCCTGCTCCGCGCCCAGGTGGAACCGGTCGCCCTCCATCGGGACCAGGCTCGCCTCCACCTCCCAGAAGTTGCAGAACTTCTTCCAGCACACCTGGACGTTGGTGCCCATGACCAGGTTCGGCCGGGCGCCGGCGGGGTACCTGTCGGCGTTGCGGTGCATCCAGCGTCGTTTGAGCGCCATGCCGGCGAGCATGCACGCCTCGCTGGATCCGATGGTGGAGCAGCCGACCGGGGCGTCGGGGCGTGGGGCGTTCCACAGGTGGCTCAGCATCGCGACGCAGCGCTGTTCGAGTTCGGCCGTCGCGGGATATTCGTCCCTGTCGACGAGGTTCTTGTCGGCGGTGTCGCCCATGAGCGCCTGCGCCTCTGGCTCCATCCAGGTGGTCACGAAGGTGGCCAGGTTCAGCCGCGGGTTCCCGTCCAGCATCAGCTCGTCGCGGATGAGCCGGGACGCGGTCACCGGCGCCATCGGGGCCTCCGGCAACCTCAGCCGGGGAAGATGCGCCGTCACGCCGGAAACCGGGTCGGCCTGCCCGAACAGCGGGTTCACCCACATCGGCCGTTGCCGGCCTTTCATCCCCTTCTCCGACACCACCTTCACTCCCCTCCCCGGCCGCCCACCGAGGAGCAAGTCTGGCAGGCGGCGACTACAGGCCAGGCAGGCAGCGACTAAAGCCGAAGTATGGGCGCCGAAGTCGCTGGGGTTCTCCCTCTCGCCGATCGCGCGGGATCACCGTGTCAGCAGGTGGGCGGAGGTGCTGCGGGTCGCGAGTGCGATCGCGCCGAGCACCTCGGCACGATGGCCGAGCCGGCCCGCCGTGACGACGACTCCCTGGCTGATCGCCGGTGGCAGTCCCCTGACCAGGACCTCGCGAACGCCGTCGAGCAGCGGCGACCCGGCGGCCGCGAGCTTGCCTCCGATGATCACCAGCTTGGGATCGAGCATGGCGCAGATTCCGGCCAGGGCGCGGCCGACCGTACGCCCCGCGTCGACGATGACCCGCAGGGATCCGGGATCGTCGGCCACCGACAGGGCGACCACATCGGCGAGTGTCGTGTCCGGGCCACGGCTCTGCGAGAAGGCGCCGACGAGGGCATGGGTGCCGACGACCGTCTCAAGGCAGCCTCGGTTGCCGCACCGGCAGACGTACCCGCCCTCGACAACGACCACATGCCCCAGCTCACCGGCGGTTCCGGTGGCGCCCTCGTAGGGCCTGCCGTTCAGGATCAGGCCTGCGCCGACGCCGTCGGACAGCATCACGTAGATGAGGTCGTCGGCCCCCCGGCCGACCCCGAAGGTCCACTCGGCCATCGCCCCGAGGTTGGCGTCGTTCCCGACATACACCGGCAGCCCGACTTCGTGCCGCAACCGCGCGGCGATGTCGACGTCACTCCAATCGCGCAGCATCGAGGGGCTGCGCAGGGTGTGCGACGCGAGCTGGACGGGGGCCGAGACCGCGACACCCATGCCGATGACACGATCGACGTCATGGCCTTCGGCCGCGACGAGTTCGAGCGCCGCGTCGCTCACATAGGCGAGCGAGTCGACCGGCAGGTGGTCGACGTCGATCTCACGTTGCCGCTCACCGAGCACACCACCGGACAGGTCCGCGTACACGACGCGTACGTTGTCGTGGCCGAGATGGACGCCGAGCACGCCGCCGCCGTCGGGATTGAGAGTGAGCAGAGTCGCGGGACGGCCGCCGCCCGGCGACGTGACGGGCGGTGCCACCCGGTCGGCCAGTTCGATGAGGACTCCGTCCGACAGCAGATCGGCGGCCAGGCTGGAGACGGTGGTGCGTGACAGTCCGGTCGCGCGGGTGATGTCGGCCCTGCTGACCGCGCCGCGCTGCTGCACCGTCTCCAGCACGTGGAGGCGATTGCGCGATCGCAGCGATTCGAGAGACCCGGGTGCGCTCGCCATGACCCCAGGTTACAGGTTTGTCCGGAGCTCGGTAAAACTCTGCAGCGTTACGCTTAAGTTAATCCTTGACGCTGACAAACCCGGATCTTAGAGTCCGGTCTGTCGGAGGCCGTGATCCTTGGTGGCCATACCGGCAAATCCGAGCCGCGTACTGGGAGTCCCCGTGCACAGGAGAGTATTCGCGATCATCGCGACCGGAGCGGCCATGTGCTGCGCCGTCGCGACGGTCACGCCGAGCGCGTCAGCGAGCTCATCGGCGACTAAAACGGCCCCACCGACCTATCTCAACCCGAACTACACGCCCGCGGAACGCGCGGCGGATCTGGTCTCGCGTCTCACGCTGCCGGAGAAGGCGCAGCAGATGAACAGCAGCCAGGCGCCGGCGATCCCCAGGCTGGGCGTTGCCGCGTGGGGGTGGTGGAACGAGGCCGCGCACGGCGTCGCCCGCCAGCAGACCAACACGGGCGCCAACCCACCGACGCTGACCAACACCACGTCCTACCCGGTCGACCTGTCGCTGGGCAGCACCTGGAACCCCGGCCTGGTGCATGAGGAGGCCGGCCGGATCTCCGACGAGGCCCGCGACGTGGCGCCGAACAACACCCAGGACCTCGACTACTACTCCCCGACCGTCAACCTCGCGCGTGACCCGCGCTGGGGCCGCAACGACGAGACATGGAGCGAGGACCCGACCCTCACGGCCGCACTCGCGTCTCAGTTCGTCAACGGCCTGCAGGGCCAGGACGAGAACGGCCGGCTGCCGAAATCGGCGCACGGCTACCTCAAGGCCATCGCCACCATCAAGCACTTCGCCGCGAACAACAGCGAGTACAACCGCCGGACCGGCTCTTCGGACATGGACGAGCGCACGCTGCGGGAGTACTACACGGCCCAGTTCCGCGACATCATCGCGCGGAGCGACCCCGGCTCGATCATGAGTTCCTACAACGAGATCAACGGGGTCCCGGCCGCCGCCGACGTCCATCTCATGGACACGCTGGCCCGCCAGACGTACGGCTTCGGCGGGTACTTCACATCAGACTGCGACGCGGTCTATGAGATCCAGGCCGGCCATCATTGGCAGCCGCCGGGAGCGTCGGCGCCACTGGATCAGTACGGGCGCACCGCGTACGCGAACTCCGCGGGCGAGGACCTGGACTGCGATCAGGGCTACCACGACGCCTACAGCTACGGCAACACGATCCCGACCGCCGTCGCGAACCACATCACGACCCAGACCGACGTCTACAACGAGGGCGATGTCGACACCTCGCTGGTGCGGCTGTTCACCTCACGCATCGAGACCGGTGAGTTCGACACGCAGACCACGGTGCCGTGGGTGAAGGCGGCTCGTGCCCGCCTGGCCCCGGGCACCTGGACCAACTCCGACGCCAACAACGCCGTGACCGAGACCGCCGACCGGCTGGCCCTGGACCAGCGGGTGGCCGACGAGAGCCTGGTGCTGCTGAAGAACGCGGCCGTCACCGGGCAGGGCGGTACGAAGAGCAGCCTTCTGCCGCTCAAGGTGCCATCGACCGGCACCTACCGCGTCGCGGTGATGGGCGCCTACGCCAACCCGTCGTCGCTGTACCTCGGCGGTTACTCGAGCAACCAGGGCTCCGCGGGCGTCGCCAAGGAGACCAACGCCTACCAGGGCGTCAAGACCGCCATCCAGAAGATCGACCCCGACGCCGCGGTCGACTACTACCCGGGCGTCACGGGCACGAAGCTGGACACGGTCGACCCGGCCTCCGTCGCGGCGGCGAAGAACTACGACGCGGTGATCGTGGTCGCCGGCACCGACGCGAGCACCGCCCAGGAGGACACGGACCGCAGCACGCTCGCCCTGCCCGGCGCGCAGTCCTCTCTCATCAGCCAGGTCGCGGCGCAGAACCCGCACACCATCGCGTACCTGGAGACCCTCGGGCAGGTCGACACCAGCGGCTTCCAGTCCCAGGTGCCGGCCCTCCTGTGGAGCTCCTACAACGGGCAGCGCCAGGGCGCCGCGCTCGCCGACGTGCTGCTCGGCACGACCGACCCGAGCGGCCGGCTGCCGTTCAGCTGGTACAGCGATCTCAAGCAGCTGCCGGCGATCGGCGACTACACCATCCGGCCGACCGCGACCTCAGACGGCCGCACGTACATGTACTTCACCGGTGACGTCACCTACCCGTTCGGGTACGGCCTGAGCTACAACGACTTCTCGTACTCGGGCCTGCGGGTCGACAGGCGCGCGGCCGACGCGAACGGCACCCTGCACGTCACCGCCGACGTCACCAACCGTGGCTCGGAGGCGGGCGACGCGGTGCCCCAGCTGTACGTCAGCACCCCGTTCGAACCGGCCTCGGCGCAACGTCCCATCAAGCGGCTCGAGGCATTCCAGAAGGTCACCGTGCCCCCCCACCGGACCAAACGGATCAGCTTCACCGTGCCGGTGCCGAAGTTCGCCTTCTACGACGAGACGTCGAAGAAGTACAAGGTCGACCCCGGGGCGTACGAACTGCAGCTGAGCACGTCGAGTGCGGACTCGGGCATCGCGGCGCGGGCATCCGTGCGCGTCAGCGGTGCACTGCGGCCGACTCCGTCGGTCGTCACCGCCAAGCCGACGCAGACCGGTGACGCCGCGCAGAATGTCGCCCAGCGGGTGATGTTCGCCAAGAACACCGCGGTGGACCCGCAGCTCACCGTGTCGATGGGAGACGAGAGCATCTACGGCTACATCACCAGGGGGGCGAGCGTCCCGCTGCCCAGGGGACTGACCGTGACCTACCGCAGCGACCGCCCGCAGGTGGTCCGCGTCGACCGGCACCAGACGATCCACACGGTCGGAGCCGGTGTCGCGACGGTCACCGCGACCGTCCGCTACAACGGAGGGACCACCTCGACCACCTTCGTCGTCGACGTCTCCTAGTCACCGATCCACCGATCCTCCAGGTCGGGGGCGGTCGGCGCCGCAGCCGGCCCGCCCCCGATCCATCAGGCCGATGGTGTCGGCGGCCATCAACTCGATCGAGTACGGAATATCCGGCTTGCCGGAACGGCCTGCGCCGCGATTGTCGAACGCGACGATCTGTGGTTCAGCCAACAGCACTGGGAAAGCTCACGGTCGCCGCGTGCTGGGGGTGGCGGCGGGATCTGGTGGTCGCAGCCCATCTGGGTCAGGCGCCGGGCGAGTTCGTCCCGTTCGCGGGTGATCTGGGCGAGTTGGTGTTGGAGTTCGATGATGCGGCGGATGGCGGACAGGGTGCGGCGGTGACGGCGCGGTGTGCGGCCTCGCGCAGGGCGGCGGCGCTGCGATCGAGGGCGGCACGCTCGTCCGCAGTCATCACGGGTTCGTGCATCTGCTGCACCCCGCCGGCGCCCAGCACACTGACCAACGACAACGTCACCTCGTAGCGGGGGTGATAGGCGGCCACCGGCAGCACGGCGCGTTCGTCACGCAGCACCGCCTCCGCCAGGCGCGCCGAAACGGCGCCGATGCCGTACTGGCTGGCCCCGGTGCCTTCGATGATGGTGATGTTCGCGTATCGGATGTCGTTCTCGATCTCCTGCCGGACCTTCTCGACCGGCTGGCCGCTCTGGTCGAGCAGATCGAGAACGGGGATGCCGCCCATCGATGCCGAGGACCACAACAGCACCTCGGATGTGCCGTGTTCACCGACCACCATGGCCTGGACGTCCCGGGGCCGCACCTGGAGCCGGTCGGCCAGGTGCACGCGGAAGCGCAGGCTGTCGATCAAGGTGCCGGTGGAGAACACCCGGTCATGGCCTGCCAGCCGGCGGGTGAGATCCGCCAGCGGATCCGGCGGGTCGGTGACCACCATGAGCACCGCCTGCGGTGCGACCGCCACCACCTGAGGCACTATGTCGGCATAGACCTTTGCATTGGTCTCAAGCAGCCGCAACCGACCGTGCGGGTCGGAACGGTCGGTGGCACCGCCGGCCTTCTCATTCAGCCCCGCCGTAATGATCACCAGCTCAGCGCCGGCAACAGCGTCATAACCGCCAGAACGCACCTCCACCATCGGCGACAACGGCGTGGCATAGCGCATATCGGTGGCCACCCCGTCGGCGCGGGAGGCGTTACGGTCGACGAGTGCGATCTGCCGGCACATCCCACCGCGTTGGATCAGCGACAACACCGTCGCCGCCCCGACCGCACCGACTCCGATCACAGCCACCTTCAAAAGCGATCACCTTCGCTCCGTAACCGTCCAATCCGCCCCCTTGAGCCCCATACCCTCAGACCCGGCTCGCCTAAAGGGGACCGTCAAGGTGTGCGCTGGGCCGTCCACGTACGGAGTGCCCCGGTCAGCAGGCCGGCGATCATCTCCCAGATCTCATACATCGAAAGGGCGTGACCACGATGACCGACAAGCCCCTCGTCGGTGACTTCTACGACTACCAGAGCCTGCTGACCGACGACGAGCACGAGGTCCTTCTGCGTACGAGGACCTTCATGGAGAGCGAGGTGGCGCCGATCGCGAACAAGGCATGGGCGGACGCCGCGTTCCCCCACGACCTCGTCCCCGGTTTCGCGGCACTGGACGTCGCCGGGCTTGCCTACCGGGGCGCGCGCAGTCTGCTGACCGGGTTCGTGGCGCTGGAAATGAACCGCGTCGACCCGTCGCTCGCGACGTTCTTCGGCGTCCACACCGGACTCGCGATGGGCAGTATCGCCCGCTGCGGCTCCGAGGAGCAGCAGGAACGCTGGCTGCCGGCGATGTCGCGGATGGAGAAGATCGGCGCGTTCGGGCTCACCGAGCCGCACGGCGGTTCGGACGTGGCCGCCGGACTGGAGACCACCGCGCGTCGCGAGGGTGACGAGTGGGTCATCAACGGCGCGAAGCGCTGGATCGGCAACGCCACCTTCGCCGACCTGGTCATCATCTGGGCCAGGGACGAGGCGGACGACCACGTCAAGGGCTTCGTGGTGGAAAAGGACACACCGGGGTTCACCGCGACGAAGATCGAGCACAAGATCGCGCTGCGGACCGTGGAGAACGCCGACATCACGCTCACCGACTGCCGGATCCCCGAGGAAAACCGGCTTCAGCGGGCCGGCGGCTTCCGCGACACCGCCGAAATCCTCCGCAGGACCAGGGGTGGAGTGGCCTGGCAGGCCGTCGGCGTGATGATGGGCGCCTACGAACTGGCGCTGGCGTACGCGAAGGAACGCGAGCAGTTCGGCCGGCCCATCGCGAAGTTCCAGCTCGTTCAGGACCTGCTGGTGCGCATTCTCGGCGACGTCACCTCCTCGCTGGGGATGGTCGTGCGGCTGGCACAGCTCCAGGACACCGGCGTCTACCGCGACGAGCACTCGGCCATGGCCAAGGCCTTCTGCACCGCGCGGATGCGCGAGTCCGTCGGCTGGGCGCGGGAGATCCTGGGCGGCAACGGCATCGTGCTGGACTACAAGGTCGGCCGGTTCGTCGCCGACGCCGAGGCGATCTACTCCTACGAGGGCACGCGGGAGATCAACACCCTGATCACCGGACGCGCCATCACCGGCCTCGGCGCCTTCGTCTGACGCTTCACGAAGCCGCGCCGAGGAGGTCACCGAGCAGTCCTTCCCGCCAAGATCGCCACCGACCTCCCTCTACCAGAGCCACTGATGCGCTGGTCGCGGACGCGTCCGGAGACGCCACCGGCCTCGACAGCCTTTTCAAAGTAATATGACCGGGTATGCCGGGGACGGGGGTGTGGGGGCGATGAGGAGACCAAGCACCGCAGGTGCGCAGCCGGCCACTGGCCCGTTCGTGCATCCGGCGCTGTTCTACCGCGGCGCACACGAGTATCTGGCCGGCACGGTGCCCTTCATCCGCGGCGGGCTGGACGCCGGAGAGCCGGTGGCGGTGGCCGTTCCCGGGCCCAATCTGGACGTGCTGCGTTCCGAACTCGGTGACTCCGCCGCCCAGGTTCGGCTGATGGACATGACCCAGGTCGGCCGTAACCCGGGGCGGATCATCCCCATGGTCCTGCGAAAATTCGCTGACGCTCATCCGCATGGCCGGGTGCGGATCATCGGTGAGCCCATCTGGCCGGGCCGCAGCGAGAACGAGTATCCGGCGTGCGTGCAGCATGAGGCGCTGATCAATCTGGCGTTCACCGGCCGCGCGGTCACCATCCTGTGCCCGTACGACGCCGGGACACTGCACCCGCGGGTGCTCGCCGACGCCGCCGCCACCCACCCCGTTCTCGTCGATGACGGGGGTGAGTACGACAGCGGCGAGTACGCGCCGAAGCGCGTCGTGCGGGCCTACAACGTGCCGCTGGCCGAACCTGCCGATGAACCGGCGATGCTGGCCTTCGATGACGCGAATCTGGGTCAGGCCCGGGCGCTGGTCGTCGAGCACGCCGGTCGTGCCGGCTTGGGAGCCGACCGGGTTCTGGACGCGGAGCTGGCCGTCAACGAGCTGGCCGCGAACACTCTCGTTCACGGCGGCGGAGCGGGCACGCTCCGGATCTGGACCGAAGACAGGTATCTGGTCTGCGAGGTCAGGGACGCGGGGTTCATCACCGACCCGCTGGTGGGACGCCGCCCGGTCGATCCCGACGTGCTCGGCGGCCGGGGTGTGCTCCTGGTCAACCAACTCGCCGATCTGGTCCGCTTGCACACCAGGCCGGGCGGTACGACCATCCGAGCCCATTTCATCCTCTGAACGAGGCGGCCGCCGGAAGGCGTCGCAGATGCGCGGGCCGCCTGTCCGGCCTGCGCACACCATCGCACATCATGGTGGCGCAGGCCGGCGGTCAGACGCAGACCGGTCGGGCGATCGCCCGTGGGCCGTGGGCTAGGGATAGCCGACCAGGTAACTCGGGATGGTGGCGGTGCCGCTCGCGGCGCCGCCGGTGGTGTTGATGACGTTGGTGATCGTCCCGTTACCGCCGAGGGACACCGTGAGCAGGTCGTGGAACTTCACGCCGGGCTTGTTCGGGACCTCGAAGCCGCGGGCGGCGACGATCGACGGATCGACGTTGAAGTAGCAGTAGCTGCCCACGCCCCAGGCCTCGTGGGTGTTGACGCTGTCGGCGACCTTGTACGCCGCGTAGCCCTTGGTGCTTCCGTTCATCCACGCCGCCTGGTTCGGCGGATCGTAGGGCAGCTCGTTCTGGAAGAAGACCGTACGGCCGCCCTGACCGTTCCAGATCACGTTGTACTTCTGGTAGTGCTCGACGAACAGGCCGTAGGCCATCACATTGTTGCCGTTGACGATCAGGCCGGTGTCGGCGGTGTTGGTCGTCCACCCGACGCCGGTGCCGTGGTCGGCCCGCCAGGCCCAGATGTGATCGATGATCGCGTTGTTGCTGTTCACCACGAGACTGTTCGTCGCCGATCCCGCGCCGGCCCCGCCGATCCTGAAGAAGACGTCCTGGATGGAGGTGGGGTTGGCGGCGTGGTCGGCCGAGGAGCCGCTCGGGCCGACCTGGAGGAGCACCGGCGAGGTCACCGTACCGGCGTCGAAGAGCAGCCCGCCGAGCTTGACGCCGTCCACATCCGCGACCGTCATGGGGGTCACGCCGTTGTCGGGCACGAGCGTCGGGTAGCCCAGGCCGAGGACGACCGTGTTGGCCCGCGTCACGTTGATCGTCTGGTTGACGTGGTAGACGCCGGGGGTGAACAACAGGTTCAGGCCCGCACCGAGCGCGGCGTTGATGGTGGCGGCGGAGTCACCGGGCTTGGCGACGTAGAACTGGCTGAGCGGGATCGACGAGCCGGGGGTCGAGCCGTTCGCCCACGTGGTGCCCGAGGAGTTCTGCCGCTGGGAGGGCACGAACACGTTGTAGGCGCCGGACGAGTCGACGTAGAGGTACGGCTTCTCACGCGTGACCGGGCTCTGGTCGAGGACCGTGTGCGAGGGGTTCGGGAAATGCTGCGGGGGCGCACCGGCCACGCCAGAGAACACCATGTTCCACACCGAACCGGACCAGCTGCCGAACTGGCTGTCGCGTGACAGCCATTGCTGCTGCGAGACCGAGGACACCTGTCCGTCCACCTTGGAGTCGGAGATGTAGCCTCCGCTGGCCCATCCGTTGCTCGACGGGGCGAGGTTGAGTCCGCCGCGAATGTGCATGCGGCGGAACGGCGCGGCCTGCGCCACGGCCCAGCGGTCGGTTCCGCCCGTCGGGGTGACGGACATGTTCTCCGCCGAACGCCAGAAGTTCTGCGTGGCGTTGCCGTTGAACCAGCCGGCGTCGACGTTCACGCTGCCGTTGATGTTGACGTCGTCGGGGTTGCGGCCCAGGCCGGCGATGGAGGTGTAGAAACCGATGTTGGCGTTGACGTTGTAGCTGCCCGGCTTGAACAGCAGCGCGTACCGGTCCGAGCCGAACTGGTTGGTCTCCTGCTTGCTGAAAACCGAGTCCAGCGTGCTCTGGATGGTCGAGCCGGCCATCGACGGATCGAAGACCAGGACGTTCGGCCCGAGGTCACCGCCGCCGGCGGGCGGCGGGGTGCCTGAGCCGGAGCCGTAGACCTGGAACTCCCAGAGGGAGTACCCATAGCCGGTGTGCCGTGCGGTCCCGTACATCCGCACGTAGCGGCCGCTGCCGCTGACGTTGAGCGTCTCCGTGCCGCCCGCGCCGGTGGTCGTGGAGTACACCGTGCTCCAGTTGGTGCCGTCCGCCGACGTCTGGATCCGGTAGGCCGTCCCGTACGCCGCCTCCCAGTTCAGCACGACCTTGCTGATCGTGGTGGTCGAGCCCAGATCGACCTGCAGCCACTGGGGATCGCTGAAGGCACTGGACCAGCGGGTTCCGGTGTTCCCGTCGACCGCGTTGGCGGCCGCGGTGCCGGAGTTCTCGGTGGAGGACGCGGTCGCGGGCTTGCCCTGGGAGACCAGGGTGTCCGCGGCGCGCGCGCTGTGCGGCATGACGAGCACGGCTGTCAGCGCCAGGGTCAGGGCCCACAGGGCCGTGGCGGCTCGGGGATGGGGCAGCGATCTCATCGGTTCTCCTTGGCGGGTGGAGATGGATCAGCTCTGGTGGGCTCGGATGATCTCGGCGTAGCGGTGACCGCTGGCCTTGACGGTCCGGGCCTGGGTGGTGAAGTCGACGTGAACGAGCCCGAAGCGCTTGTCGTATCCGTACGCCCACTCGAAGTTGTCGAGCAGAGACCAGGCGAAGTAGCCCCGCACCGGGGCACCGCTCCGGGCGGCGCGCACGCACGACGCCAGATGTGCTTCCAGGTGTTCGGTGCGCTGGGGGTCCTCGACGGAACCGTCCGGACGGACCTCGTCGGCGAACGCGGATCCGCTCTCGGTGACGTAGAGGGTCCGGGCCTTGTATTCGTCCGTCAGCCGGAGCAGCAGCTGCTCCAGGCCTGCCGGATGCACCTCCCAGCCCATCGCGGTGGTGGTCGCTCCCGGCACCGGCATCTGCCGGGCGTACGGAGCCGGTCCTCCGGGGTCGTCCGCGACGATCTGCCGGAAGTAGTAGTTGAGGCCGAGGTAGTCCAGCGGAGCCGCGATCGTCTCCAGGTCCCCGTCGCGGACCGGTGGTTCGGTCCCGTACACCTCGACCATGTCGGCCGGGTACCCGCGGCCGGCGGTCGGGTCGAGCCACCAGCGGTTGACGTGCCCGTCCATCCGGACCGTCGCGGCGAGATCCGCGTCGCGGTCCGAGGCGGGTTCGCAGGGACTCAGGTTGTAGACGACCCCGATGGAGGCGGGCAGCACGGCGTTCGCCCTGATCGCCTCGACACCGAGTCCGTGCGCCAGGTGCAGATGGTGGGAGGCGCGGACGGCGGCCCGCAGGTCGGTCATCCCGGGTGCCATGTGGCCTTCCAGATGGCCGATCCAGGCCGAACAGAGCGGCTCGTTGACCGTCGTCCAGTCGGTGACCCGGTCCCCCAGCGCCCCCGCCACGACGGCCGCGTACTCCGCGAAGCGGTACGCGGTCTCACGTTCCGGCCAGCCGCCGAGGTCCTGCAGCGCCTGGGGAAGGTCCCAGTGGTAGAGGGTCACGAACGGCCGGATCCCGGCTTCCAGCAGCGCGTCGACGAGCCGGTCGTAGAAGGCCAGCCCGCGCGGGTTGACCGCTCCGGCGCCGGTGGGGACGACGCGCGGCCAGGCCACCGAGAACCGGTAGGCGTTCAGACCCAGCCGCCGCATCAGCGCTACGTCCTCGGGCCAGCGGTGGTAGTGGTCACACGCGACATCGCCGGTGTCACCACCGTTGATCGCGCCGGGTACCCGGCTGAAGGTGTCCCAGATCGAGGGCAGCCGGCCGTCCTCGGCCACCGCACCTTCGACCTGGTACGCCGCGGTCGCGGCCCCCCAGCAGAATCCGGAATCGAGCGCGGTCAGATCTTCCATGGAGTTCCTTCTATGAGCGGGATGCGGATCACTTGACGGCGCCTGCGGTCAGCCCGGCGACCAGATAGCGCTGGAGTAGCAGGAATCCGATGACGATCGGGGTCGAGACGACCAGCGCGGCGGCCATGACCTGGTTCCAGTAGACGTCGGTCTGGGTGGAGTACTCCTGCAGGCCGATCGAGAGCGTGCGGGTGCTGTCATTGGTCAGGACCGAGGCGAACAGGACCTCGCCCCAGGCGGTCATGAAGGCGTAGATGGCCACCGCGACGATTCCCGGCATGGCCGCCGGGACGACGACGCGCAGCAGCGCGCCGACCGGCCCGTTGCCGTCGACCTGGGCGGCCTCGTCGAGCTCGCGTGGGATCGAGTCGAAGTAGCCGGCCAGCATCCAGATGGAGAAGGGCAGCGAGAACGTCAGGTAGGTGATGGTGAGGCCGAGCCGGCTGCCGTAGAGCTGCACGCCGGTGGCCTCGCCGATGTTGACGAAGATGAGGAAGAGCGGGAGCAGGAAGAGGATCCCGGGGAACATCTGGGTGGACAGCACCGTCACCGAGAAGACGCGCCGTCCGGGGAAGCGGAACCGGCTGATGGAGTAGGCGGCGAAGATCGCGATCGTCACCGACAGGACGGTCGCGCTCGCCGACACGACCAGGCTGTTGAGGAAGTAGCGGCCGAGCGGGATGGTCTTCCAGATGTCCACGAACGGCCGGAGCGTGAGCGTGGTCGGCACCCAGTGGAACGCGCCCTGAACTTCGTCGAGCGGCTTGAGCGCCGAGCTGACCATCACGTACAGCGGGGTCAGCGTGAAGATCGTGAGCAGTCCCAGGACGATCCAGCGGACACTGCGCAGCCAGCGCGGCTCAGACATCGGACCTCCTCCGGCCCGTCGACACCAGATAGACCGCCGTCACCAGCAGCAGGAACAGCAGCAGAAGGACGGACATCGCCGACCCCGAGCCGAAGTTCCAGGTGACGAACGAGCTCTGGTAGATGTGGATCGAGATCAGGTCGGCCTGCAGCGGCGCCGACTTGCCGAACAGCACGTACGGCGTGTTGAAGTCGTTGAAGGTCCACAGGAACAGCACCAGGACGAGGACCTGGTTGACCGGGCGGAGCATCGGCAGCGTGACCGAGCGCAGCTGCCGCCACCAGCTCGCGCCGTCCAGAGCGCTCGCCTCGTACAGGTCGGCCGGGATGTTCTGCAGCCCGGCCATCAGGATCAGGAAGGCGAACGGCCAGGACCGCCAGACCGAGACGGCGACCAGCGAGACGAAGCTGTTGCCACCGATCAGCCAGAACGGGGCGTGCGTGTTGGTGCCGACGACGTGCAGGTCGTCGCCGAGCAGGTGGTTCACCAGGCCGTTGTCACGCTGCAGCATGAACGCCCAGGTGATCACCGCCGCGTAGAGAGGCAGCGCGTACGGGACCAGGAAGAGCGTGCGCAGCAGTCCCCGGCCGCGGAACGAGCCCTGCATGAGCACCGCGGCCGCCATGCCGAACAGGCACGACAGGCCGACGGACAGGACCGTGAACTTCACGGTGGTCCAGAAGGACCGCAGCAGCGCGGCGCCGACCGGGGCGTGGAAGTCGACGGCGAGCCGGTAGTTCGACAGTCCGGCGCCGGGCGCCGCCGACCAGTTCCGGATGAAGAACTGGGTCAGGTGGAGCAGGCTCATCCCGATGCCGACGAACATCGGCACGATGTGGATGAGCAGCTCGAAGAGGAGAGCCGGGAGCAGCAGCAGGTACGGCAGCGCCGGACGCTTCCTCCGCGAACGGGCCGGCCGCCGGTCCGGTTCGCCGGCTGCCCGCTCGACCGCGGGGGGTGACGTCGTGGATGTCATGAAGTTCCTTCGATGAGTGTCCGGCCCGCCCGGCGAGGCGGGCGGGCCGGCAGGCGTCAGCCGCTGGCGGCCAGTTGCTGGTCGACCTGGTCGAGCTTGGCCCTGACGTACTCATCCGTGATCGGCTTGCCGTTCGCGGCGTCGGCGAACATCGTCTTCATGGCGCCGCCGACGAGCGTCTCGAACTGGCTCTCCTGCGGGACCTCCGGCAGTGGTTCGGCGCTGGTGGCCAGCACCTGCTGGAAGACCTTGGTCGCGGGCGTCTGGAACGCCGGGTCGGAGTAGGCGTCGCTGACCACCGGCAGCGACCCGTAGGTCTTGTTGAGGATCTTCTGCTCGTCGGCGCTGTCCATGAACTTCACGAACTTCAGCGCCGCGTCGCGGTTCTTGGTGTTCTTGAACACCGACAGGTTGATGCCGGCCACGAAGCTGTTCACGTGACGGCCGCCGGCCGGGACCGGGGCCGGGAACGGGATCGGGGTGACGCCGAGGTCGTCGAGCTTCATGCCGACGAGCTTGAACGACCCCTGCGAGGCCTGGTTCATGAACATCGCGGCCTTGCCGGTGGCCACGTCCTTGAGCGACGTGCTGGTGTCGGTGTACTCCGCGTCACTCGGGTTGACGATCTTGTCGACCGCCATGAGGTCCACGTACTGCTTGATCGCGGCGACCTCCTGCGGGGACGACAGGTGTGGCTTGCCGGCGGAGTCGAACAACTGGGCGCCCTGCTGGGCGCCGAGGATCGCCGCGTGGTGGGCGTTCTCGGTGACCTGCCCGGCCTGGAGCGTCAGGCCCCACTGGCCGCCGTGGGTGAGCTTCTTGCCGTCGGCGACCAGCTCGGGCCAGGTCGCAGGCGGGTGGTCGATGCCCGCGGCGGCGAACATCTTCTTGTTGTAGTACAGGGCGTAGGCCTGCCCGTAGAGCGGGACGCCGGCCGGCGCCTTGCCGGCCGCGCCGGTGGCGGCCAGGCTCGGGCCGAGGAACCGGCCCTTGCCGCCGATCTTGGCGAGGGTCGCGTCGTCGAACGGCAGCAGTGCCCCCGTGGACTGCAGCGAGGCGGACCAGGTGTTGCCGATGTTGAGGACGTCGGGTCCCTGGCCTGACGTGGTGGCGGCCAGGATCCGGTTGAGCAGGTCCGGCCAGCCGATCACCTGCAGCTTGACCTTGATCCCGGTCTGCCGGGTGAACTTGTCCAGCTCCGGCTGGAGTACCTGCCGGTCGTTGTCGAGGCTGGTGCCCTGGTTGGACGCCCAGTACGTGAGCGTCTGGGACGTCGCCTGGCCGGCCTTGCCGCTGCTGCCGCACCCGGCGGCGGACGCGGCGAGCAGCGCCAGCACCACCCCCGGGGTTATTTTTCGTATGCGCACGATGTTCCCTCGGACGGGGTCTTGGCTCCCGGGCCGGGAGCGGGAGGCGGATGCCGCGCCCTTGCGACACGGCTTAATTCATGGCGTGATTTAATCCGCGTGAAACCAGCCCGTCAAGAGGCGGCAGAGCGTTGCCGCACTGGTCCGGTGCTTCTTGATTTACTTGTTATAAGACGTGGATTCCGGAGAGGTAGATGATGGCTGAGCGCAGGCGGGGAACTGTGCGCGACCTTCGCCGGGACAACCGGTCCGTACTGCTGTGGTCGCTCTACTTCGACCAGCCGCGCAGCCGTCAGGACCTGAGCCGGACCACCGGGCTGAGCCCGGCGTCCGTGAGCAACGTGGTCCGCGACCTGATCGACGAGGGCATCGTGATCGAGGCCGGCTCGGTGGACTCCGACGGCGGGCGCCCGCGGGTCCTCCTGCGGATCAACCCCGACCACGGGTACGTCGTCGGGGTCGACGTCGGCGAGACGCGGGTCCGCGTCGAGCTGTTCGACCTCGCGATGACCGAACGCGCCAAGGCCGACTACCCGCTGGATCCCAGGGAGCGCGGCGTCGACGTGGTCGTCGATCGGATCCTGGCCGGCCTGGCCGCCGTACTGGCCGGCAGCGGCGTCGGTTCCTCCGCCGTCCTCGGAGTCGGCGTCGGGGTGCCCGGAGTGGTCGAACAGGGACCCGAGGTGCTCGTGCACGGGCAGACTTTCGGATGGGACGCGGTTCCACTGGAACGGCTGCTGCGGGCCGGCACCGATCTGCCACTGCACATCGACAACGGCGCGAAGACGATGGGTCAGGCGGAGTTGTGGTTCGGTGCGGGCCGCGGGGCCCAGCACGCGGTGGTCGGCCTCATCGGCTCCGGCGTCGGCGCGAGCATCATCACGCGCGGCTCGACCCACCGGGGTTCCACGTCCAGCGCCGGTGAGTGGGGACATACGACCGTCATGGTCGGCGGGCGGTCCTGCCGGTGCGGGTCCTCCGGCTGCCTGGAAGCGTACGTCGGCGCCGAGGCGATCCTGGACCGATACGGCCGCGCATTGCCCGGTGACGACCAGGAATCCGCGCTCGCCGCGCTGATCGAAGCGGCCGCCACCTCGGCGGCGGCGGCCGAAGTACTGGACCAGACCGCCCTCTACCTCGGCGCCGGCATCGCCGACCTGATCAACCTGTTCAACCCGGAGCGGATCATCCTCGGCGGGTGGGCCGGGCTCCTGCTCGGAGAGAAGCTTCTCCCGGCGATCCGTGAGGCGGCCCGCCGGCACGCGCTGAGGCATCCGTTCGCCGAGACCTCGATCGAGCTGTGCCGTCTCGGCCCGGACGCCGTCGCTCTCGGCGCCGCCACGCTCCCGGTCGAACACCTCCTGAACGGCACCGCGGCGTCGGCGACCAGGCAGAATCGCTCCGCCGGCTGACGGCCCGGACTTGACAGGCGCGCCGGACCTCCCGAGACTTTTTCTAGAAGATCGTTCTAGAAATGAGGCGTCATGAGCGGAATCGTGGAGGGACGCGTCGTCATCGTCACCGGCGCCGCGCGCGGCATCGGCCGAGGGCACGCGCTGGAGTTCGCCCGTCAGGGGGCCAAGGTCGTCGTCAACGACCTCGGCGCGGAGGTCGACGGCAGCGGCTCGTCGAGCGGCCCGGCGGGAGAGGTCGTCGAGCGGATCCGGGAGGCGGGCGGCGAGGCGATCGCCAACGGCGACGACGTCTCCGACTTCGACGGCGCGAAGCGGATGATCGAATCGGCCATCGAGCACTTCGGCGACCTGCACGTGCTGGTCAACAACGCGGGCATCCTGCGCGACCGGATGCTGGTGAACATGACCGCCGAGGAGTGGGACGACGTCATCCGCGTGCACCTGCGCGGGACGTTCGCCCCGCTGCGGCACGCCGGAGCGTACTGGCGGGCCCGCTCCAAGGCCGGGCACCAGGTCGACGCCGCGATCATCAACACGACGTCATCGTCCGGGATCTACGGCAACGCCGGGCAGGGCAACTACGGCGCTGCCAAGGCCGGCATCGCCGGGCTCACCGTCATCGCCGCCCGCGAGCTCGGCCGGTACGGGGTCACCGTCAACGCCGTGGCCCCGGCGGCACTGACCCGCATGACGGAGAGTCTCACCCGCTGGCAGCCGGGCGAGGAGCCGCAGGACTTCGACCCGCGCGCCGCCGACAACATCGCGCCCCTGGTCGTCTGGCTCGGCTCCGACCAGGCCCGCGACATCACCGGCCGGGTGTTCAACGCACGCGGCGGCGTGATCAGCGTCGCCGAGGGCTGGCGGGCCGGCCCCGGCGCCGACAAGGGCGCCCGCTGGGACCCGGCCGAGCTCGGCGAGATCGTCCCCGGCCTGGTCGAGAAGGCCGCCCCGAACGTCATGCCGGACGGCCGCACCCCGGAGAAGGGAGCCTGACATGCCGCTGGACCACAGCGCGGTCGGCGTCGAGTCGGCACCGTACGAACGGTCGTGGACCTCGAAGGACGCGCTGCTGTACGCCGTCGGCGTCGGTGCCGGGATCGGCGACCCGCTGGAGGAGCTCGCCTTCACGACGGAGAACTCCGGCGGAGTCGAGCAGCACGTGCTGCCGACGTACGCGGTGCTGCTCGCGCAGGTTCCCGGCGCCCGCCGGATCGGCGACTTCGACCCGGCGATGCTCGTCCACGCCGAGCAGGCGTTCGAGCTGCACCGGCCGCTCGCTCCCGAGGGTGCCCTGCGTGTCACGTCGAAAGTCACCGGGATCTACGACAAGGGGTCCGGCGCTCTGGTCGTCAGCGAGGCCACCGCGGCCGACCCCGCCACCGGCGAGACGGTCATCACGTCGCGCGGCTCGGCCTTCATCCGCGGCGAGGGCGGCTTCGGCGGCGACCGCGGGCCGCGCGACGACTGGGCGGCACCCGACCGCCAACCGGATCACCAGGTCACCTACGTCACCCGGCCCGAGCAGGCGCTGATCTACCGCCTCTCCGGTGATCGGAATCCGCTGCACTCCGACCCGAAGTTCGCCGCGCGGGCCGGGTTCGAGCGGCCGATCCTGCACGGACTGTGCACGTACGGGGTGACCGGCCGGGCGCTGCTGCACACCCTGGCCGGATCCGATCCGGCCCGGTTCGCGGCGATGTCCGGGCGGTTCAGCAGCCCGGTGCTGCCCGGCGAGTCGCTGACCGTCTCGATCTGGGCCGACGGCGGCACCGCGCTGTTCCGCACCACCAAGGACGACGGGACGGTCGTCATCGACCACGGCCGGGCCGCGTTCCGGTGAGGCCCGGGTGGCCAGGCGCCTCGCGCGGTGAGTCACCGGTCACGACGGGGCGGGCTCGTCACCGACAGTGAGGGGGTCGAGCCGGCGGATCAGGCGGATGGTGGCCTCGGCGACCTTGTCCGCCTCCGCCTTGGTCTCGCAGGCGGCGACCTCGCGGCCCGCCTCACCGATGATCGTGGTCAGCACGGCGACGGTGACGCGGGCGACCGGGTCGGAGCCGGCGCCCAGGAGGACCGCGTTCTGCCGCACCCACTCACGGCCGCGCGTGCGGCGCATCAGCTCGAACCCCGGCGGCCCGTCGCCGTCCATGAACAGCCGGACCAGGTCGCGCCGCTCCCACGACTCCACCAGGAACGCCTGCGCGCCCCTGATGAACAACTCCAACGGGTCCATCTCGCCCTTCTGGCGCGCCCCGGCGACGGCGGTCGCGGCGCCCTCCTCGTGTGCGGCCTGGTGGTCCTCCCAGAGCGCGAGGAAGAGTTCGGCCTTTCCGCCGAAGTGGTGATACAGGCTGCCGACGCTGGAGCCGGCGCGCTCCACCACGTCGGCGACGCTCGCGTCGGCGAAGCCACGTTCGGTGAACACCTCACGGGCCGCCGTCAGCATCCCCCGGCGGGTCTCGGCCGTGCGGCTCCACTGCCAGGCGTTCGCGCTCGGGCGGCTGGTCGTCTTGCGTGCCATCTCCACCTCGCTGTCGGCCCCTGTCCTCAGATTACGGAACGGTATTCCACAATCGAGCCGCCGACGCGAGGACGTGCGGTCTGCTTGACACCCCGCGCGGGTGAGGCGCAGGCTTGTACCAAGTTCTAGAGGCTCGTTCTAGAAATAGCTCACCGACGGTGCTCCGGGGAATCGCCCGGTCAGAAAGGAGTCGGCCGATGGTGGACTTCTCCCTCAGCGACGAGGAACGGCAGATCCGCGACACCGTCCGCAGCTTCATCCAGAAAGAGGTCATGCCGCTCGAACCCGAGGTGCTGCGCAACGAACGCGCCGGCCGCCCCGGTCTCGACCTGGACGCCATCACGGAGCTGCAGCTCAAGGCCAAGAAGGCCGGCTTCTGGGGGATCAACACACCCGAGGAGTACGGCGGCATGAACGCCGGCGCCGTCATGGCCGCGATCATCGTGATGGAGACGGGCCGCACCTTCGTGCCGTTCAGCTTCGGCGGGAGCGCCGACAACATCCTCTACGCGGGCACGGACGAGCAGAAGCGGCGCTACCTGATCCCGACGATCGAGGGCGCACGGCGGTCCTGCTTCGCCATCACCGAGCCCGGCGCCGGGTCCGACGCGCGCAACATCACCAGCCGCGCCGTCAAGGACGGCGGCGACTACGTCATCAACGGCGAGAAGACCTTCATCACCGGCGGCAACGAGGCCGACTTCGTCATGGTGTTCGCCGTCGTGCCGGACGCGGGCGTCACCTGCTTCCTCGCCGACCGCGACATGGGCTGGAAGTCCGAGCCGATCCCCACCATGGGCCAGTGGGGCCCGGCGGCGCTCGTCTTCGAGGACGTGCGCGTGCCCGAGGAGAACGTACTCGGCGAGGTCGGCAAGGGCTTCGAGCTGGCGATGACCTGGATCCGCAACGGCCGCTTCATGATCCCGGCACGCGCCATCGGCTCGGCCGAGCGGCTGCTGCAGATGGCGATCGACTACGCCAACATCCGCCAGTCGATGGGTCACGTGATCGCCGACTACCAGGCCATCCAGTGGCAGATCGCCGACTCCCAGGTGGAGATCGAGGCGACCAAGTGGCTCACGCTGTACGCCGCGTGGCGGGCGCAGCAGGGCCTGGACGCCCGGCACGCGTCGTCGATCGCCAAGCTCAACGGCGCCATCATGGCCAACCAGGTCGTCGACCGGGTGCTGCAGATCCACGGCGGCATGGGCTACACGAAGGAGCTGCCGATCGAACGCTGGTACCGCGAGCTGCGCCTGCTGCGCATCTTCGAGGGCACCGACGAGATCCAGCGCCGGACCATCGCCCGCAACCTGCTGAAGGGACACGTGAAGCTCGGCGGGATCGGCGAGTGACCGTCGGCACGCTGTTCAACCCGGCGTCGATCGCGCTGGTCGGGGCCACCGACAAGTCCGGCTGGTCGGTGAACACCTTCGCGAACCTGCGGCTGCACGGCTTCGCGGGCCCGGTCCACCTCGTCAATCCCCACACGGAGGTCGTGCACGGCGAACGGGCCCACCGGACCCTCTCCGACCTTCCGGAGCCGGTGGACCTCGCGTACGTCATGGTGCCGACCAAGATCGTGCCTGCGGTCCTGGAGGAGGGCGCGCGGCTCGGCATCCGCAACTACGTGGTGCTCACCGCCGGCTTCGGCGAGACCGGCGAGGAGGGGCGGCTGCGCGAGGAGGAGCTCGCCGCGTTCAGCCGCGCGCACGGACTGAACGTCCTCGGCCCGAACGGCAACGGCTTCATCAACGCCGCCGCCGGCATCACCCCGTACGGCCTGCCGATCCTGCCGCCGCTGCTGCGCGGATCGGTCGGCGTCGTGCTGCAGAGCGGCGCGCTGGCCAGCTCCGTGCTCACCTTCGCCCAGGCCCGCAACATCGGCCTCAGCCTGCTCACCTCGATGGGCAACGAGGCCGTCGTCTCGGTGACCGACGTCGTCGACTACCTGGTGGACGACCCGGCGACGAAGGTCATCGCGCTGTTCCTGGAGTCGATCCGGCACCCGGAGGAGTTCTCCCGTGTCGCGCGCCGGGCCCTGGACGCGGGCAAGCCGATCGTCGCGTTGAAGATCGGCCGGAGCGGGCTCGCGTCGTCCACCGCACGCGCGCACACCGGCGCGCTGGTCGGCGACGACGGCGTCATCGACGCGGCCTTCCGACAGCTCGGCGTCGTACGGGTGCGCTCGCTGGAGGACCTGATCATCACGTCCGGGCTGCTCGCCTCCTCCGGGCCGCTGCCCGGCCGGCGGCTCGGCGTGGTCACGCCGTCCGGCGGCGCCTCGGAGGTCATCGCCGACCGGGCCGAGGATGAGGGGCTGGAGCTCCCGCCGTTCGCCGAGGAGACCGCGGCGCGGCTGAGGGAGATCGTCCCGGAGTTCGGCAGCGTGCAGAACCCGCTCGACGTGACCGGGTACGTCGTGGTCGACCGGACCCTGCTGAGCCGGGCGCTGACGATCGTCGCCGACGACCCCGGCATCGACACCGTCATGCTCCTGTCCGACCTGCCCCGGGCCGAGCCGCCCGACCCCGCGCCGGTGCTCCGGATGTTCGAAAGGAGCGCGCAGGTCATCGCCTCGTCACCGAGGCCCGTCGTCATCGTCGGGAACGTACTGACCGACATCGGGCCGTTCGCCCGTACCGTGCAAGAGCGCACGGGCTATCCGCACGTCGTGGGCGGTATCGAGCACGGGATGCAGGCGATCGGCGCCGCGGTCCGCTGGTCCGAGACCCGGCGGACACGGCCGGCCCCTCCCCCGCCGGTCCCGGTCCCGATCGTGCGCGGACCGGCCACGGGCGTGTGGTCCGAGCATCGGACCGCCGCTCTGCTGGCCGAGAACGGCCTGCCCGTCGTCCCCTCCTCGCTCGCCCGCGACGAGGACGCCGCGGTGGCGGCGGTCACTCGGTTCGGCTACCCGGTCGTGCTCAAGGCCGCCGCCGAAGACCTGGCGCACAAGAGCGACATCGGCGGCGTACGCCTCGGCCTGGCGTCGCCGGACGATGTCCGCCGGGCGTACCGGGAGATCAGCGCGGCCATCGGGCCGGACGTCCTCGTGCAACCGCAGCGGACCGGTGGCGTCGAGCTGCTCGTCGGCGTCGTACGCGACCCCGCCTGGGGCCTCGTCCTCGCGGTCGGTCTCGGCGGAGTGTGGGTGGAGGTCCTGCGTGACTCCGCGCTGCGGCTCCTGCCCGTCGATGCCGCCGAGGTGCGCCGGGCACTCGGCGAACTGCGCGGCGCGAAGCTCCTCCACGGCGCCCGCGGCACCGAGCCCGCCGACCTGGACGCGGTCGCCGACGTCGTCGCCCGCGTCGCCGGCCTCGCCGAAGGCCTCGGCGACACGCTTGAATCACTCGAGATCAATCCGTTGCTCGTACGCGGTTCGGAGGTCGAGGCCCTGGACGCCCTGGTCACCTGGCGCACCTGACGGCGAAAGATCCTTGCACAGCAGGATGTCACCCGCCAGCGCCGCTTCTTCGATCCATTTTGTGTCTTCGATGGCCTGCGACTCCCCTTTCCGTACCGCTCATCCATGGTCTCAAGCGCCCAACCGAACTCCCGGAGAGCTTGGGGAACAATCCGAGACCCTAAGCCCCGATCAAGAAAGAAATGCAGCCCTGACGCCGCCGCTTCAAAGAGCTTCTATACCTGGGGTCTGAGCTGCACTCGGGAAGCGGGACCACAGGCGGCCTCGGGCGGTGACCGGGGTCAGGGGCGGCGGTTGGCGAGGACGAGTGTGGCGGCGGACATGAACATGCCGCCGTTGCCGAGGACGACGCCGAGCTCGACGCCGGGTACCTGGGCGGCCGCCTCGCCGCGGAGCTGGCGGATCGACTCCTGCATCGCGAACATGCCGTACATGCCCGTGTGGGTGTAGGACAGGCCGCCGCCGTTGGTGTTCATCGGCAACCGGCCGCCGGGCGAGGTGTGCCCCTCCTCGATGAACGCGCCGGCCTCGCCGCGTCCGACGAAGCCCATGTCCTCCAGGCCGTAGATCGGCACGTGCGCGAACGCGTCGTAGATCATGAGGTGGTCGACGTCGTCGTGGGTGATCTTCGCCTCCGCGAACGCGGCCTGGCTGGAGAGCCGGAACGACCTGGACGTGGTGAAGTCCTCCATCTGCGAGATGATCGGCGACTCTGCCGACTCACCGCTCCCTAGGACGTACACCGGAGGCCTGCGGGTGCCGAGTGCCTCGGCGCGTTCCCGCGAGGTGACGATCAGCGCGCCGCCGCCGTCGGTGACCAGGCAGCATTCGAGCAGGTGGAACGGATAGGCGACGAGCCGGGAGGCGAGCACGTCCTCGACCGTGACCAGGTCGCGCATTGCCGCCCGCGGGGTGCGGCTGGACCACCTGCGCTGGGCCACCGCGACGGAGGCGAGCTGCTCGTGGGTGAGCCCGGTCTCCTTCATGTAGCGCAGCGCCGTGAGGGTGAACATGGTCGCCGGTCCCATGATCCCGTACGGCATCTCGAACTGCCCGATGATCGAGTCGGGTCCGAACGGCGGCCGCGCCGCGCCGATCCGTGAGCGCCCGGACTCGCCGTGCGTGATGAGCACCGTATGGCACATCCCGGCCCGGATCGCCGCCACCGCGTGCCGTACATGGAACAGGAACGACGTGCCGCCGACCGACGTGCCGTCCAGCCAGGCCGGGGTGACGCCCAAGGCGTGCGCGACCTGCACCGGCCCGGGCGTGCCGACCGTGGCGACCCCGTCGATGTCGTCCTTGGTCAGGCCCGCGTCGGCGAGCGCGTTGCGGGCGCTCTCGAGGTGGAGCTGGAACACGGAATGGTTCGGGAGCCTGCCGACCTCATCGGTCTCGGCCGCTCCGACGATGACGATGTCGGCGCTCATCGGGCGTTACCTCCGGCGGGTTCGGGAACCGGCTCGAAAAGGGGCACGCGCACGTCTCCGCGCGGCTCGAAGACGACGCGCAGCGGCATGTCCAGTCGGAGATTCTCCGGGGTGATCTCGGTGTTGACGATGTTCGTCATCATCCGCACGCCCTCCTCCAGCTCGACGACGGCGATGGCGTACGGGCCGTCCCCGGCGAAACCCGGCGCCGGCCGGTGGTTGATGACATACGAGTAGAGCGTCGCCCGCCCGGTGGTGGTCACCCATTCGACGTCGGCTGCGCCGCAGTGCGGGCAGATCGGGCGGGGATAGAAGTAGTGGCGGGAACAGGCGCGGCAACGCTGGACACGCAGCTCTCCGGCCGCGGTGCCGTCCCAGAACGGCTGCGTCTCGGGGGTCGATCTGGGCGCGGGTTTGGCCGGCTGGTCGGTGGACATCGTTCCCCTCCTCGTCGTGAGCCGCCGCCGGGCAGAGCGTCATCGGTCGGCGACGTCCGGTCGGCCGGGAGCAGGAACGTCACGGAGTCGCGCGTGTGGCGATCACCTGCAGCTCGAGGCTTGAGGGATATTCTAGAATGCGTTTCTAAAAGTAGGCCAGCCATGCACCGGCTGCCGTCATCGACGTGGAGGACGACCCGGCGCAGCTCAGCGGGAACAGCGAGGCGCCCGGCCAAAGACCGCCGGCGGCCTGATCAACGAGCATTCCGGCCGTCATCTGGATCTTCGGCTCCGCCGCCGGCCTTCTGCCACTGATCGACGCCCGCACCTGGCCGGATGAGGCGGACCTGACCGAGGTCCGCGCGGCGCGGGAGGGATGCGCCGACGGCCAGGGGCGGAGCGGGTGCGACATCTTCGGCCGACGCTGTCCGCGTCCGCTGCTGCCAAAGCTGGTAGACGATCAGTGCTACGAGCACTGAGGCGAGGATGAGGGACGCACCTATCGTCCCGTAGCCCAGGCCGCCCTTGGCCCTCGGCTTGCTGAAGAAGTCTCCTGTGGTCGCGCCGAGCGGGCGAGTCAAGACGAATGCCAGCCAGAATAGCAACGTGTTCGACACGCGACTGTAGTACTTGGCCATGACGATCAATAGCAGCAGACCACTTACCAGGAGTGCTCCTCCCGCGAAGCCCAGGCCGGTATTGTCGGCCAGGAAGTCTCCCAGGGACGTGCCCAGCGTGTTGGAGAACAGAATCGCAGTCCAGTACAGCATCTCGCCTCTGAAGGCGCTGATGCTCATTACATCGAAGGAATAACCACTGAGTTTCCAGATCACGAACACCGCCGACAACCCCGTGATCAGAACCAGCGCCCCCTTGGCGTAGCCAAGCCCCGCAGTACGGTTCATAAAGTCCGACATGGTCGTGCCGGCTGTGCTCGTTGAGAGGATAACGGTCCAATACAGCACCGGATGGAACTTCTTCGCTTTCAGCTGCGCCACCAGACTGATGAAGAACAAGGAGATTAATATCGTCGAACTTATGATGTAGCCGACCTTCATCGTCTGAGCGAGAAGGTCACCCGCCGTTTCGCCCAGGGTCGTTGCAGCTATCTTCATGACCCAGAAGATCAGGGTTACCTGAGGCAGCTTCTTCATGTTTCCTTCCTGAGTGGCCAGTCGATATGTCCCGCCAGCAGGGGATCACTGCGAATACCGTAATCCGCGATCTCCCTTCCAGGTTCAGACCCCACCGGCCCTTTACTACGAGGGCGGCGATTCATGGAAAGATCTGAGGAAGATTTGAATCCGGCCGACACATGGGGAGCGGGTACGAACCCAGGCCGTCTTCGCCACCCCCGGCTCCTCAGGGAGTCACTTCGCGCCGTGCGCGGCGGCTGAGACGTCCTGCACGGAGACGGCACCCACTCGATCGCACAGGATTCACGACTCACTCGCGGCAGGCCCATCATCGTGGTTCTCAGCAATCTCCCACGACCAGCGGCGGACTGTGAGCCCCAGCGATCTCAGACGTTCAGCGGCACAGGAGGACGTCAGCCGCAAGAGGTCAAGATTGGTTCATTTCACGTATCGGGATGGATTCTTGGGGAAAGGGGGGACGTGGCAGGAAAGTATCCGGTCAGAGGAGGCAAGGACATGGCTACCG
>JAOPYL010000070.1 GCA_025964625.1 Actinoallomurus sp. | reverse complement strand
CTGCGTCACTGAACTCCGCGTTCGAGGAGATCTTCGGCGTGCGGTTGCTCGACGGGTATGGAATCACCGAGACCTCGACCATGGTGACCTTGAACTGGCCTGTGGGTGGCCGGGTCATGGGTTCGTGCGGCCTGCCCGCGCCAGGCGTCGCGATCAGATTGGTCGACCCGGCGACCGGTACGGACGTGGCCGTCGGAGACGACGGCGAGGTGTGGGTGAGTGGCCCCAACGTCATGGCCGGCTATCACAACCAGGCTGTGGCGACGGCCGAGGTGCTCCAGCACGGCTGGTACCGGACCGGCGACTTGGGACGCCGTGACCCCAACGGATTCCTCACCATTACCGGGCGTATCAAGGAGCTCATCATCCGAGGCGGCGAGAACATCTATCCCGCCGAGGTGGAGGAGGTACTGCTCGCCGCACCGGGTGTCGCGGACGCCGCGGTCGTCGCCCAGCCGCACGACGACCTGGGGGAGGTTCCGGTGGCCTTCGTCGTGGCGGAACGGCCCGGCGGTCTGGACACGGAAGCCGTGCTCGATGCCTGCCGTGAGAAGCTCTCGCACTTCAAGATCCCCGTACAGCTCATCGAGACTGCTGAGATCCCTCGTACCGGCTCAGGGAAGACCATCCGCTATCGCCTGCGGGAGCAGCTCGAACAGTAACCGGAGGGGCGGCACGGCTGGGCCGGACCCGACCGCGTGGCTCGTACAAACCAACGCTAATCAATAGGGGTGATGCCAGTGGACCTCATGAACACCTTCACAGTGAATCTCCCGGTCGAGGACGCCTGGCGCGTCCTCACCGACCTCGAACGAGTGGCTCCCTGCCTGCCGGGCGCCGCCCTGCTGAGCGTCGAGGGCGACGACTACCGCGGTGTGGTGAAGATCAAGGTCGGGCCGGTGTCGGCCCAGTACAAGGGCATTGCCCGCTTCGTCGAGCGCGACGACAAGGCGTACCGCGCCGTGATCCGTGCCGAGGGCAGGGACGTGGGCGGCCAGGGCAACGCCGCCGCCACTGTCACCGCGACGTTGTCCGAGCAGGGCGC
Organism: Actinoallomurus sp.; assembly: GCA_025964625.1. Taxonomy (GTDB): domain Bacteria; phylum Actinomycetota; class Actinomycetes; order Streptosporangiales; family Streptosporangiaceae; genus Actinoallomurus. The sequence goes on along the minus strand of JAOPYL010000070.1, from coordinate 39,885 downwards.
CGGTACGAAGGTCGAGATTCTCACCGAACTCGCACTGTCCGGCCGGGTCGCGCAGTTCGGCCGGGGCGTCATCGCCGACGTGAGCAACAAGCTGCTGGGGCAGTTCATCCAGCGCCTCGAGGCGGAAGTCGCCTCGGACGGCGCGAAGCACGACGCGGGCGCACGTCCCCTGGCCGGCGGCTCGGCCCCGGTCACGCCGGCGTCGATCGACGACATCGAGCCCTTCGACGTCATGTCCAGCATGGGCACGACGATCGCCAAGCGGGCCCTGCCCGTGGCAGGGGCGGCGGCGATCGTGATCGTCGGTCTCCTGCTCGCCCGGAAGAGCCGGCGTCGATCGGCCGGGTTCCCGTATGCGCCCGGCACAGGCCGGCCGTCCGCCGGATGGGCCGGAGTGCCGGTAGTCATCAATCTGACGCTGCCTGCGTTGACGATCAGTACCGCAGCCAGCCACGTCAACAATGAGGAGGTAGGCCGGTGACGGTCGAGATGATCCGAGAGCCTGCGCTGTACATCAACGGCGAATGGGTACCGGCCGGAGGTGTCGACTCGGAGGTGGAGAATCCCGCCACCGAAGAGGTCATCGGCGTCGTCACCCAGGCAAGCCGCGCCGACGTCGATGCCGCGGTCTCCGCGGCGCGCACCGCCTTTGACGGCTGGGCCGCGACACCCGTCACCGACCGTGTGCGAGCGTTGCGACGCCTGCACGACGTCGTGTCCGAGCGGGCAGATGTCTTCGCCGACCTCATCAACCGCGAGCAGGGCTCACCACCCCCGCTCGCCCGGAAGCTGCATGTGGACGTGCCCCTCGCGGTGATCGCCAGTGCCGCGGACGCGCTCGAGGAATTCCCGTTCCGGTCGCAGCAGGGCAACTCGGTGATCCTCCGTGAGCCGGTCGGCGTGGTCGCCGCGATCACCCCATGGAACCTGCCCCTGCACCAGGTCATCGTGAAGATCGTCCCGGCGATCGCCGCCGGCTGCACTGTCGTGCTCAAGCCTGCCGCGCTCACCCCCCTGACCGCCTTCGAGCTGGCGCGCGCCCTGGAAGCGGCTGAGTTGCCCCCCGGGGTCTTCAACCTGGTCCCCGGCGGCGGCCGTGACGTCGGCGACCAGCTCGCCCGCAGCCCCGGAGTCGACCACGTCTCCTTCACCGGCTCGACCCCGGTCGGCCGCCAGGTCGCCGCCGCAGCGGCAGAGACCGTCAAGGGCGTGACACTCGAGCTCGGCGGAAAATCCGCCAGCGTCGTGCTGTCCGACGTCTCCGACGAACTGCTGGCCAAAGCGGTGAAGATCACCGTGGCCAACTGCTTCCTCAACGGAGGCCAGACCTGTACGGCGCTGTCCCGGCTGATCGTGCCCGCCGACCGCCTCGCCGAAGTCGAGCGGCTGGCCGCCGCGGCGGCGGCCAAATACACGCCCGGCGATCGGCTCGGCCCGCTCATCTCCGCCGGTCAGCGCAAGGAAGTACAGAGCTTCCTCACCCCGGAGGCCGCCGGCGGCGGCTCCGTGGTCACCAGCAGTACCGGACCTCTGCCCGAGCGCGGTTACTACGTCGCTCCCACCGTCTACAGCGGCGTCGATCCCGACTCGCGTATCGCCCAGGAGGAGATCTTCGGTCCCGTGCTTTCGATCCTGGCCGCTGATTCTGACGACCACGCCATCGAGCTGGCGAACAACTCCATCTACGGACTCGGCGGTGCGCTCTGGACCGAGGCGAAGGACGAAGCGGTCGCTGTGGCCGCCCGTATCCGCACCGGCCAGATCGACGTCAACGCCGCCCCCTTCAACCCCCGCGCCCCGTTCGGCGGCTACAAGCAGTCCGGCGTCGGAAGAGAGATCGGCGACTACGGCATCAGTGACGTCCTCGAAGTCAAGGCGGTTCAGCTGTGACCACGAACGCGGAGACCCCGGTGACGAAGACCGCGTACAGCGTCGAGATCAATGCCGTCGTCCTGCGCGCCCCCGACGCGCCGATGACCGTTGAGCGCATCCGGTTGCGCGATGTCGGCCCAGGCGACGTGCGGGTCCGCATCGACGTCACCGGCGTATGCCACTCCGACCTCTCGCTGGCCCGCGGCGTGCTGGCCCAGCCACTGCCGGCGGTGCTCGGCCACGAGGCCTGCGGGACGGTGGTCGAGGTTGGCTCCGACGTCACCGACCTCACCGAAGGCGACCGGGTCATCCTGCTGTGGATCACGTCGTGCGGGAGCTGCGTCCACTGCGGGCGAGGCGAGGCGCACCTGTGCGTGAACGGCTCGGCCCGCGCCAGTGAGCCGTACGCCATCGACTCCGACGGCGCGCCCGTGTATCCGGGCCTCACGGTCGGATCTTTCGCCGAACAGACCGTCGTACCGGCCACGGCGGCGTTCAAGGTGCCCGACGACATCGACTCCCGGAACGCCGCGCTGCTCGGCTGCGCGGTCACCACCGGGGTAGGGGCCGTCACCAAGACGGCGAACGTCGAGGAAGGGTCGTCGGTCCTGGTTCTCGGCCTGGGTGGGGTCGGACTGTCCGCGATCCAGGGCGCCAGACTCGCGGGTGCGGGCACGATCATCGCCGTCGACCGCAACACCGACAAGGCCGAACTGGCCAAGGAGCTGGGGGCCGACCACTTCGTGCCCGCCGACGACGACACCAAGAAGATGGTGCGTTCGCTCACCGGCAAACAGGGCGTCGACTACGCCTTCGACTGTGTCGGATCGGCCCGCACGATCCGCGACGCCTGGGGGATGACCCGGCGCGGGGGAACCGCCTGCGTCGTCGGCATCGGAGGCAAGGACGACAAGGTCAGCTTCAGTGCGCTCGAATTGTTCCATTTCGCCCGCACCCTGACCGGCTGCGTCGCCGGCTCCCTGGACGCCGGCACCGATCTGCCGCGCTATTTCGACCACGTGCGTTCCGGAAAGCTCGACCTCGGCCGGCTGGTGACCGGCCACGGCACGCTCGCCGACATCGAGGGCGCGCTGGAGGAGATGGCCGGCGGCCGCGGCATCCGGACACTGATAGCGCCGAACACCCGGGCGGCCGCGTCATGAAGGTCGGCTCACTGGAGATCCGGCCGGTCTACGACGGGTACGGCCATGAATCCGCGCGTGAGGTGCTCAGCCGTCCGGCCGCGCGCGGCGACGCCTGGGCCTGTCACGAGCATCTGCTCGATGGCAGGGGGAACCTGGAACTCACGCTCGGCGGGTTCCTGCTGCGCACCGGTGGCCGCACGGTCCTCATCGACGCGGGCGTCGGCACCATCGACAACGACAAGTACCACGGCGGCCGGTTCCTGGAGAGCCTGGGCGAACTCGGTGTCACCCCGGAGGACGTCACCGACGTCGTGTTCACGCACCTGCATTTCGACCACGTCGGCTGGGCCACCAAGAAGGGCGAGATCGTGTTCCCGAACGCGACCTACCGGGTGCACGCCGCCGACTGGGCGCATTTCGTGGAGAGCCCCGACGCGGAACCCGGCGCGGTGCGGAAGCTCTCACCGCTGAAGGACCGCCTCGAAACCTTCGAAGCGGACATCGCCATCGCACCCGGCCTCAACACCCGGCACGCCCCCGGACACACCCCCGGCTCCACCGTCTTCATCGTCTCGAGCGAAGGAGAGCGGGCGCTGCTGCTCGGGGACGTCGCACATTCGATCGTGGAGCTCACCGACCCTGACTGGCAAGCGGTGTTCGATGTCGACCCGATCGCGGCCAAGGCCGTACGAGCGCGGCTCGCCGACGAAGTCGCCGACCACCCGGACGCGATCGCCGGCGCGCACTTCCCGGGTCTGCGTTTCGGACGGCTCGTCACGGTGTCCGGCCGGCGCCAGTGGAACGTCATCTAAGAGGAGAAGAGAGCCGACATGGATCTGCAGCTGACCGGCAAGACGGTCCTCGTCACGGGCGCCGGACAAGGGCTCGGCCGAGCCATCGGGCTCGCCTTCGCGCAGGAAGGCGCCAACGTCGCCTTCCACTACAACTCCTCCGCTGCTGGAGCGGAGGAAGCGGCGAAGGAAGCCACCGCCCTCGGCGTGAAGGCCATCGCCATCGGCGCCGACCTGCGCGACGGTGCCGCCGTCGACACCGCGGTAGCCGACGTGAAGACGCGGCTGGGCCCGATCGACGTGCTGATCAACAATGCCGCGGCCACGCAGAGCAAGCCGTTCCTGGAGACCACCGAGGAGGACTGGGCACCTCAGATCGAGGTCACCGTGGCGGGCACACTTCGCGTGGCGCAGGCGGTGGCCAGGCAGATGGTCGACCATGGCGGTGGCTCGATCGTCAGCCTGATGGGCGACTCGGGCCGGGTCGGCGAATCGCGCCTGCTCGTCACGGCCACCACCCGCTCCACCACGGTCGGCCTGACCAAGTCCCTGGCCAAGGAACTGGCCCGGTACAAGATCCGCGCGAACGCGGTGTCGATCGCCCTCGTGCAGACCGGGAACCTGGACGCACACACGGGTAATGCCGACGAAGCGAAGATGAAGAAGATCCTCTCCGCCTACCCCCTGCGCAGGCTCGGGCGGTCGGAGGACGTCACCCCCGCCGTCCTGCTGCTGGCCTCACCACTGTCGTCCTGGACCACGGGGCAAGTCCTGTCGGTCAACGGCGGCTACGCGATGCCGTGATGCCGTCCATGAGCAATGAGCCCGGCGGTGAGACCGCACGGCGCAGCGTCGGCACCACCGTCCGCCGCAAGGAGGACGGTCGCCTCGTCACCGGACGCGGTCACTACGCCTCGGACCTGGAGCTGCCACGGATGCGCCATGTGGCCTTCCTGCGCAGTCCGTACGGTCACGCCAGGATCCGCGGTGTCGACGCCACCGAGGCCGCGAAGGCGCCGCGGGTGCACGGAGTGTTCACCGGAGAGATGCCGGAGTTCTCGGCCATCACGCTGCGGGCGCGGTCCGCGCTGCCGTCGTATGTCGAGACCGACCAGCCGATCCTGGCCTGGCAGAAGGCGCGCTTCTCCGGTGAGGCGGTCGCGGCCGTCGTGGCCGATGACCGCTACATCGCCGAGGACGCGATCGAGCTGATCGACGTCGACTACGAACCGCTACCGGCCACGGTGACCGCATGGATCGCACCCGAAGAACCCGTGCACGCGGCCGCACCGGACAACGTACTGCTGCAACGAACTTTCGATGCCGGAGATGTGGCCGGTGCCCTCGCGACGGCGCCTCTGGTGGTCGAGCGGGAGCTCGTGACCAACCGGCACGCGGGTAACCCGATGGAGTGCCGCGTGGGTGTGGCACTGTGGGACGGAGCCGACGACAAGCTGACCTTCTGGTCCGGCACCCAGGTACCGCACATCGCCCGCAACATGCTCGCCGAACTGCTCGGGCTGCCCGAGGGCAACGTCAGGGTCATCGCCCCCGACGTCGGCGGCGGGTTCGGCACCAAAGCCGTGCTCTACCCGGAAGACGTCGCCTTGTGCCTGATGGCACGCGCGATGCGCGGCGTGCCGTTGAAGTGGGTGGAGGACCGCGCGGAACATCTCCTCGCCGCGACCCACGCCCGGGACCACCGCTACGTGGTGAAGGCGGGTTTCGGCACCGACGGGCAGCTGCTGGCGCTGGAGGCCGACGTCACATGCAACGTGGGCGCGTACTCCGTGTATCCGTGGACCGCGGGCATCGAGCCGCTGATGGCGGGCGGGCTGCTGTCCGGCCCCTACCGGCTGGAGAACTACCGCTGCACCGTACGCGGGGTCGCGACCAACACCTCACCGTCGGGCCCGTACCGCGGTGTGGCGCGCCCGGCCAGCGTGTTCGCCATGGAATCGCTCATGGACGCGGCGGCCAGAGAGCTGGGCATGTCCGCTCTGGACATCCGGCGGCGCAACCTGATCCAGCCCGAAGAGATCCCCTACCGGATGCCGTCGCGGCTGGTGGACGACTCCGGGTGGTACGGCAAGTGCCTGGACAAGGTGATCGACGCCATCGGCTACGAGGAGTTCCTCGCCGAGCAGAGCCGGCGCCGGGAAGCGGGTGAGAACCCGATCGGCATCGGCGTGGCCTGCTACAACGAACTCACCGGACTGGGCCGTGCCGCCGCCGCCGGACCGCGGATGCCCTTCCGCACCGGACACGACGCCTGCACCGTACGCATCAACCCCGATGGCCGGGTGACCGTCCTCAGTGGAGTGACCTCACAGGGGCAGGGGCTGGAGACCACTGTCGCGCAGATCGTCGCTGACGCCGTCGGTGTCGCCTACGACGACGTCGAGGTCCGTATCGGCGACACCAACGAGTCGCTGTGGGGCTTCGGCGCCTTCTCCTCCCGACAGGCCGTGATCGGCGGCGGCGCCGCGCACCGCACCGGCGAGGCGGTGAAGGAGAAGGCACTGCGACTCGCAGCCGCGCTCTTCGACGCCGAAATCGACGACCTCCGCCTGGAGGACGGGCAGATCCGCCGCACAGGTGAGCCCGAGCCGCTCGCCTCGCTCGCGGAGATCGCCCGTGTGGCCTATCTCGAGTCGAACCGGCTACCCGAGGGCATCGAACCAGGCTTGGAAGCCACCCGCTTCTTCGATCCCATCCGTGGCGCGTTCGCGGCCGGGGCCCAGGCCGCGACCGTCGAGATCGATCGCTCGACCGGCGAGCTGCGCATTCTGAAATGGGTATGCGTCGAGGACGCCGGCCGGGTGATCAATCCGCAGATCGTGGAGGGCCAGATCGCCGGCTCCATCGCCCAGGGCATCGGAGGGGCGCTCTACGAGCACCTCATCTATGACGAGGCCGGAAACCTCAGCACCGGGACCCTGATGGACTACCTGATGCCGACCAGCGCCGAAGTTCCCGAACTGATCATCGACCACATCTCCATGCCGGCGGACAACCCGCTGGGCGTACGCGGCGTCGGGGAGGGCGGCACGCTCGGCCCCAACGCCGTGCTCGCCGGCGCGGTCGCCGACGCGCTGGGCACGGAGATCACCCGGCTTCCGATAACCCCCGCGGCGGTATGGGCGGCGATCCAATGATCAACTCCGAACGGCGGCGCGGCGTCGGGCTCATCGAGATCGATCGCCACGAACGCCGCAACGCTCTCGACGTCGAGCACTGCGACGCCCTGCGCGAGGCAGTGGAGAATGCCACCGGCTCCGGTGCGCGTGCGCTGGTGATAACCGGCGCCGGCACGAGCTTCTGCGCGGGGGCGGATCTCGGCGGTGTGTACGGCGATGATTTCCGCGGCGCCCTGTACGCGGCGCTGAACAGCATCGTCGCCGCGCCGATCCCCGTGATCGCCGCGGTGAACGGTCCGGCGATCGGAGCGGGGACCCAGCTGGCCGTCGCGTGCGACCTGCGAGTCGCCAGGCCGGAGGCGGTCTTCGCGGTACCGACCGCACGCAACGGGCTGGCAGTCGACCCCTGGACGATCCGCAGGCTCGCCATTCTTGCCGGCGGCGGCGCGGCCCGGGCCATGCTGCTCGGCTGCGACCAGATCGGCGCCGAACATGCTCTGCGGCAAGGGCTGGTCGATCGTCTCGGCGATATCGAGGCGGCGCTCGGCTGGGCCGAGGAGATCGCTTCGTTCGCGCCCATGTCGCTGGCCTACTCGAAGCGGGCGCTGACCGCGCTGCTGGAGCCCGGGCCGTGGGACCCCGGACTGGACGCCGCGTTCGATGCCTGCTGGCGCAGTGAGGACGTCGCCGAAGCCCGGCGCGCGCGGGCGGAAAAGCGTGCGCCTGAGTTCAACGGCCGATAGGGGAAGCCAAAGATGAAATCCGCACGGTTCGACTATCTCCGTGCCCGCAGTGTCGAGGAGGCGGTGCGTGCGCTGGCCGACGCGCACGGCGAAGGAAAGATCATCGCCGGAGGTCAGAGCCTCGCCCCCGTCCTGGCGCTACGGATGGCCAGGCCTGCGCTGTTGGTCGACGTCAACAGGATTCCGGGCCTCGGTGGAATCACGCGTACGAGTGAGTCGTCCATCCGGATCGGTGCACTGGTACGCCACTCGGCACTGATGCGGCAGTGTGACCATCCGCTGCTCGCGGAGGTCGCCGGCTGGATCGGCCATACCGCGATCCGCTCCCGCGGCACGACCGGTGGCAGCATCGCTCACGCCGACCCCTCCGCCGAGCTCCCCGTCGTCGCCGCGGCATTGGACGCGGTCGTACGGGTCGCGGGGCCGCGGGGTTCACGGGAGGTCGAGGCCGGGGACCTGTTCGTCGGTGCACTCGAGACATCGCTGACCGAGGAGGAAATGATCACCTCGGTCGAGTTGCCCATCCCGCAGCGGTGGGGTTTCGCGGAGCTCTCCCGGCGACATGGGGACTTCGGTCTCGTCACCGTGGTCGCGGCCGAGATCGAGGGCCGATGGCGCATCGCGGTCGGTGGCGTCGGCAGTGTCCCCTACCGGCCGGCCGAAGCCGAGGCGCTGCTCGCCGACGGACCTCTCACCGAGGTGACCATCGCCCGTGCCGCGGCGGCCACGGCCGCCGGAATCGAACCGTCCACTGACATCCACGCCTCCGGGGACTACCGGCGCGCGATGACCGAGGAATTCACCCGCCGGGCACTGACCCGGGCGACCGCCGCACCAGACAACGGAGCTGCTTGATGAATGTGGAGTTCACGGTCAACGGCGCGTGTCACAGCGTGGACGTTGAGCCGCGCAGGACACTCGCCGACGCCCTGCGTGAGGACATCGGGCTCACCGGGACCCACCTCGGCTGCGAACACGGAGTCTGCGGAGCTTGTACCGTCCTGGTCGACGGCGAACCAGTCCGCGCATGCCTGATGTTCGCGGTGCAAGCCGAGGGAAGCTCAGTGACCACCGTAGAGGGGATGGCCGGCGCCGACGGTACTCCGCACCCGCTGCAGAAGGCGTTCTGCGACCACCACGGGCTGCAGTGCGGTTTCTGCACACCCGGCATGCTGATGTCGGCACTGGACCTGTTGCACCGCGAGACCAACCCCAGCAGAGAGCGTATTCGCGCAGAGCTTTCCGGCAATATCTGCCGCTGCACCGGCTACGTCGGAATCGTCGATGCCGTAGAAGCCGCCGCCCAGGAGATGAACACGGCCGGGTGACCAACCGCCCAGGCCACGGCCGAGCACCGGCATTTGGCGAAGAAGATGATTCCGGCTTCGGCCGCCTTCTTGCCGTTGGTCTGTCTTGTGCGGGATTCTTGTTTGTCAGCTGCAGCCCTCGAACTGGGGGACGGTGTTGGTCAGGTGCAGACCCGACGACCCGAACCACTTGCCGAGGAGGGCCCCCGCGGTGCCGTCCTGGTACATCTCGGTGACGGCCTTGTTGACCGCCTCGCAGCCGTCCACGTCCTCCAGACGGACCCCGACGCCGTAGCGCTCATCGGAGAAGGGGACGTTGACGATCCTGACCGCCTGCGGCTGCTGGGCGGCGAAGCCGGCCAGGATCAGGTCGTCGGTGGAGATGGCGTCGAGGGTGCCGTTCCTGAGCTTGGTGAGGCACTCGCCGTAGGAGCCGGCCGGCACCAGGCGGGCCGGGACCTTTCTCTCCGCGGTGACGCGCTGCCAGGAGAGCGAGCCGGTGACCTGGCACAGACGCCGGCCGGCCAGGTCGCGCACGTTCTTGACCGAGGTGTCGCTCCTGCGGACCAGGATGTCCTGGTGGGCGACGTAGTACGGCCCGCCGAACGCGACCTTGGTCTTCCGCTCCGCCGATATCGAGTAGGTCGCCAGCACCAGGTCGACCTTCCCGGTCTGCAGCACCTTCTCCCGCTGGGACGACGTCACCGTCCTGAACGTGATGTTCTTCTTGCTCACCCCGAGCCGTCCGGCGACGTACGTCGCGACGTCGACGTCGAAACCCTTGTAGGTGCCGTCGGGGAACCGGAACCCGAGACCCGGCTGGTCCGCCGTGACGCCGATCGCCAGTTTGTCCTTCCCGAGGATTGACCGCGGCCCGTTACCGGCACATCCGGTCATGCCCGCGGCCATCGCAAGCGCGATGCCGATCGCACGTACTCGCATTAACTCGCTCCCTATGCCTCGGGCTCAGCGGAACTCGGACAGCCGGGGCCGTACACCGGCGAGGATGAGGACGGCGATGGCGAGGGCGGCGCCGGGAAGGCCCAGGTCCCACCCGTCAAGCCCGTGGTCGCCGCCGCGGATGGCACCCTCGAACGCCTTCTGGTGAATGGCCGTGAGCGACACGAGCGCCTGGTCGTACCGGTCGAAGTCGCCGGTGGCGGTGCCCGTCCGGACGACGATCGCCTCGTGCCGGCCGCCGGCGCCGGCCAGCGCCCGGATGCGGGCGTCGTCCTGCTGCACCCGCTGGTAACCCGACAGCATCGCGTCGACGGCCGCGCGCTGGCCGGGAAGGGTGACGTGACGCGCCTCCGTCCCGTAGAAGCCCATGAAGCCGGTGTGGGCGGCCAGCCGCCGGTCCAGTTGCGCGTAATACGTGTCGAGGTTGCCCGCGGGGACGAACAGGATCTCCTGTGACTTGTCCAGGTAGACCTGCTCGTAGGTGTCGGCCCGGCCCGGGTCGAGCAGGTAGCGGCTCTCGTCGGCGTTGGCGTTGTTGCTGATCGCCCGGGCCCGTGACAGCGACAGCACCGAGTCGAACCCGTCGTACTTCGCCTTCTGGAGATGACCGGCCTCGCTGGTCAGGAGGCCGACGGCGACCACCGCCAAGGCCGCGACGCCGACCGTCGCGACAGCGAGGCCGGGGTTGATCAACCGTCGGAAGTGCACGGCGAGGTAGGCCTGCAGGGCGACCAGGACGATGATGAGCACGCCGCCCGCGAGGACCACCCACACCCGCCCGGCCAGCACCGAGGAGTGCTTGGACTCATAGGTGCGGCGCACGGTCGTCCCGTTGTCGAGTGTGAGGTTGTACGCCTTGGGCAGCGCGTCCAGCTTCATCAGGTCGGTCGCCTGCCGGTAGAGGGCGGTGACCTCCGGCCCGGGCGGCCCCGCGGCGTGGTTCTGCTGCTCGTCCAGCTGCAGGGCCTGGCCGGCCAGCCGCTCATAGCGCCCCAGCGCGTCCAGCATCGATTGTGCCGTCCGCTGCTCGGCCGGGTCGTTCCCGGCCAGCTTCGAGCCCTGCAGCAGGGCGCGGTTCGCCTCCGAGCGGCGCTGGTCGTACAGCTTCAGTGCCTCCGCGCGGCCCTTGCCGAGGTTCTGTTCCCGCCCGATCAGGAGCACGTCGGCGAGCTGGGCGTCCATGTCGCTGAGCGCGAAGTAGAGGTCGCCGGTGGCGACCACCTGCGGACCCGCGTCGTGCCCGATCACCCGTAGCCCGTCCCGCGCGTCCTGGACGGCCAGCCCGGCGACCGCGAACATGCCGGCGACCACCAGGACGGCGAGGACGGCGAGCGCCCTGATGCGTGCCGGCATCGACCGGTTCCTGATGACCCGGCTCACGGCGGAACGCCGAGCCGGTGATCCTGACGGTGGAGCCGCCGTGATGGTCACCGCAGCCTCATCCTCTCCGCAGCGTGATGGTGGTCCAGACGCCGACGTGGATGCGGTCGCCGTCGGACATCGGCACCTCCACGTTGACCGCGATGGGCTCGTTGCCGTGGTTGATCGTGGTGCCGTTCGTGGAGCCGGGATCGACCAGCGTCCAGGTGCCGTCCTGCTTGGCGAGCAGCACCGCGTGAGTGTGCGAGGCGCCCGGGTCCTCGGGGGGCTCGCCGAGGTCGATCTCCGGCACGGTGCCCTGCGAGACGCTGCGCCGTCCGATCCGGACGTGTTGCCCGGTGAGCGGAATGCGCCGCTCCGGGCAGTACGGCGGGAACGTGAAGGCCCCGGCGTCCGGGCCGGTCCCACCACCCTGCCTGAGCACCGTCTCGTAGTAGTCGCGGTCCGCCGTGACCACGGCGGTCCAGCCCGGTACCTCGCCGGCCGGCGCTTCCAGCGTGGGGCCCGGTGCCGTGCCCCCGCTCGGCGCGGTGACGTCGCGGGGCGGCTCCGTGATGTCCGAGGACGTCGTCGTGGCGGGCTGAACGAGGCGCATCGGGCCGGTGACCGGTGTGGGCTGTCCTGCGCCCACGGCGAAGTCGTAGCCGCAGTCCTCGCAGAAGCGGCCCGTCCGCTGCGTCCCGCACTCGGGACACGGCTCGCCGGTGCCTTCCGCGCCGGCAGAGGCCGGCGACGTCGGGGCGGCCGGTGAGGTGACCGGCGGCGGGCCCGCCATACGGGCGCCGCAGGTGTCGCAGTAGTCGTCGGCGCCGGAGGAATGTCCGGCGGGACAGGTCGGCATGCTCAGCCCTCCTTGCGTGTCCGTACGGTCTTGCTCGACCTCGTGTCCAGCGACATCTCATCCGCCTTGTCGACGTTCTTCTTCAGGCGTACGGTGCCGGTCGCGGGATCCTCGACGTCCACGACCTTGCCGAGCAGCGAGGCGATCGCATCGTTGCCCGACTCGTGGGCCAGCGCGACCGCGCGGCCGAGCCGGGTGGTCGCGGTGTCGAAGTCGCCGTCCTTACGGGCCGCGAGCCCTTCCTGGATGGCGACGGCGAGTTCGGCCTGGCCCGTGTAGTGCGCCACCCGGGGATTGATCCGGGTCGACTGGGCCTCGTCGTCGGTCCACTCGGCCAGCACGTTCCCGGTCGCCAGCACCTGCTCCTCCCCGCCTGAGCCGGGGAGCACCAGCTTGACCCACGCGGCCCGCAACTCCTGGCCGACGTTTCCCGGTGACACCTCGACGCAGAGGTGATAGTCGCGGCTCTCCTCACCCCAGGCGCCGATGGGGTAGTCGCCGGCCCGCGGGCCGGCATCCACCCGCTTGGCGGTCAGGTCCTCGACCGCGGGCATCACCTGCTTGACGAAGCGCAGCCGGGCGGTCTGCGGGATCCACACCCGCAGGACCACGTCGGCGACCGCCTTGCCCATGGCGGCCTCGGTCATGGCCTGGAAGTCGGTGACCAGGTCGTTCGGGTGGGCCACGATGTCGACGCTGCCCAGCAGGGCCGACGCAACCTTGCGCAGCTCGGCGACGTCCCAGTCCGTGCCGACGCCCCGGCAGTCGCACACGAACCGGCCCGTGCAGGCGGCCAGCGTGGCGTCGAGCTGTTCGGGACTCTCGTGCTGGTTCTTCCCGTCCGTGAGCAGGATGGCGTGCCGGATGCCGTCCTGATGGGGGGCGAACAGCCGGTCGGCCAGGCGCAGCCACGTTCCGATGGCGGTTCCACCGGCCGCGCGCACCTGGTCCAGCGCGGCCTTGGCCTCCCGGCGGGTGCCTGCGTCCGCGGCGACCAGTTGCTCGCCCGCCGGATAGACCATCCGTGCCCGGGCCGAGCCGGAGACCACGGCGAAGTGGACGCCGTCGCGCAGCGCGTCCACCGCGGTCTGCGCCGCCTTGATCGCCGAGGACATCTTGGCGGGCGGGTAGTCCATCGACCCGGACGTGTCGATGATGATGACCTCGGCGGCGGCCGTGGACCTGGTGGCACCGCCGGCCGGCGCCCCGCCGGCCTCGACCGTCACGACCGCGTGCACCTCCTGGCCGCCTTCGGGAAGGTACTTGTTCTGATCGATCGTGAGCGTGAAGTCCGGATTGCCGCTCATTCGGCCTGCTCCAGGGTCGGGTGTACGGGGGATGAGAAGGGGATCACCACGACGGTGATGTTGTCCCGGCCGCCGGCGTCGAGGGCGAGGCGCGTCAGCGACCGGGCCGCGGTCAGGGGCTCTGACACGGCATCGGGTACGGCCGAGGCCAGCTCGGCGGGCTCGGGGAGGTAGTTCCAGAGCCCGTCGCTGCACACGAGGACCACGCCGGGGCCGTCCGGCGTGAAGGTCGTCACGTGCGGGTCGGGCTCGTCGGCGTCCGCACCCAGCCAGGCGGTGATGACGTGCGCGTTCGGGTGCGCCTGCGCCTCGGCCTCGCTCAGCACGCCGGCCGCGACCATCTCACCGGCCCACGAGTCGTCGTCGGTGAGCCGCGCGCCGCCGCCCGCGGACAGCCAGTAGGCGCGGCTGTCGCCCACCCAGCCGACCGTGACCGAACCGTCGTGCGTCAGTGCCGACACGTACGTGCAGGAGGGCGGTTCGGCCGCCGCGGCGTGCGGTCCGTCATCGCCCGCCAGCGCGGCGACGGCCTCGGCGGCCCTGGTGAGGGCGGTGCGGGTGGCCGCCTTCGGGGCCGTGCCGGCCGCCAGCAGCTCGGCGAGCGCGGCGGCCCCGGTGTCCGCGGCCGTCCGTGACGCGTCCTCGGGCCGGGACGAGGAGGAGACACCGTCGCACACGACCGCCGCCACGCCTTCGCCGGCGTCGGTCAGCGCCATCGCGTCCTCGTTGCGGCTGTGCCGCAGGCCGCGGTCGCTCACGCCGGCGGCGGCGCGGGCATCGATCTCGACGTGGTCGCCACCGGCCGGCTGCCGCAGCCCGCAGTGGTCGCAGTAGCCGTCGGCGCTGATGGCGGTCGCACCGCATGCCGTACAGGCGGCCACGGTGGCGCCGAGGCGATGGCCGCACGCCTCGCAGAAGTCTTCGCCCGGGTACACCGGGACGTCGCAGGCGGGGCAGGTGCGCTCTCTCGTCTTAGGGGCTCCCATGGCTAGAACAGCGTCCTCGGCCGTGCGGCGTTGGCCCGGACGACCAGCTCGTGGCGGTCGCCGGTCGTGTCGGCGAGACGGGCCAGCCCCCGGTAGGTCTCCTCGAGCTTGCGGCGCAGGTGGCGCTCGGTCAGCGGCGCGTCGAACAATCTCCCGCTCGCCGGGCCGGGCCGGTCCGCGCGCAGCCAGGCGAGACCGGCCTCCAGAACCTCCGCCACAAGCCGCCCGCGGCGTTCGCCGTCGAGCTTGAGGCCGGTCAGCCTGCCGCCCGCGCCGACCAGGTCGGGTTCGGTGAGATCGGCGGGGGCACGGCCCCGGACGGCGGTCGCCACCGCGGCGACCTGGGCGGCGACATGATGGCTCGAGATGTTCGGGACGGAGTCCAGGACCCCCACGGCGGCGGCGCTGTCTCCCTCCGCCAGCCGTGCCCGGGCCACCCCGAACGCCGCGCTGATGTAGCCGTGGTCGGTGCGCCAGACCGTCTCGTACAGGTGCGCCGCGCCGGCGTGGTCCCCGCGGTGCGCCCGGCAGAACGCCAGGCCGAGCTTGGGAGCCGCCTCACCGGGCAGCAGGGAGTACATCTCGTCGAAGAGCCGTTCGGCGTCGCGCACGTTCTCTCCCGCCAGCGCCGCGGTCGCCCGGTACCAGCCGGCCCGCCAGTCTCCGGGCAGGCCGGCCGCGAGCTCGTCGAGGAGCCGGTGCGCCTCGTTGAGGTCACCGAGTTCGATGCGGACCCGCGCCAGCATCAGGCCGACCTCGGGTGACGAGACCGGTGCGGACGTGAGGGCGGCCACGATCTGCTCCGGCTCGACGGCGGTGAGGCCGGCCAGGAGGCCGGCGGCCGGATCGGCGCCGTCGACCAGCGGCGTGGGCAGCGCAGCGGCCACGTCGGCGGGGGCGGGCGGGGGGAGCGCGGCGCCCATGCCGCCCCCGATCTCGGTACCGATGGCCGCCAGTTCCATGCCGAACAGCGGCGACGGGCTGGGCCGCGGCTGCCCGTCCTGTGTCGACAGCACCTCACGCAGGACGCCGGTGAGCTGCTCGGCCATCTCCGTCGCGTCCTGAAAACGCGCCGCGGGGTCGGCGTGGGTGGCGCGGCGCAGCAGCCGGTCGTAGGACTCGAACCGCTGGAGCAACGGGACGTCCGCACGGGGCGGCAGGCTGTTCGCGTAGGTGCTGGTGTAGCCCGTGAACGGGAAGCTGAGCACCGCGAGCGTGCGGCCCACGGTGTAGAGATCGGAGCTGACCGACGGCCCCTGGTCCGCGATCTCCGGAGCCTGGTAGCCGACCGTTCCGTAGATCGCGCTGTCGGCGTCGTCGAGGCGGCGGACCCCGCCCAGGTCGATGAGCTTGAGCTGCTCATCGGACTGGATGGCGTTGTCCGGCTTGAGGTCGCAGTAGATGAGGCCCAGCCCGTGCAGGTAGCCGAGCGCCCGCAGGAGCTCCAGCCCGTACGCGATGGCCTGGCCGAGGGGGAGGGAGTCCTCGCCGCCCCGCTGCCGCCGCTCCAGGAGCACGTCCCTGAGCGACTGCCCGCCGACGTACTCCATGACGATGTAGCCGGAGCCGGCGTGCTGCACGAAGTTGTAGATCTTGACGATGTTCGGGTGTTCGACCTCGGCGAGGAACGCGCGTTCGGCGGCCGCGGCCGCCAGGGCGTCGGCGTCGCCGGTGTCGAGCAGGCCCTTCAGCACCACCCACCGGCCGCTGACGTTGTGGTCGCGCGCGAGATAGATCCACCCGAGGCCGCCGTGGGCCAGGCAGCCCAGCACCTCGTACTGGCCGCCGACCAGATCACCCGGCCGCAGCTTCGGAGTGAAGGAGAACCCGGCGCCGCAGTTGGGGCAGAAGCCCTCGGTACGGGCCGGCCGCTCACCGCGGGCGCGCCCGACCGGCGCGCCGCAGCCTCCGCAGAACCGCCTGTTCTCGGCCACCTCGGGGTTCTGCCGTACGGCCGAGGCGGGGTCCCGGTAGGGGACACGCGGCACTTCGACCAGGCCGATGCCGAGCATGCCGCGACCCGACGGCCGGGAGCGCGTGGAGCCGGTGCGGCCGCTCCGGCCGGACGGAGTGCTCCCGATGGTGGGGCTGCCCGTCTCCGCGCTGGGTGTGCCGGCCGAGGCGGCGGCGGGGGCCATGCCGCATACGACGCAGTAGCCGTCCTCGACCGTTCCCGTGCATCCCGGCTGGGTGCACTGACTCATCTACCCGTCCCCTCCGCGTGCGATCCGATCGCCCGCTGGTATTTCGCCAGTGTGGCCGTGGCCCCCCGCAGGTCGCACGGGGACGTCCACAGCAGGTCGTGGGCCTGCTGGTGGAGCTCGGCCAGCCCGGCGTCCTCGGCGAGCCCGAGGCGCCCCGCCTTGGCGTGGTAGGCGTCCAGCCGTCCGCGCAGCTCGTCGCGCCGTTCCAGCAGGCCGGTGATCAGGCCGGTGGTGGTGCGTGCCTGGTCGAGTGCGGTGGCGGCGGCTCTCTCCAGTCCGGCCGCCCGGGCCGCCAGGTCGATCCAGCGTCCCTCGCCGCGAAGCGTGCCCAGGACCGCGAGACGGTCTCGGAGGGGGGCGGCGAGCCCGGGGAGGTCCGGGAGCGCGGGAGAGGCGATCTTGGAGAGGACCAGGTCCCGGGCCTGGACCGCCTCTTCCTCCGCCGCCTTCACCAGCCCGATCGTCGCCTCGATGCCCCGCATCCGGTCATCGTGCTCGTCGCGGAGCCGGGCGGCGTCCTCCAGGCGGCGGCGCAGCGCCGTGAGATCGTCGCCGACCTCGTCGATGCGGCTCGTGTCGGCCTGGCCGCCGGATGCGAGCGACAACGGGTCGGTCCGCGCCGCCTCCCGCACCTCGGCCAGCCGCCGGCCGACCCGGTCGAACTCCGCGTCCTGGATGCCGAGCGAGCCGAGGAGCGCCTCCACGGTCCGCGACGTGTCCTCGGCCTCGCCCAACCGGGTCAGGAGCACCGACCAGACGCCGTCGACGGCGGCGATCGTCCCCGCCGCGTCCTCATAGAGAGGGGTCATGCGGGCCACGACCGCGTCGAGCGAGAGCCATTCGCCGGTGGGGCCGAGGAGAGTCCTCTCCTCGAGGGGGATCTCCTGACTGACCAGCTCGACGGAGGTGCCGGTCAGCAGCCGGGTCAGCTCGGCGAGCTGGGCCTGGCCGGGCCGGGAGTGGCGGGCCCGCAGCTCCTGTGCCTCGCCGAGCACCCGTCCGTGGGCGTCGAACAGCTTCCACAGTGTGGTCATGCGGCCGTTCAGCTCGTTCCAGCACCGCTGGGTGGCGCCGGCCAGCCGCGTGCCCTTCAGCAGCTGGTAGCCCTGGTGCGCCTCAAGCTCGAACAGGACGGTGGTGATGCGTTCCCGTTCGCCCTTGAGGCGCTCCAGGGCGCGGTCGATCTGGTCGCGGCTCATCGCCGACCGGCCGGCTCCTGCGTCCCCCAGCAACTGGTCCTCGTTCGTGCTCGGTCCCCACGTGCACTTTCCGAGAAAGCGCGATTCCGGAGTATTGCTTCGGATTGAGCGCTTATCGGTGGATCAGTGTCCACCAAGACCGTTGCCATCACAAGTGATCGACGAGCCCGGCCGGTCGGCGGGAAGGGTTCACCCCCAGGCGCTCACGGCAGCGCGGACGGGGGCAGCCGGACGTCCGTCCGGAGGCGGATGTCGCGCGAACCGGCCCCGAGCATGACGCGGTACGTGCCACCGGTGACCTTCCACCCGTGCGACGCGACATCCCAGGAGGCGAAGGCGCTCGCCGGCAGGGTGAACGTCACGCGCCGGGTCTGGCCCGGCCTGAGCTGGACCTTGGTGAATCCCTTCAGCTGGGCGGGCGGCTCGTCCGGCGCCCCGACGTAGAGCTGGGGTACCTCGGTGCCGGTCCGGTGCCCGGTGTTGGTGATGTCCGCGCCGACCGTGACGTCGCCGCCGTGTCTCCCGACCGTCAGGTGCCGATAGGAGAACGTGGTGTAGGACAGCCCGTGCCCGAAGGAGAACAGCGGATCGATGTTCTTCGCGTCGTAGTGCCGGTAGCCGACGTACAGGCCCTCGGAGTACGTCGCGACGCCGTTCACCCCCGGATACTGCTGCGGTGTGTTCGCGGGCGTGTCGGCGAGGCTCTTCGGGAAGGTGATCGGCAGCCTGCCGGACGGATCGGTGTCGCCGAGGAGCACGTCGGCCGCGGCGTTGCCGTCCTCCTCACCCGGATACCAGGCCTGCACCAGGCCGGACACCGTGCCGGCCCACGGCATGAGCACCGGGCCGCCCGTGTCGAGCACGACGACCGTACGCGGGTTCGCGGCGGCGACCGCCTCGATCAGCCGGTCCTGGTAGCCGGGCAGCGCGAGGGACTGCCGGTCCGTCGCCTCGCTGTCCTTGTTGGCCACGAACACCACGGCCGTGTCGGCGCGCTTCGCCGCCTGGACGGCCTCGGCGATCTGGACGTCCGGCGTGTTCGCCGGCGGAGCCCACGACAGCTCGATCATGGCCTGGCCGGCCGGCTTGGCCCAGTCGACCCGGATCGGGTGCTGCTGCCCGGCCGTCAGGTGCACAGTGGCCGACTTGGTCACACCGGGGAAGCCGCCGCCGTTGTCGAGCACGCTCCTGCCGTCGAGGTACAGCGTCGCGTGCGCGTGGTTGGTCAGGTTGAAGGTGTAGTCGCCGTCGACCGGCGCGGTGAACGTGCCTGTCCACCGGACCGACCAGCCGTTGGGCGGCAGGCCGGGCGCCGGAATCCCGCCGCTGGGATCCGTGTCGACCCACGGGTCGATACGGGTCAGCTTCGGGTCACCGGTCCACGTCGTGTTGTCGTAGTAGCGGGCGGTCCAGCCATGCTCGCCGCTCTCCGCGGTGACCGCGTACGACGGTAGCGCCGGTTGCGGTCCCAGGTCCACCGGCGGCATGCCCTCGGCGTAGTCGACCTTGACGCCTCTCTTCCGGAACGCGTCGAGGGGGCTGACCTTGTACAGGGGTGCCACACCGGAGCTGCCGCCGCCGGTGGCGACGGCGGTGCCCGCGCCCGGCCCGATCAGGGCGACCGACCGGTCCTTGCGCAGTGGCAGCACGCCGCCGGAGTTCTTCAGCAGCACCGTTCCGGCCTCGGCGGCCTGCCGCGCGGTACGGCCGTCGCGCCCCGTGTCGATCGGCGTGGTGGTCTGCGGCCGGTCGAACAGCCCGAACCGGAACATCGTCGTGAGGATCCGGTGCACGTGGTCGTCGACCGTGGCCATCGGGACCTGCCCGGACTGGACGGCCGCCTTCAGCTTGTCGCCGTAGTACGTGCCCGAGGGCAGTTCCAGGTCGAGCCCGCCGGTGGCGCAGCGGACCGTGTCGTGGCAGGAGTTGAAGTCCGACGCCACGAACCCCGCGTAGTGCCAGTCGTTCTTGAGCACACCCTGCAGCAGGTCCTTCTGCTCACACGAGTAGGCGCCGTTGACCTTGTTCTTCGCGCACATGATCGATCCGGACCGCTTGGCGGACTCCTGGAACGCCGGCAGGTAGATCTCGTGCAGCGTCCGCTCGTCGATGTGCTCGTCGATGGTGGTCCGGTTCGTCTCCTGGTTGTTCGCGAGATAGTGCTTGGCGTTCGCGATGACGCCCTGCGACTGGATGCCGTCGATGTTGCCGACGGCGATCTGACCGGCGAGGTACGGGTCCTCGCCGTACGCCTCGAACGTCCGCCCGTTCAGCGGAGTACGGGCGATGTTGATGTCCGGGCCCTCCATCAGGTTGCGCCCGGTGTCGCGGGTCTCCCGCCCTTCGACGGCGCCGTACGCCCGTGCCATGCCGGGATCGAAGGTGGCGGCGAGTCCGAGTGGGGCGGGCAGTGCCGTGGTCTGGTACTGGGTGATCCCGGCCGAGCCGACGCCGGCCGGTCCGTTGTTCAGCAGCAGTGCCGGGACGCAGAGGTGCGGGATGGCGGGCACCTCGCGGTCATGTGTGCTGTCCGAGATGGCGTGCATCATGGCCGTCTTCTCGTCCAGGGTCATCTGGGCGAGCACCCGGTCCGCGCGCGTCGCGGCCGGGAGATGCCTGTCCATCCACGCCGCGCAGCCGGTCTCCGCCTGGGCGGGCCGGACCGCCGTCGCGCCGGTGAGCGCCAGGATCACCGCGACGGCGGCCCGCAGGGAGCGCCTCATCGGGCGTTCCCGTGGCCGGTCGGCGAGCTCCAGCCGACGTGGATTTCGTCGAACGCGACCTGCCACACCGTTTCGATGTGGTCCGTGTGAAGGACTTGAAGATCGGGAACATGGTGCGTTCGGCGCGCGGCACCGTAGCGGTGCCGGGCCGCAACGTGCGGGCCAAGGCCGGGTCGAACCGGTCCATCCATGCGGCCGGGAGAGGCTGCCTGGCTCGGCGTCGCGAGGGCGACCTCGGTCGCCGCCGGCGCGAGCGTGGCGGCGGCGAACAGGGTTCGCGCGGATTTGTGCACGGTCGGTTCCCTTCCGCCGGACCCGGCACGCGGCCCCCGACACGCGCCCGGCCGGCATGTCCGAGTACGGTCCGTGGTTAGGAAACCTTCCTAACCAAACGCAGATGTCATCATGGCCGGACGTTCGCGTCAAGAGGCGGCTTCGGTATGGCCGGGGTGGGCCACGTGGGACCCTGGGAAACGCGGAACGGTCCAGGGGCGTTCACCGGAGGAGCCGGCAGGGAGGGGCGTGGCATGCCGATCACGGATGAGGCGATCGAGAAGATCAAGGGCATGATCGTTTCCGGCGAGCTGCGGCCGGGCGACCGGCTTCCGAAAGAGGCGGATCTGGCGGCCCAGCTGGGGCTGTCCCGGAACTCGCTGCGCGAGGCCGTCCGGGCGTTGTCGCTGGTCAGGATCCTCGACGTCCGCCAGGGCGACGGCACCTACGTCACGAGCCTGGAGCCCAAGGCGCTGCTCGACGGACTGAGCTTCATCGTCGACCTGCACCACGACACGACCGTGCTGGAGTTCTTCGAGGTCCGCAGGATCCTCGAACCCGCGGCGACGGCGCTGGCGGCACACCAGATCAGCCTCGAGACGGTGAGCGCGCTCCGTGACCACCTCACGAAGGTCACCGACGAGTCGTCGGTCGAGGACCTGGTCGAGAACGACCTGGAGTTCCATCGCCGCATCGCCGAGGCCGCGGGCAACTCGGTCCTCTACTCGCTGGTCGACACCATGTGCGGTCCGACCATCCGGGCGCGCGTCTGGCGCGGTCTCACCCAGGAGGGAGCGCTGAAGCGGACCCTGGACGAGCATCACGCGATCCTCGACGCTCTTGCAGGCCGGCAGGCGGACGTCGCCCACGCTCTGGCCATCGTGCACATCGCCGGCGTGGAGCAGTGGCTGCGCAAGGCGTTGTGAGCGCGTGACCGAGTGGGCGGTCCCGCCAAGAGGGCAGGGAGTGCCCGACGCTCCCGATCACCTCACCAGGTGGCCGTTCCTGCCCTAGACGGCGTGAGATTCGAGGGTCTCGGGGACGAAGAGCTCGGCGGGATCCAGGAGGCGTCCCGCGAGTCCCTGTTCGCAGGAGTAGCGCAGGAAGGTGCGGAGGGCGGTCTCGTTGCCGTCGAGTCCATACGTCCAGAAGTCGCCGCCCATGAGGCGGCGGGTGCGTTCGACCTCCGCGTACAGCCAGGGAAGCATGTAACGGGAGGCGGCGGTCTCCTCCATGCGGCGAACGGTCTCCAGCCGGGCCTGTTCGAATGCCGTGTACAAGGACCGGGCGACCCATGGCCGCTGTTCGTAGACGTCGCGGCGCACGACGACGACGTGCATGACCGGGAAGATGCCGGTGCGTGTGAAGTAGTCCGCCTCCGCCGCGGCCGGGTCGGCGAACAGCCGGCGCACCTCGGGACGACCCTGCGCGTACGCCTGCGGCGTGCGGGGGCTGTACAGCGCGTCGATCTCACCGCTGACGAGCATCTCGGCGAGCGTCCGGTCCGAGGGGATCGGCGTGACCTCCACGTTCGCGGGCGGGTCGAACCGGAGTTTCTCGACCCGGCCCACCTCGTGCAGCCCGCCGGTGCGGTAGCGGACCGATTCGACGGGCACACCATGATGCTCGGCGAGAGTGCCGCGGATCCACACCGCCGCGGTGACCTGGTATTCGGGGACGCCGACGATCCGCCCGGTCAGATCCTCGGGCCGCTGGATGCCACTGCCGGTGTGCACGTAAATGCCGTTGTGCCGGAACGCCCTCGACGGGAAGACCGGGAGCGCCACGAAGGGCGCGTCACGGAACAGCGTGAGCACGTAGGAGGACAACGACATCTCCGCGGCCTCGAACTCCTGGAACCGTGCCATCCGGAAGAACGTTTCCTCGACCGGCAGCGCCAGGTACGTCAGGTCGATCCCGTCGGGCCTGATCCGCCCGTCCCGGAGCGGCTCGGTCCGGTCGTAGTCCCAGCAGGCGAGGGTCAGGGGGATGCGTACGTTCATCCGCGCTCCTTCGGCGTGGTCGGGAGTGAGCCGGCGGTGGAGAGGCGCGGGATTATGGCGGGTCCGAACCGCGCACGCCAGACGGACATCACGAGCGCGAGCAGCGCCGCGGCGCCGCAGAGCCAGAACGCGGCCAGGTACGCGTTCCGCTCCGGCATACCGTTCGGCAGACGCATGCCGGAGAACAGCATGCCGACCACGTCGCTGCCGAACGAGTTGCCCACGGCGTACATGACCACCGAGATGCCGAGCGCGATGCCGGACTCCGATGCGGGTACCACCCGCAGCACCATGAGCTGGGTGGCGGCCAGGCCGATGGCGAGGCCCATCGAGGACACGCCGAGGCTGGCCATCGTCAGGACGGGCACGTCGTGGAGCGTGGCGTAGCCGAGGAACGACAGTGTGATCAGTGCCGAGCCCGCTCCGGCGGCGAGCGCCCGGTTGCGGTACCGGCCCATTCGCTGGAGCGCCACCGCGCCGGCGACGCCGCCGAGCGCCTGCGGGAGGGCGAACCAGCCCGTGCGGAGCGCGCTGAAGCCATAGCCATAGCCGGCGACGTGCGGTATCGCCTGGGCGAAGCGCGTGACGGCGGACAGCGAGCCGTAGATCCCGAAGGCGACGAGGAAGGTGACGAGGTAGGGGGTGCGCACGTCCTTGCCGAGCACGGCGGACAGCCGGATCAGCGGGTGTGGCGTATGGCGCGCCTGCAGGAGCCAGCATCCGAACAGGGCGATCCCGCCGGCCGGCAACGCGACGACCGGCGTCGAGGCCCAGCCCCAGACCGGTCCCTCGCTCAGCCCGAGGAGCACGCACACGAGCGCGCCGGCGAGCAGCACCGCCCCGGTCACGTCCAGCCGGCCCTCGGCGCGGAAGGGTGAGTCGCGCACGAACGCGAGCGTGGCGAGAATTCCGATGAGAGCCGCGACCGTGCCGGTGTAGAAGAACACATGCCACGCGCCGGGATGCACTCCGACGAGCGCGCCGAGCAGGAGACCGCCGCCCACGCCGGCCCCGTTGCCCGCGTGGATGGCGCCAATCGTGAGGTGGGCGCGCCGCTCGGGCATCGTGTCGTTGGCGATCGCCTCCGGCAGCGCGAGCATCGGCAACTGGACGCCCATGAGAACTCGCGCCACGACGAGCAGCGGGAAGCTGCCCGTCGCCGAGCCGAGCACGCAGCCGGCGAGCACGAGCACCAGCGACAGCAGGATCATCGGCCGCTTGCCGTACAGGTCCGCCAGCTTGGTGAGCACGGCGAGCGCGATCGCCCCGGACAGCAGCCCCGCGGTGACGAGCCAGGACGCCGCGCCGGGGGTGACGTGCAGTTGCCGTCCCATGGCCGGCAGCAGCGGGATGATGCCGACCTGGAGCAGCTGCAGCGTGAAGCCGAGGTAGGTGAGGGTCGCGACCGCGGCCCGTCCGTTGACCACGGGGACATCGGTCTGCGTGGAGGGGGGCCCGATCCCGGCGGTGCGATCACTCATCTGGATCTCCCTGGGGAGGCCGGACTATGACGTAAGATACGTATGAAGATACATAAATCGCTGGACGTCTTCTAGACTGAGTTTTCGTGTCGCTTCGCCATGCGCTGCTCGCCCTGTTGACCGCCCGGCCGATGACCGGCTACGACCTGGCCAAGCAGTTCGACGTCTCCGTCGCCTACGTGTGGCATGCGCCGCACTCGCAGATCTATCCGGAGCTGCGCAAGCTCGAGGCGAGCGGTCTGGTCTCAGCGGAGTCGACGCCGCGCGGCAGCCAGGCCACGAAGCGGACCTACTCGATCACCGAGGAGGGCCGGGCCGAGCTCCGGCGCTGGGTGGAAGAGGTGGCACCGCCCCTCCCCGAGCGCGATGCCGCGCATCTGAAGGCGACCTACTACGAGTTCGGGTCGTTCGCGAACGCGCGGCGGCAGTTCGAGGGCCATCTCGCGTACCACCAGCGGCAGCAGCTGAAGTGGCAGATACACGTGGCACAGTTGGAGAAACATGACACAGACCTGCTGCGCCGGCGTCTGGCGATCGAACCCGAGCACACGCACGACGCCATCGTCGCCTACAAGGTGCACGTCTACCGCGGCCTCGTCGAACGCGCGCGGGTGGAGGTCGAGTGGGCACGCGAGGGCCTGGCTCTCGTCGACCGGCTCGAGGCCGCCGAGACCGCCCGGCGCTCCGCCGGCGACTGACCGGCCGGGCGCCCCGGCCGCCGTCGGCGCCCCGCGGCGGGGCGGGAGATCGGGATACGCGCCCTCGCTGCGCGGCGCCTGCGCCTATCCGGAACCATTCGACCGGATGTGAGAGGGCGAGGACCCCGTTGACACGGCTGGATCGGGCAACATGACCTTTGTTCTCACGCTTTCAGGAACTGTCGGTAACGGATCGAATACGCTCCGTCTTTATGAGAGTCGTAGCGGGCGCCCGGACCTGGCACGAGCGTCTCGCCCGGGAGCTGACGAACCGGACGGACGCGTGAGCGACTACGCGCGTGAGCTGAACGAGCTCCGCCGGGTGCTCGACGAGTCGCCCGTCGTCGGCCACCCGCGCCGGGATGCGGAGCTCGCCGAGCTCCGCAGACTGATCGGACGCTACGCCGACGAGGCACGGGCCATCCTCAGTGAGATCGCCGATGACCGCTAGACCTGGGCACGTGCGGACGGTCACGCCCGTTTCCGGGGGCACCGGACGATCAGTGCGGTGTGGCGAGGCGCAGCACGAGCACCACTACCAGGATGGCGAACAGAAAGGTCAGCAGGCCCCGGTTGGCGCGCACGCCGATGCGGAGCTCCCGATGCCAGTTCACTCGTGGGGCGGACCGGATGGTGACCGTGGCGGCGTCCTTCTCCGTGTCCGGGAAGGTGATGGGCGTCTCGGGGGCGATACCGAGCTCGGCCAGGTGCAGGCGCAGCCGGGAGACCTCCGCCTGGTCCTCCACAGCGGCCCGTACGAGCTCGCGCATGTCTTCCGCCGTCGTGTTCTGGCAGATCAGACGGGCGTGACCGGTCCAGCCGACGAGCCACGTCGCATGCCGGGCCGTGGCGAGGTGGTGGCCGATCAGCATTGTGACGGCCTCGATGACGTCGTCTTCGGCGCCGCCGCCCGGCCGTCTGCCCGGCAGGCCGGCGGCCAGGTCCGCGCCGCGCCCGAGGTCGAGTGCCTGCAGCGTCGCGCTGAGCAGTGTGCCGGTGGCAGGGGAGGGCGAGCCTCCCGAGACGCTTACGGCGGTGGCCAGCGCCCGCACCGGAGCCACCGCCTGGCGTTCGGCCAGCTCCTCGAGCCATCGCGCCCAGGGCAGTACGTCCGGCGCGCCGCGGCCGCCGCGCGGGGCGAGCACCCCGGCGGTCAGGCCGGCCGACAGCTCGCGGGTGATTCCGAACGTCACGGTCGCCGGGACCGTCTCCGGCGGAGCGGGGATCTGGGCATCGCCGGGCAGGGCGGCGATGCGCTGGGCCAGGCCCGGATGGGAGGCCCACGGCGAGCGCGGCCGGTCGGGCAGGCTGCGACGGTGGTCCGCGAGCGCGTCACGGTAGTCAGGGTCGGCCAGCATCATCTCGAACGCGCCGAAGGGGTCGACCGGCCTGAACCCGGCGCGAAGGGACGGGTCGAGGAGGTGGACGCGGAAGTCCGCCCAGGCGGCATCGAGTGAATGAGCGGTGCGCAGCGCCGATGCGGTGGCCGCCGCGCCCACAATGCGTGCGGCGGTGGCATCGGCCGCGAACTCCTGCTGGCGTCGCATGGCGAGCGTCAGCCGGTCGTAGACGTTGGCGTAGCCGGCGATGAAGAGCTGGAGCAGCGCTCTGTACGGGGTGGCGAACCGGCTCTTGTCCGCGGACCGCCGGAGGTGCGCGCGCGTCTCGCTCAGCGCGGCCGAGCCGCGCCAGGTGAGCGCGCCGAACCGGATGTGTCCTCTCCCGTAGTGGCCCAGCTCGTGACACAGCGCGGCCCGAAGTTCGGCGGTGCTCAGGCCGAGCAGGAGGGGGACCCCGAGGCGCATGCTCCTGCGACCCGGGAGGAGCCCGAGCATCCGCACCTGCTCGGTGACGGACGCGTTGGCGTCCGCCACCAGGCGGAGTTCCACCGGGGGCGTGACGCCGACGCGCCGGGCGAGATCGTCTATGGTCTGCCACAGCACCGGTGCGTCTTCCCGGGTCACCGTCACCGAGTCCGCGCGCAGGCCGGCGGATCTGCTGACCGACAGCACGCCGTGCACGACCGCCACGATCACCGCGAAGCTGCCGGCGACGGCGAGGAGTGGAATGGGCGAGACCGCGGCGGTGGGCTGCGCCTCGGCCCAGAGCATCAGCGCGTCGAACACGAGGCACAGCATCAGAACAACGCCCGCTACGGCGTACCAGGAGACGACGAGGGCGAGTGCGAGCAGCGCGCGCAGGACCGCGGTCATCGCTGTGTCTTCTCCACGATCTCGCCGCTCTCATCCGCGGCACAAATGATTGGCGTTCTAGCTCCTTTTCGGTCATCCGTAAGAAGCGTGCCCGGGCCGGCGGCCTGAATGAAAGCGACGAGATGCCGGAAATAGGCCTGCTGGGCGGCCAGCCCAAATGACCGCAATGTCGGCAGCCACGGCAGTCCCATCAGGCTGAATGTCATTGCTACGCGTACCGGATCGTTCATCGTGATTCCCGCCTTTCCTGGATTTTCTCGCAGCGCGCCTTCCGAGCGCTACATCCAAGAGGCGAGATGACGTCGAAGTGTTACAAGCGGACGGCGGTCAACGGACGATCACCCGCGGGGGCCGGCCGGGCAGGCCGGGAAGAGCCCGCGCGTGCCCGAGGGGTACGCGGAGCGGTCGGTGAAGCGGCAGCCGAAGTCCGGCCGCGCCACCGCGGCCGGGTCCGTGACAGGGTCGCCGGCGGGGCGCGCGCCACCATGCACCCAGCGGGCCAGGTCGTCCCAGGCCTGCCCGGCCTCGCCGGGGGAGAACTCACAGTGCTGGGCGCTGCGGACGGCGCGTTGCACCACGAGTCCCGACAGGTGGTGCCGGGCCACCTCAGAGCCGTAGATCTGCTCCATCGAGAACGGCACGAACATGTCGCCCAGGCCGTGCAGCGTGACCGTCTTGGCGGTCGGCAGTCCGAAGATCCGCGGGATCTGCGACAGTCGCGGTGAGTACCGGTCGGCCGGGTCGGCGACCGGAACCCGCTGTACGGTCGCGTTCACGTCCACCGGCGCGTTCGGCGTGTATGCGGTCTGGGTGTTGGTGGCGAGCTGTCCCGGGTCCTCCGCCAGGCTCGTGCCGGTCGGCGCGGCGCCGAGCCCGAACAGGAAGTCCTTCCACACCGCGAACGACGCGTCGGCGCCCGGCCGGGGACCTCCCGACCGGTTGACGGTGATCGCGCGCAGCTGGTTGCCGAGGGTGTTGGTGGTGTCGGGCCCGCCGGGCTTCAGGCCGTCGAGCCCGAGTGCGTGCTCGATGCGCGGGACCGCGTTGGTCGTGTAGTCGGCGGGCGGAGGGTAGGCGCGCACTCCGGCCAGGTCCTGCGCGACCAGGTTGTAGTCGAGGAAGAAGTCGAACAACCGGTTGTCGCCGAGCACCCCGCACATCGGCAGCGCGCCCGAGTACCGGTACGGGTACTGCTCCAGCGACCGGCCGATGACCTGGCCGCCCATCGACACACCCGCGATGAACGTGCGCCTCGGCCGGTGCTCCAGCCGGGAGAACAGGTCCGCCAGGTCGTGTGTGCCGACGACGCCGGCGCGGACGTCGTACCCGTTGTCGGCGTAGGAGGAGGCGGCCCAGGCATAGCCCTCGCCGATGAGCTTCTGCCGCAGGCCGAAGGCGGGCGGGTCGACGGTCAGCACGGTGCCCAGGCCGCGGTAACCGTGTGCCCACATCACCAGTTCGCCGTTCCAGTGCGGCGGGATCTCGATGTCGTACGCGGCGTGGTGGAAGACGCCCTGCCGCACGGTCGTGGGCTCGCCGCCGGCCGTCAACGGCGGCAGCGGCGGGTTGCTGATCGTGTACGGCGGCAGTGGCCGGTCGTCGGGGACCGAAGCGGCTCCCGACGGCACGGCGGTGCCGAGGGAGAGCGCGATGGCGGCTCCCGCCGTCAGCGACATGAACCGGCGAAGGCGCATGGAGGACTCCTTGGGATGGGCCGCCATGGGCCCTGTGCGGTACGGGGGCGGTCCGCCGGGTGGGATGTGGGTGCGGCGCGCGTACGCCCTACCCGGCTGGCCGGTCGCTGCACCATAAGGCGCGGTACGGGCGGCGGCAAGATCCCGTGGGTCATCCGGCCTGGAACGGCCACATCCCGCCTTCACGCACACCGGGAGGGGGACGCGCTCGCGCCAGTGGCCGCCGCGGGCGGTTCGAGCGCCGGCGGCGGGGCATGGTCGCGGCAACACGCGAAATGTTGCCGGTATGACATGGTCCACTTCGGAGTTCTTGCCGCTGGACCCCTCGACACGGACATGTGTGTACTGGCGGGACGGGCGAGGAGGGTGCGGGTGCGGTTCAACGCGCTGTCGCGAGCAGAGGCCGAGGCGGAGCTGCTCACCTGCTGCGCGTCGCGGCGCTGGGCGGCGGCCGTGGCGGCTCGCCGGCCGTACGGCTCAGCGGCCGACCTGTTCGCCGCGGCCGACGCCGCGATCCGCGCGCTGGACTGGCCGGACGTCGAGGAGGCGCTGAGCGCCCATCCGCGGATCGGTGACCGCCCCGCCGGCGATGACCGCGAATCCACCTGGTCGCGTGGCGAGCAGTCCGGCGTCGGCGACGCGGACCGGGCGGCCCTGGCGGAGGGCAACGCCGCGTATGAAGAGCGGTTCGGTCACGTCTTCCTGATCTGCGCGAGCGGGCGCGGCGCGGGGGAGATGCTGGCCGAGCTGCGTGCACGGCTCGCGAACGATCCCGGCAGCGAACGCGCCGTGGTCCACGGTGAGCTCATCAAGATCACCGACCTGAGGCTGAGGAAGCTCTTGACATGAGTCTGTCGACGCATGTGCTGGACGCGGCGAAGGGACGCCCCGCGCGCGGCGTGCCGGTCCGCCTGGACCGCCGTGACGGCGACGGCTGGGCGCCCGTCGCCGAAGGGCGTACCGACGAGGACGGGCGGGTGCGCGACCTGCCGCCACCGGACGAGGGGACCTACCGGCTCGTCTTCGACACCACCGGCCACTCCGGCTTCTACCCCGAGGTGACCGTGGCCTTCAACGTCACCGAT
The DNA here is from genome assembly GCA_025964625.1 of Actinoallomurus sp. Classification (GTDB taxonomy): domain Bacteria; phylum Actinomycetota; class Actinomycetes; order Streptosporangiales; family Streptosporangiaceae; genus Actinoallomurus. The sequence continues at coordinate 9,840 of JAOPYL010000070.1, read as the reverse complement.
CCCGGTGAGCACTACCACGTGCCGTTGCTGCTCAGCCCGTTCGCCTACTCCACGTATCGGGGGAGCTAGCCATGTCCCGATTCCGGCTCGGCCCCAACCGTTACGGCAAGGCGGAGACTCACGTCGTCCGCGTCACCAAGGACGGCGGGATCCACCACCTCCGGGACCTCACCGTCGGCGTGGCGCTCTCCGGCGACATGGAGGCGGTGCACCTGACCGGCGACAACGCCGCCGTGCTGACGACCGACACGCAGAAGAACACGGTCTTCGCCTTCGCCAAGGAGTACGGCATCGACTCGCCCGAGGAGTTCGGGCTGCGGCTCGCCCGGCACTTCGTGGACTCCCAGCCGACGATCCACCATGCCCGCGTGGCGATCGAGGAGCACACCTGGGACCGCATTCCCGCCACGGACGGCGATGGCGAGCCCGCCAAGCGGCAGCACTCGTTCGTCCGCGGCGGCGGCGAGACGCGCACCGCCGTCGTGCACTACGGCGCCGGTCCTGGCGGGTCCGGACGACAGGACACGGCCGCGCACGTCGTCTCCGGGCTGAAGGACCTGGTCGTGCTCAACTCCACGGACTCGGAGTTCCGGGGCTACCTCAACGACGAGTACACGACGATCGAGGAGACCCGCGACCGGATCCTCGCCACCGCGGTGACCGCCCAGTGGCGGCACACATCCACCGACTCGGACTGGGAAGAGTCCTATCCGGCGGCCAGACGGCACCTCCTGGAGGCGTTCGCGGAGACGTACAGCCTGTCCTTGCAGCAGACGCTGTACGCCATGGGCCACCGGCTGCTGGCCGGCCGCGCCGAGGTCTGCGAGGTACGTCTGGCGCTGCCGAACAAGCATCACTTCGCCGTCGACCTCGAGCCGTTCGGCCTCGAGAACGACAATGAGGTGTTCTACGCCGCCGACCGGCCGTACGGGCTGATCGAGGGCAGCGTGGTACGGGACGAAGCGCCCGACCCCGGACCGGCCTGGAGCTGACATGGACTTCCTGCGACCCACGACCTGGGATGAGGCGCTGGCCGCCATGGCAGAGCACCCGGACGCCGTGCCGATTCAGGGCGGCACCGACGTCATGGTGGAGCTGAACTTCGACATGCGCCGCCCGGCCGTGCTGCTGGACCTGGGCCGGATCACCGAGCTGACCGGGTCGGAGACCGCCGACGGCCGGCTGCGGATCGGCGCCGGCGTGTCGTACACGCGGGTCATCGAGGATCTCGGCGACCGGCTTCCCGGCCTCGCCCAGGCCGCTCGTACCGTCGGCTCGCCGCAGATCCGCAACCGCGGCTCCGTGGGCGGCAACCTCGGCGCCGCCTCGCCGGCGGGCGACAGCCACCCGCCCCTGCTCGCCGGGGACGCCGTGATCGAGGTCGAGTCCGTGCGCGGCATCCGCATGATCCCGGCCACCGACTTCTACGTCGGGGTCAAGCGCAACCGGCTGGAGCCGGGCGAGCTGATCCGCGCGTTCTGGATGGCTCCCGCCACCGGTCCGCAGTACTTCTCCAAGATCGGTACACGGAACGCGATGGTGATCGCGGTCTGCTCGTTCGCGGTCGCGCTGCATCCGGAGGAGCGCCGGGTCGGCACGGGCATCGGCTCCGCCGCCCCGACGCCCCGCCGGGCGTCCGCCGCCGAGGAGTTCCTGCGCCGGGAGCTCGACTGGGACGGACCCCTGGACGAGGCCGTGGCGCGGGAGTTCGGCGAGCTGGTGAGGAAGGCCGCCGCGCCCATCGACGACGTGCGCGGCACCGCCGGCTACCGCAGGCATGCCCTCGCGGTCATGGCGCGCCGCACCCTGGCGTGGGCGTGGAACGACTATCGGGCCGGGAAGCCGGGAAGGGGCGTCGCCTGATGCGTGTGAGCTTCATCGTCAACGGTGCGGAGCAGACCGTCGACGAGGTCTGGGAGGGCGAGAGCCTGCTGTACGTCCTGCGCGAGCGGATGGGACTGCCGGGCTCGAAGAACGCCTGCGAACAGGGCGAATGCGGCTCGTGCACGGTGTACCTCGACGGCACGCCGGTCTGTGCCTGTCTCGTCGCCGCCGGTCAGGCCGACGGCCGGGAGGTCCGCACGGTCGAAGGCCTGGCCGACGGTGACCGGCTGGACCCGATCCAGGAGGCGTTCGTCGAGGCCGGCGCCGTGCAGTGCGGGTTCTGCACGCCGGGCTTGCTGGTCCAGGCCCACGACCTGATCGAACGACGGCCGGAGCCCTCCGACGCGGAGATCCGCGAGGCCCTCGCCGGCAACCTCTGCCGCTGCACCGGCTACGAGAAGATCCTCGAGGCGGTACGCCTCGCGGCGGCCCGTAGGGCGGCGGCCCCATGAGCGGGCGTGCGAGCGAACGGCCGGCCGATTCGGCTTCGCGAACGGCCGGCCGGATCGTCATCGAGAACGCCCACATCGCGCCGGTGCGTGGCGCGGAGATCGCCGGCGGGCACCTCGTCATCGAAGGCGACAGGATCACTGCGGTCGGCCCCGGTCCCGCCCCGACGTCCGCCGGCGCCACCGGCTCCGTGCGGCGGATCGACGGCACCGGCTGCCTCGCGACACCCGGTCTGGTCAACACGCACCACCATCTGTATCAGTGGGCGACACAGGGGCTGTTCCAGGACGCCACGCTGTTCGAGTGGCTGACCGGCCTGTACGAGACATGGGCGGCGATGGACGCCGAGGTCGTCCACGGCGCGGCGACCGCCGGGCTCGGCTGGCTGGCACTCGGCGGCTGCACGACGAGCACCGACCACCACTATGTCTTCCCGAAGGGCCGGGGCGACCTGCTCGAGGCCGAGATCCTGGCCGCGCGCGAGCTGGGCATCCGGTTCCACCCCTGCCGCGGGTCGATGGACCGGGGCCGCTCCCAGGGCGGCCTGCCGCCTGACGAGGTGGTCGAGGACCGCGACGAGATCCTGACGGCGACGGAGGAGGCCATCGACGCCTACCACGATCCGTCCTTCTCCTCGATGCTGCGCGTGGCCGTCGCGCCCTGCTCGCCGTTCTCGGTCAGCGAGGAGCTGATGACCGCGGCCGCCGTGCTGGCGCGGCGTAAGGGCGTACGCCTGCACACCCATCTGGCCGAGACCCTCGACGAGGAGGAGCACTGCCGGGAGCAGCTGGGCTGTACGCCGGGCGAGTACATGGAGAAGCTCGGCTGGCTCGGCGAGGACGTGTGGTTCGCGCACTGCGTCCACCTGCACGACGCCGACCTCGCGAGGTTCGCCGTGACCGGGACCGGCATCGCGCACTGCCCCAGCTCGAACGCGCGGCTCGGTGCCGGCATCGCCCGGGTGAGTGACCTGCTGCGGGCCGGTGCCCCGGTCGGCCTCGGCGTGGACGGCGCCGCGTCCAGCGAGCTGACCTCCCTCGCCGGCGAGCTACGCCAGGCCATGCTCTTCCAGCGCGCGGTACGCGGCCCGAAGGCGCTGACCGCCCGGCAGGCCCTGGAGATCGGCACGCTCGGCGGGGCGAGATGCCTCGGCCGGCAGGAGGAGATCGGCACCCTCGAGCCCGGCAAACTCGCCGACATCGCCCTGTGGCGCGTCGACGGCCTGCGCGCGGCCGTGGACGACCCGGTCTGCGCGCTGGTGTTCGGCCCCGTCCCGCCGCTGGAGCGGCTGCTCGTCGGCGGCCGTACCCTCGTGGAGCGCGACGAGCTGCGCACCGTCTCCCAGGACGCCGCGGGCCGGGCCGGAGCCGCCGCCCACCGCCGGCTCATGGGCGGCACGGCGTGACCGCCCTGCGTGATGGGCACGTCGTCATCGCGCCCGACAAGTTCAAGGGGTCGCTGACCGCGCCGGAGGCGGCGGCGCACGTCGCCGCCGGGCTGCGCCGGGTACACCCGGACGCGCGGCTGATGCCGTTGCCGGTCGCCGACGGCGGCGACGGCACCGTGGACGCGGCGGTGGCCGCCGGGTTCGACCGGGTGCGGGCGGTGGTCTCCGGCCCGACCGGCGAGCGTGTCACGGCCTCGTACGCGGTCCGCGGCGAGGTCGCCGTGATCGAGCTGGCCGAGGCGTCCGGGCTGCGGCACCTGCCCGGCGGACGGCTCGAGCCGCTGACCGCCTCCAGCACGGGCACCGGTGAGCTGATCGGCGCCGCCGTACGTGCCGGGGCCCGCCGGATCGTGCTCGGCCTGGGCGGCAGTGCCTGCACCGACGGAGGGGCGGGCATGGCGGCCGCTCTCGGCGCGCGTCTCCTCGGCCCGGACGGGCGGGAGCTGCCGTCAGGGGGTGCCGCCCTGCGTGAGCTGGACGCCATCGACGCCGCCGGCCTGGCCGACCGGCTGCGGGACGTCACCGTCGTGGTGGCGAGCGACGTGGACAGCCCGCTGCTCGGCGAGGACGGCGCGGCGCGGGTCTACGGGCCGCAGAAGGGCGCCGGCCCGGACGACGTGCGCGTGCTGGAGGAGGGCCTGGCGCGGCTCGACGCGGTCGTCCGCCGCGACCTCGGCGTGGAGGCGGCGGACCGGCCGGGCGCCGGAGCGGCCGGCGGCACCGGGTTCGGCGCGATGGCGTTCCTGTCGGCCAGGATCGAGCCCGGCATCACGTACCTGCTCGACCTGCTGGGCTTCACCGAGCACCTCGAGGGCGCCCGTCTCGTGATTACCGGGGAGGGGTCGCTGGACCGGCAGACGCTGCGGGGGAAGGCGCCCGCCGGCGTGGCGCGGGCCGCCGCGCGGAAGGGGGTGCCGGTGGTCGCCGTGTCCGGGCGCAGCGGGCTCACCGGCGAGGAACTGCGGCAGGCCGGGTTCGCGGGCGCGTACGCCCTCACCGACCTGGAGCCCGACCCGGCCCGGTGCATGGACCAGGCGGGCCCGCTGCTGGAACGCCTGGCCGAGGAGATCGGGCGGGCGTGGTTGGAGGACCCGGTCCCCAGCACGCGTGACGACGGCACCGAGGTGCCGCGGTGACCGCCCCGTACGACCTCGTCGTCCGCTCCCGGCGCACCGTCCTGCCGGAGGGGGAGCGCCCCGCGGCCGTGGCGGTACGTGACGGCAGGATCGTGGCGGTCGAGGAGCACGGCGCCCCCCTGCCGGCCGTGGCCGACACCGACCTCGGTGACGTCGCGCTGCTGCCCGGGCTGGTCGACAGCCACGTACACGTCAACGAGCCGGGGCGCACCGAGTGGGAGGGATTCGCCACCGCGACCGGCGCGGCGGCCGCCGGCGGGGTGACCACCATCGTGGACATGCCGCTGAACTCCCTGCCGCCGACCGTCGGCCCGGAGGCCCTGGCCGCCAAGCGGGCCGCCGCCGAGGGACGGTGCTCGGTCGACGTCGGGTTCTGGGGCGGCGCGATCCCCGGCAACCTGGCCGCGCTGCGCCCGCTGCACGACGCCGGCGTGCACGGCTTCAAGTGCTTCACCTCGCCGTCGGGCGTCGAGGAGTTCCCGGCCCTCGACGAGCCGGGGATGCGGGCCGCCATGAGTGAGATCGCCTCGTTCGGCGGGCTGCTGATCGTGCACGCCGAGGATCCGGGACGCCTGTCCGAGCCCGGCGGGCCGGGATACCCGGAGTTCCTCGCGTCCCGGCCGCGCGACTCGGAGCACGCGGCGATCGACCGGGTGGCCCGGCTCAGCGCGGAGACCGGCTGCCGGGCGCACATCGTGCACCTGTCCGACGCCGGGTCGCTCCCGTTGCTCGCCGAGTGGCGCGGGCGCGGGGTCGGGATCAGCGCGGAGACCTGCCCGCACTACCTGACCCTGACGGCCGAGGAGGTGCCGGACGGCGCCACCGAGTTCAAGTGCTGCCCGCCCATACGGGAGGCCGGGAACCGCGAGCGGCTGTGGCAGGGGCTGGCCGCCGGGGTGATCGGCTGCGTGGTCTCCGACCATTCGCCGTGCACGCCCGAGCTGAAGAAGGGCGGCTTCGACACGGCCTGGGGCGGCATCTCCTCGCTGCAGCTCGGCCTGCCCGTGATCTGGAGCGCGGCGCGCTCGCGCGGCCACGGCCTGGCCGACGTCGCCCGCTGGATGGCGTCTGGCCCGGCGGCCCTCGCCGGCCTCACGGCCAAGGGCCGCATCGAGGCCGGCCGCGACGCCGACCTGGTGGCGTTCGCCCCCGACCGGACGTTCGTCGTCGACCCGGGCACGCTGCGCCAGCGGCACCCGGTCACGCCGTACGCCGGGCGGGAGCTGACCGGGGTCGTGCAGACCGTCTGGCTGCGCGGCGCGACGATCGGCTCCGGCCCGCGCGGACGCCTGCTGAGGAGGGCCCGTTGAGTTTCACTCTGCTTCCCGACCTGGCCCTGCGCACGCTCGGCGGCTCGGTCGCCGCGGCCTCCGACGAGTCCTTCGCGGAGAAGGAGAACCTCATCAACCCGTGGGCGCCGGCCTTCCAGGCGCACACGTTCGGGCTCAAGGGCCAGGAGTACGACGGCTGGGAGACCCGCCGGCGTCGCTCGCCGGGGCACGACTGGGTGATCGTCCGGCTCGGCCTGCCGGGCGTGATCCGCGGGGTGGTCGTGGACACGGCCTGGTTCAAGGGCAACTACCCGCCGTACGCCTCGGTCGAGGCGTGCTCGGCCGACGGCTATCCGCCGCCCGGCGACCTGGCGGGCTGGACCGAGATCGTGCCCAGGAGCCCGCTGAAGGGCGACACGGCGCACGAGTTCGAGGTCTCCGCCGGTAGGCGCTTCACTCACGTGCGGCTGAGCATCTTCCCCGACGGCGGGGTCGCCCGGCTGCGGGTGCACGGGGACGTGGTGCCCGACCCCCGGCTCCTCACCGGCCTGACCGTCGACCTGGCCGCGCTGGCGAACGGCGCGACCGTCACCGGATGCTCGGACATGTTCTACTCGTCGCCGGCCAACGTGATCATGCCGGGGTCGGCCCGCCACCAGGCCGAGGGCTGGGAGACCGCCCGCCGTCGCGACGAGGGCAACGACTGGGTCACCATGCGGCTCGCCGGTCCGGGCGTCGTACGGCTGGCAGAGCTCGACACGAGCAACCTCAGGTTCAACGCCCCGGGGGAGGCGCGGATCCGTGGCGCCGACGCCCGTACGGCCTCGCTGGACGACGAGGACGCGTGGTTCGATATTCTTCCCCGCACCCGGCTGCAGCCCGACACGGCGCACCGCTTCCGCGTCGACCCCGGCCGGGCCACGACGCACGCCCGGGTCGACATCTATCCGGACGGTGGCCTCGCCCGGGTACGCCTGCACGGCACCCTCACCGCCGACGGCGAACGAGATCTGTTGACCCGCTGGGAGGCCCTGTCCTGAGCCGACCGGCGGTGACCGGGCCGTGCGCGACCGCGCGCTCTCCGTCGTCTTCCACGGTCTCCGCGTGGGGTCCGGGGCGCCGCGTGACGTGGCGGATGCTGACGCCGGAGCGTCGGTGACCGCCGGGGATCAGGACTTCAGGGCCATTGTGGCGAGGTGGCGGTTGATGCCGTTGACGTCGGTGTCCTGCACGTTGCTGAGCACGACGACGGCGATGTCGTCGTCGGGCAGGTAGGCGTTGCTCGCGTGGTAACCCTGGAGAAGACCGGGGTGGTACATGTACCTATGGCCGTTGAGCCGGTCGACGAGCCAGCCGAAGGCGTACCCGCTGGACGGCGAGTCGAGGCACCCGGCGGACGGGCACTTGGCCTGCGGCGTGAACGCCTCCTTGACGGTGGCGGGCGGCGCGACGAGGTTCGCGCCGAACGACCGGTCCCAGCGGCCCATGTCATCGGCGTTGGAGTACACCCCGCCCGCGGCGTTCGCCTCCGAGCCGTTGATGGGCGGTGCCGGGGACCCGAGCTTGAGGTACCCCTTCGCGTACCCGGCCGGCGGGTCGCCGTTGCTGTAGCCGGTGTGCTGGAGGTTCAGCGGGCCGGTGATCTCGTCGTGGAGCACGGTGCCGTACGGCTTGTGGGTGACGGTCTCGATGATCGCGCCGGCCAGGATGTAGCCGGAGTTGCTGTACTTCCAGCTCGTGCCCGGCTTGAAGTCCAGCGGCTTGTTCACGAATCGCTGGATGATCTCGTTGGTCGTGGTGGGCTTCGGGAGCTTCGGGAAGAAGTCGCTCATCTCTGAGATGTCGGGGATCCCGGAGGTGTGCGTGAGGATCTCGCGAATCGTGATGGGCCGCCAAGCCTTCGGGCAGGCGGTGATGTACTTCGGCACGAGATACGGGCAGACGGGGTCGTCGAGGTGCAGTAGGCCCCGGTCGCGCAGCTTCAGCACCACCATCGCGGTGAACTGCTTGCTGACCGAGGCGAGCCGGAAGATGGTGTCCGGCCGGTTCGGGATGTGCTTCTTCTCGTCGGCCTCGCCGGCCGCGAAACGCGCGAGGACCTGCCCGTGGCGGATCACCAGTGCGGAGCCGGTGAACCTTTTCGTGGCGGCCAGACCGCGCAGGTAGGACTGCATCGCCGCGGAGGTCCGATCACCCGGGGGAGGCGGCGAGGTGGCCAGCGGATCGGCGGAGGGCGAGGATCGGCTGCTGGGCGGCCGGGCCACGCCGCCGCCGCCCCGTGACGTGTCACTGCATCCTGCCAGCGCCGGAAGCAGCGCGAGGACGACCACGGATCGGGGAACCTGCACACCCGCCATGGATACCCCACTGCCTGTTCTATGCACCGCTTCAACCTGCCAAGAATCTTCCGGGGACACGACCTGCAGGGTAGCGGGCGCGAAAAGTACGATCATGTCCGAATGCCGACGAATGAGCCTTGGTGGCAGAGGGTATGGATCGTCAGCGTTGACGTTTCGGGGGGGGAATGCGTGCTGTCACCGTGTCGGGCTTCGGCGCCACGCCAGAAGTGACCGACCGGCCGGTGCCCGAACCAGGCCGGGGCGAGGTCCTGGTCCGGCTGAGCGCGGCCGGGCTGAACCCGTTCGACTGGAAGGTCATCGACGGCGCGATCAATGATGTGGCGTTCCCGCTCACCATCGGGACCGACGGCGCGGGCACCATCGAGCGGATCGGCGCGGACGTCACCGGCTTCCAGCGGGGCGACCCCGTGTTCGGCCAGTTCAGCAAGGCACGGCAGGGGCGTGGGTCGTACGCCGAGATGGCCGTCGCGTCGGAGGACGCGATCGCGCCCGCGCCCAGGACCATCGCGCTGAGCGAGGCGGCGGCGGTACCCACCGCCGGGATGACCGCGCTGAACCTCCTCGACCGGATCGGCGACGTCGACCGGCTGCTGATCGTCGGAGCGACCGGAGGTGTCGGCACCTTCACCACGCAGCTCGCCGCCGCGCGTGGCATCACGGTGGTCGCGACCGCGACCGGGGGTAAGGCGGACCTGATGCGGGCCCTGGGCGCCACCGAGATCGTGGACCACACCGCCGGTCCCGTCGCCGACCAGGTCGAGTCGCCCGTGGACGCACTGATCGACCTGGTCAGCGACTCCGAAGGGCTGCACGGTCTGCTGCCCGTGGTCCGGCCCGGCGGCACGATCCTCAGCCCCGTCTTCGCGGTTCCGGAGGGTGGCCTGCCCGGCGTTGACGCGACCAACTTCAGCAGCGCCGCGGGAGCCGGCCTCCTCGAACGGCTTGCCCGTGAGATCGACGCCGGCCACGTACGGGTGGTCATCGGCGACACGGTGACGCTTTCCCAGGCGCCGGATGCCCTGGCCCGCAGCCGCGCCGGCAAGGCGCGTGGCAAGACGGTCATCGTCATCTGAGGTCGCGCGGCAGACTGTTCGCATGCGCGCGAGCCGTCTGGTGTCCCTTCTGCTGCTCCTGCAGTTACGTGGGCGGATGACCGCCCAGGAGCTGGCGGACGAGCTCGAGGTCTCGCCGCGCACGATCTACCGGGACGTCGAGTCGCTGTCGGCGGCAGGCGTACCCGTCTACGCCGATCGCGGGCCGGCCGGTGGCTACCAGCTGGTGGACGGCTACCG
>JAOPYL010000053.1 GCA_025964625.1 Actinoallomurus sp. | reverse complement strand
GCGTTCGCCTGGACCCCGCTCCGCCTGCGTACGCGACTGCTGTCGCCATGGCCGCCGGCGGCGGTCCTGCTGGCCGCGACCGCGTCACTGGCGGTGGGCCTGCGGTTGCAGTCGGCGCAGAGCGCGGGCAGTGCCTTCCTGGCCGAGACCCTCCCGCAGTTTCTCTGCCTGGTCGTCGTCGCCCGCCTGGCGGTGGCGCTGCGCGGTGCGCCGGATCCGGGACGCGCGCGTGAGCCGACTGACTGAGCCTGACTGATGGGCTCACGTGCCCGGTGACAGAGCGACGGTCGGGGACAGGCGGGAGGCCTTCACCGGGCGCCGAGGCGGAGCGCGGGCCGCTCGATGACGTGGTACGAGACGGTCGCGACCAGGATCGTCAGCGCGGCGATCACCGGGAACTCGGCGAGGAAGCTGCCGGTGAAGGCGACGTGGCCGGTCAGGTCGAACCAGCCGATCGAGACCGCGACCTGCCAGAGGAAGACGCCGTAGGAGATGCGCCCGAGGAACCGCATGGCGCGGTTGCCGAGGATGGATCTCATGGCCGGGGCGTCGGCGGGGCTGAGGGCGACCGGGGCGACGAAGAAGGCGGCGACCAGGCCGTACAGCAGGATCCTGAACTCCGACGTCCACGTGGTGTCGAGGGTGCCGAGGTCGGACGGGCCGGTGAGCGGCGACGCCGCGATGCAGTAGAGCACCCCGGCGGTCGCCCAGCACGTGCCCCACGACTCCGCGGCGGTCCGGCAGAAGCGGATCGCGGTCGCCGACCCGGTGCGGGCCCAGACCGAGACGACCGAGAGCGCCATGCCGATCGCGAACCAGCCGAAGTAGCGGGGCAGCCACACGTCGAGCTGCGGCACGAAGCGGGGGGTGAAGACGAAGATCGTGAAGACGAAGGAGAGCGCCCCGTACACGGCGATTCCGGCCAGCAGGCGGCGGGCCCGCCGGGCGACGTCGGGACCGTGCGGCTCGCCCCGGCGCGCGTACCGGCCCAGTACGGCGGCGGTCAGCGGGAGCGTCGCGTACCAGGCGACCTCGACGGTGAGGCTCCACATCTGCCCGAACCCCGGCGGCCCGAGGTAGGCCATCCACCATGGATGCGGGTCGTAGGTGTAGGTCAGGGTCAGCAGCTTCAGCCAGGTCCACGAGTCGTCCGCGTGCGCGGTCAGGACGACGAGCATCACGTAGACGGTGACCGTCCAGTACGCGGGCAGGATGCGCAGCGCCCGCCGCCACAGGTACGCGCGGGCGCGGACGGTGCGGCGGCCGTCGAGCAGGAGCGCGACCCACGGCCGGTAGAGCAGGAGGCCGGACAGGGTGAAGAAGATGGGTACCCCGATCGCGCCGCCGGAGAGCAGCCACGGGAGCGCGCCGGCCTTGAACGTGTGGCCCGTGTCGGCGGCAACATGGAACACCAGGACCGCGAAGGCCGCGACCGCACGTACGCCGTCCAGCGCGTCGTGGTGCCCGGAGATCGTGGGCAGGCTCGTCTGCGGGTCCGGCGGGCGCCCGGCGGTTCCGGTGATCGTCGTCGGCTGGTCGCTGATCGGGAAAGGTTACCGCCCGGGGGTGTCGCCACCAGGGCCGGGCGGTGACGCGGGTTCCTTCCTGAGCACCAGGACGAGGTTCCACGTCAGGATCTCGCGCGCCCCGGGGACGCGGACGACCGGCGCGGCCCACCAGGGGTGGTAGCGGGGCACCGCGTCCACGACCGTGACGTCCTCCCGGTCACGCGCCCACGTGAGGGCCGCTCCGACGGAGACGGCGTACAGGCTCTGCCCGTACCGGTTCTTCGGAGGCCGGCCGTGGCGCTGTTCGTACCGGCGGGCCGCGCGGTCGCCGCCGAGGTAGTGCCAGGGCGAGGTCTCGTGGCCGCCCCACGGCGACAGCCAGTTGGTGAAGGCGAGGTAGACCAGGCCGCCGGGGCGGGTCGTCCGGACCATCTCGCCGGCCATCCGCCACGGGTCGGCGACGTGCTCCAGCACGTTGGAGGAGAAGCAGACGTCCACGGAGCCGGAGGCGAAAGGCAGGCCGAGGGCGCTGCCGAGCACACTGCCGGGCGGTGGCGGCCCCTGCATGGTCATCTCGCCGGCGTCGCACTCGACGCCGACGCACCGGGCGCCCGCCTCGCGCAGGGCGCGGGTGAAGAAGCCGGGGCCGCTTCCCACGTCGGCGACGGTCCGCCCGCGCAGCGCGGTGTACCGGCCGAGGTGCGCGACGGTGTCCCGGGCGACCAGGCCGTAGAAGCCCTCCGGGTCGGACTGCTCGTCACGGAAGGCGCGCAGCAGGCGCACGGAGCGTGCGATCGTCGCACGGTGCGCATCGGGGATCACGGTGTACCTCCGGGGCCGGGGACCTGAAGTTACGCGCAGGTAACGTCGTCATCACAGAGATCACCTCAACGGTACACAAATGCCGCATTCCCCTAGAATCCCGATCAATCACCCGGGAGGTAGCCGTGCGGCGCAACGTGGGTTTGGTAGTGGTCGGCGTCGGGGTGTTCTTCCTCGCACTCGCTCCACTGGTCCGCTTCTACGTGGGGCGGCAGCTCATCGCCGCGCCGCTGAACGTCTACCAGCAGACGACTCTGCGGGCGGACGACGCGACGTACCTGGACACCGCCGAGTGGACGATCCACAAGGGCACCACGGTGACGGCCACCAACACCACCCGCGGGGACGTCGGCGCCGGCGACGGCAAGATCGCGGTCTGGGACTCCTTCACCTCGATCGAGGACCCGGCCGCCAAGGCGAAGATCGAGGTCCAGGCGCAGCGCGCGGTCTTCGACCGCCGGACCGCCGAGCTCCGCAACGCTCGCGGGGCGTCGGTCGGCGACGACTCGGGCGTACGGCAGTCGGGCGTCGGGCTGTTCTGGCCGATCGGCGTGAAGAAGCAGACCTACCAGTACTTCGACGTCACGACGAAGCGCGCCTGGCCCATGACCTACGAGGGCGAGGAGAAGATCCATGGGATCAATGCCTACCGCTTCGTCCAGCAGGTCCCGCCGACGGTGACGGAGTCGGTCAAGCCGGGTGTGCCCGCGTCGCTGTTCGGAGTGAACAAGACGGAGCTGGCCCGGATACCGGGCTATGACAAGAAGAACAACGCGGTGGCGGTGGACCGCGTCTACCAGGCGACCGTCACGGCATGGGTCGATCCGCGCACCGGAGCACCGGTCAGCCAGGAGCAGAAGGTCAAGCAGACGCTGCGCACCAGCGACGGCACCGACCGGCTCGTGATCGCCGACCTCGACCTGAAGATGACCGACGCCAGCCAGAGATCGCTCGTCACGCTGTCGGACCATGAGGCGCTGAAGATCGCGCTGGTCCGGGACTACGTGCCGCTGGGCGGCGCCGGCCTCGGCATCGTCCTGCTCGTCGTGGGCCTGGTGCTCGCCATCCCCGGACGTCAGACGATCATCCCGGTGTCCACGGGCGACGCGGACGGTTCCCGGCCCGCCGGCCGGGAACCGTCCGCCTGACTCAGCCCTCGATGCGATGCTGCGCCCAGAACGACGTCAGGTCGGTCGAGGTGGCGGCCTGCGCCGCCGCCTTGAACTCGGCCGTCGTCGAGACGCCGTACCAGTGGCTCTGCGCGTAGTCGTGGAGCAGGGTCGTCATGGCAGAGTCGCCCAGCACCCGGCGCAGGTCGTGCAGCGCGCACTTGCCGTAGGTGTAGACGACCGTCCCATAGCGGCTGGAATGCGCGTCCCAGTAGGCCATCGAATTGGTGATCTTCTCCGCGGATGACGCCCAGGACACCCTGCTCCAGCAGCCGGAGCCGGTGATGCCCTGGTAAAGGTCGGTGGAGTAGTCGGCGAAGGACTCGTCCAGCCAGGGGTTGTTGTACTCGTCGTCGCCGACGATGCCGTACCACCACTGGTGGGCCAGCTCATGCGCGAGCGCCGTGGAGCTGACCAGGTCGAGCACGAAGCCCGGGTACTCCATGCCGCCGAACCAGAAGTTGTTGTCCAGGACGACGTCGGCCTCACCGTAGGGGTAGGCGCCGAACCGCTGCCCGTGCGCGTCCAGTGCCCCCTTCGCCGTGCTCAGCATCGACTGGGCCGAGCTCTGGGAGATGCCGCTGACCCAGTAGACGTTCACCTTCACGCCGCCGGACGAGGTGCCGGAGATGGTGCTGAACGGACCGGCCGCCCACGCGAAGTCGCGCACTTTCGCGGCGGTCGCCGCCGTGACGGTGCGGCCGGAGGTGCCCGGGGTGTCCGTGGAGGTGCCGGTCGCCGGGACGCGGAGCGAGGTGGGGTGGTCCAGAGTGACCTTGAAGTCACCGGCGACGGTGTAGAAGGACTCGCCGTTGTTGGTGTACGGGTCGAGGTGCCAGCCGGAGCCGTCGCGGACGGCCAGCACCGGCAGCGCGTTGCCGATGAAGTTGTACGCCCCGTCGTGGCCGAACCGGTCCGCGCCGCTGGGCACGATGATCTTCACGTCGAACCCCACGGAGCCGCTCTGCCCCTGGCCGACCGGGGCGGGCAGCGTGACCTTCAGGGCGGTGCAGCCGACCTGGAGCGCGCCGGCCGTGCCGCCGGTCACGTTCGACACGGTCACCGGTGTGGACGGGCAGCTGCCGTGGTAGTTGTCCCACAGCCGCAGGTAGACCTCGCTCAGCGGAGTGGCCGAGGCGTTGGTGAAGCTCACGGACTCGTGCCCGGTCCAGGTGGCGCCGCTGGAGTCGGAGCTCAGCGTCACCGTGTACGACGGTGAGGCCGGAGTGCGGGTCGTGTCGGCGGCCGGGACCGCGGCCGTGGTGCGGGAGACGCCGGCCGAGGCGTGGCCGGTCGCGTGCGCGGCGGTCAGGGGCGCCATCGCGGCGGCCGCGGCGGCCAGCATCGCGATCGTTCTTCTCATCTGTCACTCCTGGTGAGAGAAGGGCCCCGGGCGTTTTCGCCCGGGGCCCGGATGGATCACGGTCAGGACGCGTTGATCGCCACGTCGTCGATCACGAAGCTGGTCTGCAGGGCGGAGTCCTCGGTGCCGCTGAACGATAGCGTCACGGTCTGGCCGGCGAAGGAGGACACGTCGAAGGTCTTGTTGGTGTAGCCGGAGGCGGCGTTGACGTTGCTGTAGGTGGCGAGGGTCGAGCTGCCG
>JAOPYL010000035.1 GCA_025964625.1 Actinoallomurus sp. | reverse complement strand
CATGGCCTGGGCGAAATCCCGCAACGCCTGCTGCTGCACCGTCTGCGACCCCACCGCCAACCACCCGAACTCCTTCCGCGCTTCGGTCAACTGGCGGGACTGCTCTCCCCATAGCCCGGCGCACTCGCCCGTCCCGGCTTCCAATGCTGATGCTGCTCCACGGCCAGATTCCACACAAAACGGGCATGCGCGCAGTGCTCCAGCAACACCCGCTCCTGGGCGGGTGTGGGCTGAAGACGAAACCGCATACGAACACGCTAACGACCACGACTGACATTCCGAAGGAGGGAGCGGCGTTTCCTCCCCGGCCTGAAGACCGGGGTCTCC
Organism: Actinoallomurus sp.; assembly: GCA_025964625.1. GTDB lineage: Bacteria > Actinomycetota > Actinomycetes > Streptosporangiales > Streptosporangiaceae > Actinoallomurus. The sequence continues at coordinate 2,843 of JAOPYL010000035.1, read as the reverse complement.
ACGCCGCGCATCTGATGAATCCTGAACGATGGTGGCCGGCCTGCGGATCCGTGTCCGCGGGCCCCGCGCGACTCGGGCACGTTATCCGGTACATCGCTCCTGCGAGGGGCGCGTGACGGCCGCGGCCGCCGGGCGGAAGGTCACCGCGCTGCGCGGCGACGGCGTCACCCTCGCCGACGCGGCCGATGAATTCCTGTCGGCCCACCGGGTCGGCAACCCCAACACCCACCGCGCCTACGCCTCAGCGATCGACCGGACCATCGCGGCTGCCGGCGGCGGGACGCGTCGCCTGGCTGACGTCAGCGACGACGAGATCGGTGATGCTCTCACCGGCCTGTGGGGCGGATCCGCGCCCGCGACCTGGAACCGCAACCGGGCCGCTGTGTCGTCATGGCTGTCCTGGTGCGCGGCGAAGAAGCGGTGGGCCGCGCCGTCCGTGCCGGCCGACGCCGAACGGCGCCGCGAGAACGTCGACCACACCAAGGCCGTCAGCAAGAGCAAGATCGAGCGGCTGCTGTCGCGTCGCGACATCCCACTGCGCGAGCGCACCCTGTGGCGGATGCTGTACGAGACCGCCGCCCGCGCCTCCGAGATCCTCTCCCTCGACATCGAGGACCTGGACCTGGAGAACCGGCGCGCCCCCCTGAAGTCCAAGGGCGGTGTGACACCGAGTGGGTCTACTGGGACTCCGGCACCGCCCGTCTCCTGCCCCGGCTGATCCGGCTGCCCGTCGGCCACCCCGACGGGCCTGTCCGCACCCGCGGGCCGCTGTTCCTGTCCGACCGCCGGCCCGTCCCCGCCCGCCGTCCAGGCCCCGAGCACATCTGCCCGCACACCGGCCGGGCCCGGCTCGGCTACGACCGCGCCCGCGTCCTCCTTGAGCAGTACACCGGCCTCGACCCCCACCAGCTCCGCCACTCCGCCGCCACCCACCTCGGCGAGGCCAAGGTGCCGCTCCAGCTCATCATGGCCAAGACCCGGCACAAGAACCCGCGCACCGCGATGCGCTACACCCGCCCGGGCGGCGAAGCCGTCGCCGAGATCACCGGCATCCTCGCCCCAGCACGCCGCACCCACTAACCGACACCCGAGCGAAACACCACCACTGACCTGGTTCAACTCAGACGCTTGTACCTGGCTGCACGAGTCTTACCGACACCCCAACTCCCCGCTTGGCGAACGCGTTTGGTGGCTGGGCGATTGCGCGGAGTCCGCGCCTCACTCCTCAGTCGACGCCCAGCTGTTCCTTGACCTCGTCCAGCAGGAATCGGCGCTCCGCGCCGAATGCCTCGATGCCCATGTGCAGGGCCGCCAACGCCGCCTGGAACGGGTCAGGCTGGGCTGCGGCGAAGAGCGTCGACACGGCCTTGAGCATGGGCGAGTCCTGGTCGATCCACTCTTGCACCATGGTCGCGATGCTCTGCGGCACCCGGGAATCGGACTGGAGCCAATGCCAGGCCAGTCCCGCCAGGTGGAACGGCGGCGGAAGCGGCCGGCCCTGTTCCACCGCGGTCAACGCAGGTGCCACCCAGTCCAGTTCGGCGAGCCCGATTTCCCGGTAGGCGCGGCGCGCCACCCAGCCGGCGATCTTCCGCTGCCTCTGCGGACTCTCGGTGGCGAGCACCTCGGCCAGCCCCCGCTCTGCCATGGCCATCTCGCGTGCGTCGCCGCGTAGCTGTTGCAGCGCCGGGCTGGGCAGCGTCCCGCCCCAGTGGACGGCCTCGGGAATGACCTCGGTGTGTATCCGTTCCCGCTCCCAGCACTCCAGCTCGGCCTTCCACCGCGCTTCCTGCTCCGGGTCAGGCAGGCTCGGGGGCGGCAGCTTTCTGACCGTTCTGCGCCTGTTGGCGGCGACCTCGCCGGTCTGCTTGACCACCTGGTCCGGCTCCGGCGGGCAGGGCCAGAACTGCAGCAGGTAGCGGTCGATCACGGGCTCGTCGTCGTCCCGGGTGTGCACGTCGCTCGCCCGGTCCATCCCGGAAGCCGAGTACCGGACCCGGTAGTCCACGTCAGCCAGGCCCAGGTCCCAGGACTTCCCGTCACCCCACTCCACCAGCGAGACGCGCCCGAGGGGACGGTACGACGCCTCGATGATCTCCTCCCAGCTGTCGTCCAACTCCGGGCGTTCGTCGTGCACTTCGACCCGGAAACCGACCCCGCTGTAGTTAAGTCCGGTGACCAGCCACAGCGTGCCGGGCCAGGCTGCGCCGCACAGTCCGTTGCTCTGCCCTCCGAAGGTGTCGTCCATGCCGCCGAAGTCGGGCGCCTCCTCGCTCTTCACGTAGATCTGGCTGTAGGAGACGTCCACTTCGTCGTCCAGCACCGTGCGCACGGGGGTCTCCTCTCGGTCACGACCCGCCCCTCACTCCGGTCGGTCGGGTCCTGTCGCGTGAATGCCGGATGCCGTCTCGGCCGATCTGATCCGGCTCCTGCCGGGTGCCCGCGCTCGGTGAAACATGCCATGGCTGACCCGCCCTTCCCATGGCGAATTTCCGAACACGCGGGGACCCTGCTCGAAACCGGCATGATACGGGCCCCGTGAAATGTGTGTCACGGAACGCCCGATCCATGCCTTGCTCGAAGCCCCGCTCCGTACCGCGTGCAGACCCACATCCAGTTCATCGACGTTCTCCGCCGTGTAAGAAATAACCTCGCAGTTCGGGGTGCCGGTAAGACTCGTGTCACCAGGTACACGCGATTACGAGCGCCGGCCTGGCGCGCGATTCCGCGCGGTTGTTGTGCGTCGTCAACCGGCGTCGGCTACAGGTCGGTGAAGTCCCACAGCCGGACCAGCGCGGCCGCGGCGTCGGTGAGGTCGTCGAGGTGGGACAGGGCGGCCTGGA
>JAOPYL010000028.1 GCA_025964625.1 Actinoallomurus sp. | reverse complement strand
TGGTCGGAGTCGGACCGTCGTGTGCCGTGCCGATGCCCAGGTCGGCCACCCGGCCGGCCCAGTATGGCTGGTCCGCCGCCTGGGGTACCACCACCTGAGGCGCGCCGGCCCGGGTGGCCGTCGTCGTGGTGCCCGCGCCGCCGTGGTGCACGACGGCGGCCACCCGGCCGAACAGTGCCTGGTGGTTGGCCTCGCCGACGGCGAAGCAGTCGTCCCGGTCATCGATCAGGGCCAGGTCGGACCAGCCGCGCCCGACGAGTGCGCGGCGGCCCTGCGCGCGGATCGCCTCGATGGCCACCCGGGCGGCGTCCTCCGAGGAGCGCATGCTGCCGAAGCCCACGTACACCGGTGGTGTGCCGGCGTCCAGGAACGCCACCAACTCGGCCGGCAGGGGGCGTTCGTCCGGCAGGGTCCACGCGCCGGTCGTCACGACGTCGAGGTCCGTCGGCTCGTGCCACGGGCCCAGGGTCGGGTCCGCCGCCAGCCACGGGTAGTCGGTGAACATGTGCTCGAGGACGTTGTCCACCGGTGGCAGGTCGATCGACGCCCGGTGGGTGTTGATCGCCGGGCCCCACAGCGCGTTCCGGCACTGGGCGTCCAGGTCCCACAGCGCCCGGTTGTCGGTCACCTCCGGTGGGAACGGCCGGCCCGGGAGCGGCAGCGGCGGGTGGTGCGGCGACGGCAGATTGATCGGACAGAAGGTCGCGTACACGTAGCGGATGCCCAGTTTGTCGGTCACCGACCGCGCGGCGAAATGCACCATGCCGGTCGCCACGAGCACGTCACATCCCTCGGCTGCCGCGGCGAGCGTGTCGAACTGCGCGGCGATCAACTCGGCCGAGCGCCGGGACGAGTCCGCCGCCGACGACGGCCGCACCATCGAGCGCATCGGCTGGCCGAGCGGCACCAGCGGCACGCCGACACCGGCCAGCAGCTCCGCGAACTCCTTGTCCGGCGGCGCGCACACCCGCACCTCCGCGCCGAGTGCCCGCAACCGCACCGCGAGTCCCACCAGCGGTTCGACGTCCCCGCGCGACCCATACGTCGACAACAACACACGCACTTCGCGACTCCCATTTCCGTGGATTCTGGCCTCGGCGGGCAATTCTGCGGCACGACCCGGGTCTTGCCGCAAGCCCCCCGGTGCGCTATACGTTGAGAGTGGAAAGGAGTGGGTACTCTCCTTTCCCTTTGTCGTCCGCTGTGGACGGACAAGCCCTTCGCGAAGTGGCGGCGCGCCGCGTACGGCGGTACCGTCGGCCGACCCGTTAGATCTCCCCGTCGCCGTCCACGACCGCCTCCAGCCACCCTTCGGGAACCACCCCGGCGACCGGAACCTGGTCGGCGCCGGCGAAGTGCCGCACCCGGCCGGGCACGTCGGCGTAGCGGGCCAGCAACTCCAGCGCGTCCATCACCGGCCGGTAGGCCGTGTTGTTGCACTTGAACTCGATCGCGGCAAGCAGCTTGGGCAGCATCCGCCGGTAGACGGTGCGCACCCGCGCCTTGTAGGTCTTGGCGTCGGCCTTGGCCTCGGCCACCAGCGCACGCAGTGTCCCCTCGCCCACCGCCGGATACACCACCCGCCGCACGCTGTCGTCGGGGCGCGCCAGCGCGGCCTCGGCGATCGAATACAGCTTGGCGGTCTTTCCGTGCACCCGCTTGGCCTCGGCGTACATCGCCTGCTCGACCTTGCGCTCGGCCTTGGTGTTGATCTTCGCGACCAGGCCGATCAGCAGATCGACCAGAGCATCGGTGACCTCGGCGGTCCGGCACCACGCCAGCGCGGCCAGCAACGTCAGCCGCCCCGGCTCGGCGTTGGCAGCGAAATCCGATCTCGGCCGCCAGCCACTCGATCAGCTCGTCCTCATCGGCCCGCGTCGACTCCCGGAACTCCAGCGCGCGCGGATCTGCGCCCGGTGCCGCTCGATCGACCGCCCCGCCCAGTCGTAGTCGGCCAGCAGCCCCGCCTCGACCTTGACCTGCCCGGCCACGTAGTCCACCGCCGCCTTGGGCAGCTCCCCGATGTGCCGGGGGAACCGGGCCTCCAGCTCGAAGAACTTCAGCAGAGGTGCGCATCTGCTCGATCATCTCGGCGACGTCGGTGGAGATCCGCTCCAGGGCGGCGTCGATGAGATGGCCACCTCCGGGAGTTCCCGCGCGATGTACTCCCCGGCACGCACCTCGAACTCGGAGTTCACGGGGGAGAAGACGCTCGAGATGGCGACACTGCGCACGCCGTGTGCGGCGATGTCGTTGACGACCTTACGCAACTCGGCGATGCGTCGGCCATCGAACTCATGGCCGCCGTGGCACAGATAGCTGCGCCCTGCCATCGCCTCGACCAGGTGCGGTGGCCAGACCGCGCTGATCGCCTGCGGTTCGAAGCGTGGTGTGTGCATCTTGTTCGTCATTGGACGTTCGGTCCGCTGCCGGGTAGCGCAACGCCCAGGCAGATGCCGGGAACGCAGCACTCTGCACATGGTTTCGCCACATCGCCGGTCCTACAGTTCGCCCAGACTGCCCGGCCAGACAGAATCCTCAGGAGGCAAGAGTGCAGATCACGACCGTGGTCCCGCTGATCGGCGACGGATTCACCAAGCATGTGCAGGAGGAGGTCGCCTCCTGGGCGTCTCCGGGTACAACGATCGACGTCGTCAAGGTCTCCCGCGGTGTCGGGTCGATCGAGTCCGAGTACGACGAGGCACTCGCCGCGCCCGGCATTCTCGAACAGGTTCAGGCGGCCGCCGACGGCGGTGCGGACGGGGTGTTCATCACCTGTTTCGGCGACCCCTCGGTGCACGCGGCGCGGGAGATCGTCGACATCCCGGTGGTGGGTGGTTTCGAGCCCGCGGTACTCAACGCCCTCGCGCTGGGGGAGCGGTTCGGCGTGATCACCGTCCTGCCGAACGTCGTCCCGATGATCCGCGGTCTGGTGCGCCGCTACGGCCTGACCGATCGGTGCGGCTGCGTGCGCGTGGTGGACATCCCCGTCCTGTCGCTGGATGAGCCGGACGTGTTGCTCGACCGGCTGCACGAGCAGGCCGCGGCCGCCATCGCGGCCGACGAGGCGGAGGTCATCGTACTGGGCTGTACAGGAATGATCGGTGTCGCCGAGGCTCTGCAGCGTCGCCTGGCCGACGACGGCGTGTTCGTGCCGGTCGTCGACCCGACCGGGGCCGCGCTGCTCTGGCTCGAGATGCAGGTGCGCCTGGGTGTCCGGCCCAGCCGCGCCACGTACCTGCCGCCGCCCGCCAAGGAACGCCGCCCGTAACGGCCCGGGCCTGCCGACGATCTCGGGAGCTCACATGACCACGACCACCGAGGTGCCCGCCGAGCAGGCGGGTGACGACTACCCGCTCGAACGGGTGCCCGAGCGGGCCCGGTACTGGTGGGTGACGGTCGCGGTGCAACGCTTCGGCCAGATGTCCAGCCTGGCGCAGTTCCTGCTCGGTGCCACGCTCGGCTTCGGCATGAGCTTCGGCCAGTCCGTGCTGGCCATCACCCTGGGCGCCGTCATCTTGGAGGTCGTCGCCATCGCCGTCGGTATCGCCGGCATGCGAGAGGGCCTGTCCACCAGCGTGCTGGCCCGCTGGTCCGGTTTTGGCGTGCACGGCTCGGCCCTGCTCAGCCTGGTGATCGCCGGCAGCGCCACCGGCTGGTTCGGCATCCAGAACCAGGTTTTCGCACAGGGGTTGCGCAATCTGATCGGTGGGCCTCCGCTGTGGGCGTGGGCGCTGATCGCGGGTGCGGTGGTCACCGTGATCGTGATCTATGGGTTCGCGACCATGTCGTGGACGGCGTACGTCACCGTACCGGCCTTCATCGTGCTGGTCGCCTGGTCGGTCACGGTCGAGCTGTCGCGGCACTCGCTGTCCGCGCTGGTCCGGTCCGCGCCGCCCGGCCCGCACCTCAGCCTGGCCGCGGGCACCACCATCGTGGCCGGC
>JAOPYL010000002.1 GCA_025964625.1 Actinoallomurus sp. | reverse complement strand
AGGCCGAGGCCGGCGAGAGGAACCGCTGGTAGACCCGGCGGACCGGAAGGCGGAACCACGACCGGCCGCGCGGGCGCGAGGGCACCCCGAGCAGCGTCGCCACAAGCCTCGCGCGCCACGTCACCGGGCCGCCTGGCCCACGTTCGGCGGGGATGCCGAGCCGCTCGGCGACCACCGCCGCCGCCTGGTCTCCGGTGAGCTCGAAGAACCGCCTCAGCCTCAGCCGGTGGCCGTACAGCCTGCTGTAGAACGCCAGGCAGTCGCCGCGCAACGGGTAGCAGCGGAAGTCCTGCTCGGCGACGCCGCCGACCTCCACGCGGGGGATCGTGTGGGTCGCGTGCATGAAGGCGCCACCGCCCCCGGAGACGATGTACTGGATGGTGCGGTCGCCGGCTCGCACCGGATAGTGCTGGTAGTTGTGGATGTCGCCGCCGATCGCGGCCACGTAGTTGCACGCCGGGTCGCGGACGATCTCGTCGACGGTGCCGCCGCCCTCGATGACGCCGGGATGGTAGGCGTCGTCCACGTAGATCGGCTTGCCGGTGACCAGGATCTTCGGCTTGGGCCCCTGGGAGACGCGGCGCAGCCACTCCCCCTGGCCGCCGTCGATGCCGCCGAGGATGCCGGTGTCGATGCCGACGATCCGCAGCGGACCGGCGTCGATCGCCCAGTACGGCCCAGGCTGCACGGCCCGCTGCGCCGGCCTCGCCCGCAGCCGTTCTGCCTCGGCCAGCCGCTTCTCGTCGGTGACGTCGGGATTCTTCCAGAACAACCGCCGCCACCAGGCCGCCGAGAACGTCTTCGGGTGGCTGTCCGGTGGAAGGCCCGGCGCGCCGCAGAAGACCCGCATGAAGCCGCCGAGCCCGTCGTACCAGTCGTGGTTGCCCGGTACGGCGTAGATCGGCGCGTCGTAGTCCTTGTAGGGCCGGAAGAACTTGGGGTCGTACTCGTTGACGCTGCCGGTCGGGTAGATGACGTCGCTCGCGATGATCGCGAAGCGGGTGCCCTCACTCATCTTCAGGAACCCGGGCACCACGGCGTACTGCGGGGCGTCGCCCTCGCCCGTGTCCCCCATGAGCATGAAGGAGAACGACTCGGGGTCATCGCGCTCGATGATGAAGTCGGGGTCCGCGCCGCGGCTGAGCTGCTGCCCCACCCATCGGCGCCGCTCGTCGTCGGTCGGGTCGCCGAACCACCGGGCGAGCACGTCGTTGCGGGCTCGCCACAGCACCGCGGGGTTCAGCCAGGAGAGGTTGCGGACCTGCTCCGGCATCAGGGCGGTGTAGGTCCCCGGCTCGTCGCACTGCCATCCGGCGCCGGCCTCGGACTCGCGGGAAGAGGGGGGCATCGCGGCACCGTAACAGCCGCAACGGCCACGACGCACCGCGTTCGGCCCATTTCGGCCAAACCGTGCGAGACCTCGGTCAGCCGACGCGGAGGTTGAGCGGTCGCTCCTAGTCGACCCGGGTGGACACCCGGGCGGTGTGGCCGCGGCGCCTGGGGTCGCGCACGCCGCCGATGTAGGCGATCCTGCTTCGCGCGATGAGCTTGCCGCGTACCCTCGGCCGCACCCTCACGTTGAACCGCACGGTCGCGGAGCTGCCCGGCGCGAGCCGCGGCATGACGAGGGTGGCGTCCCGGCCGCCGGCGTACCCGCCGACGCCGCCCGGCAGCGACGTCCCCGTCCGCACCACCCCCGCGGGCAGGATGTTGTGAACGGTGATCGCGCCGGGCGTGCCGGGCCCGCGATTGGTCAGCCTGACCCGGTACTCATAGGTGCCACCGCGCTTGACGGTGCGCGGGGCGGCGATGGACACCCGCAGGTCGGCCGTTGGCTCCACATACCCGCCGGCCGGGTGCCACGGTGGTGTCCCCGGCCCCCCGGGCGGCGCCTGGGAGCGGGTGGCGCGCGGCGTCGAGCCCGGTACGCGGGGGCGTGTCCGCTGGAACGTCCCGTCTCCCGCCGGGCGGCCGCGCCGTAGCCCGGGCGCCCTGAGGGGCGCGAAACCGGTGTGAATGTGATGCCCGCTGCGCGTCCAGGGCACGTACCGGTCCGGCAGTCCGCCGGCGGTGTGGCCGTCCATGGACGCGAGGACCGCCATCACCGGCAGGCCGGCGACGATGCCGGCCAGCACGGTAAGCGCGTGTTTCACAGTGGACGCCCCCGAATCACTGATCGCATCCGCAACGTACCGCCGTTCGCCCCACTCGCCGGCAAAGGCCCCGGCAAGCTTCAGGCTGGATCCACGAGCACGCGCAGCGCCCCGGGCAGCACCCGCATTCTCACCGGAACCGTGCCGAGCAGCTCGCCGTCGCCTCCGAAGGGGAGCTCCCGGTCCGCCTCGACGCGTACGTCGCGGCCGCGGAGCACCTCGATCTCCGGGCGGCGGACGTGCGTGCCGTGCGGGAGCTCTCGCATGACGGCGAAGAACAGCCGCTTGGGCGCATGCCGGATGACCACGACGTCGAGCAGTCCGTCGTCGACCGCCGCGTCCGGCGCGATGTGCAGCCCGTAGCCGTAGAACCCGGAGTTCGCCGTGACGACCGTGTAACCGCGCTCCTCGTGGACCCGGCCGTCGACCGTGATGCGGTACGAGACGGGGCGCCAGGTCGCGATCGCGCGCAGCGGGCCCAGGTAGTAGGCGAGCGCACCGGGCAGCCGCGTCAGCCGGTTGATGTGCATGTTCGCCACCGAGTCCACCCCGGCGTACACGCTGCCCACCACCACGCGCGCGGGGCCTTCGTCCGGCACGACCTGGATCGCGTCGACCAGTCTCGGCTCGGCGGCCAGCAGCAACGCGGCCAGCCGGTCCGGGTCCTGCGGCAGCCCGAGCTGGCGCGCGAAGTCGTTGCCGCGCCCGGCGGGCAGGATGCCGAACGCGGCGCCGGTACCGGCGAGTGCCCCGGCCAGGCCGCCGACCATCCCGTCGCCGCCCGCGGCGATCACGGCATCGCCCCTGGCCGCGCCCGCGCGCGCCAGCTCGGCGGCGTGTTCCAGGCTGCGGCTGTACTCCACGGCCACCTCGGCGCCGGCCTCGCGCAGCCGCCGTGCGACCGGGATCAGTTTGGCGGCCGGGTCTCCGCCCGCGGCCGGATTCACCACGGCGGTGAACGATCGCATGTTGAGCTCCTGTCGAGTGCCCGCTCCGCGTCGGCGGGCTCTGCGCGGGATCGTACGGGGTTCGCCGCCGCGGCGGATCAACCGGCTGGAGGGATCAGTACACCGGGATTCAGGATTCCTTCGGGGTCGAGCCGGTGCTTGACCGCGCGCAGCACCTCCACTCCCAGCGGCCCGGCCTCGCGGACGAACCAGTCGCGGTGGTCGACGCCGACTCCGTGGTGGTGGCTGATCGTGCCGCCCGCCTCGATGATCGCGTCGCTGACCGCCGCCTTGGCGCGCTGCCAGCGGGCGAGAGGGTCGTCTCCCTGCGCGGTGACGACGGTGAAGTACAGCGAGGCGCCGGCCGGGTAGACGTGGGACACGTGGCACATGACCACCGACGACGGCAGCTCGTGGGTGAGCGTGAGCCGTACCGCGTCGTACAGCCGGGGCAGGTTCGACCAGAAGCCGGCGGTCTCCAGGGTCTCGGCGAGGACTCCGGCGTCCAGCAGGGCGTCACGGAGGTACGGCGCCGAGAAGCGGCCCTCTGCCCAGTTCTCCCCCGGCTCGTCGCCCAGGAATTCTCCGCCCCGCGACCGCAGCAGGGCGCGCACCTTCGCCCGGCGCTGGGCGACCTCCGCGGGCGCGCCGTCGTACCCGCAGATCGCCAGGCAGCCGCCGCTCTTCGGGCCGCCGAGCTCGCTGGGGCGGGCAAGCCCGATCATGGTCTCGGTCTCGTCGGACAACCGCAGCACGGTGGGCAGCGGCCCGTCCTGGGCCAGGGCGCGGATGGCACTGGTGCCCTCGGAGAACGAGCGGAACAGCCACCCCTCGTGCGCGCGTGTCTCCGGCAGCGGGCGCACCCGGACGGTCACGTCCGTGATGACGCCGAATGCCCCTTCGGACCCCAGCACGAGCTGGCGCAGGTCGGGACCGGCCGCCGACCTCGGGGACCGGCCGACCTCCAGCGTGCCGCGCGGGGTGGCGAGGGTGAGAGCGACGACCATCTCGTCGAACCGCCCGTAGCCCGCCGAGGCCTGCCCGGAGGATCGCGTGGCGGCGAATCCCCCGATGCTCGCCCATTCGAAGGACTGCGGGAAGTGACCGAGTGTGAAGCCCTGCTCGTTCAGCAGTTCCTCGGCACGGGGCGCCCGCAGCCCGGCCTGCAGCGTGGCCGTGCGCGACACGGAGTCGACGCAGAGGAGGCGGTCGAGACGCCGCAGGTCGAGTGCGATCATCCCGGCGAAGCCGCCCGTCTCGGGCGTGAGCCCGCCGACCACCGACGTGCCGCCGCCGAACGGCACGACCGCGATCCGATGCCGCGAGCACCGGGCGAGGAGCTCCGCGACCTCGTCGTGGGAACCGGGCAGCACGACCGCGTCCGGGGCCGTGCGCGCGTCACCGGCCCGGATGCGCAGCAGGTCCGGCGTTGACTTGCCGCGCGTGTGGCGGATCCTCGTCTCGTCGTCGGTCCGCACGTGCTCGTCCCCGACCACGTCCGCCAGGATCCGAGCGGAGAGTCTCGGCGCGGGCGGCTCGATCTCGGCGAGCTTCACCGGCTGGTCCGGTTCCTCGCGTACGCCCAGCAACTCCCGCAGGAGATCGGTGACGGAGTCCGGCAGATGCGCGGCACGCTCCGGATCCCCCCAGCCGCTCCACAGCATGTCCGGAATCGACATAGCTCCCCCCTTCTCGGCACAGTTACACTGTGACACATGGCGTCGATTCGTCACAAGAAGGACACGGTGCTCGACGCCGCGCGTGACTGTGTGCTGGCGGTCGGCGTGCGCCGAACCACCCTCACCGATGTGGCCCGGCGCGCCGGACTGTCGCGCATGACGATCTACCGGCGCTGGCCGGACGTACAGTCGCTGGTCGCCGACCTGATGACCCGCGAGTGGACGAACGTGGTCGCGGGCGTCGCGCCCCCCGCGGATGGCACGCCGGTGCGGCCCCAGGCCGTCACCGCACTCGTCGCCGGAGTGGCCGCGCTGCGCAGGCACCCGCTCTTCAACAAGATCATGGAAGTGGACCCCGATGTGCTGCTCCCCTACATCCTCGAGCGGCGCGGCACGAGCCAGGACGCCATGCTGCGCGCCCTGGAGGAGACCCTGCGGGCGGGCCACCGGGACGGCACCGTCCGCGCCGGCCATCCGGCCCGGCAGGCCCGTGCGGTGCTGCTCGTGGTCCAGTCCTTCGCGATGTCCGGCCACATCATGGCGGACGAGGATCCGGCGCTGTCGGCGGCCGCCTTCGATGAGGAGCTGCGGCAGATTCTCGAGAGGTACCTGACACCGTGATGACCGACCCTCTGTCTCCGGAGAAGACCCCGCCCCCGGCCTCGTCGCTCAACGCGGCCCGGCGCGTCCGCGACCTGGCCGAGCTGTCCGGCGGCGCCGTCGTCGACGTCCTGGTCGTCGGGCTCGGCGTGACCGGTGCCGGGGTGGCCCTGGACGCCGCCTCGCGGGGCCTGTCCGTGGCCGCGATCGACGCGCACGACCTCGCCTTCGGCACGTCCCGGTGGAGCTCCAAGCTGGTCCACGGCGGCCTGCGCTACCTGGCGTCCGGACAGCTCGGCGTCGCGTACGAGAGCGCGGTCGAGCGTGGCGTGCTGATGGGGCGCACCGCACCGCACCTGGTCCGGGCGCAGCCGTTCGTGCTGCCGTTGACTCCTCAGGTGTCCGGGTCCGCCGCGGCGCTCGCCCTGGCCGGCATGAAGGCCGGCGACCTGCTGCGGTTGTCCGCCCGCACCTCCCGCGCCACCCTCCCCCGCCCCCGCCGCCTGTCCGCCGTGGAGACGCTCCGGCTCGCGCCCGCGTTGCGCTCGTACGGCCTGCGGGGCGGGCTGCTGTCCTGGGACGGCCAGCTCGTCGACGACGCGCGCCTCGTCACGGCCATCGCGCGGACCGCGGCGGCGCACGGCGCCCGCGTCCTCACCCGCTGCCGCGCGCTCGCCCTGTCCGGCGACGGCGCGCAGGTGTGCGACACGCTGACCGGCTCTGAGTTCCCCATCCGCGCCCGCGCCGTGATCAACGCGACGGGCGTGTGGGCCGGGCAGCTCGCCGACGGCGTACGGCTCCGGCCCTCGCGGGGCACGCACCTCGTATTGCGGGCCGAAAGCCTGGCCGGGCTGTCCGCCGGCCTGCACCTGCCCGTCCCCGGCTCGTCCGGGCGGTTCGCGCTGGTGCTGCCACAGGAGGACGGCCGGATCTACGTCGGGCTGACCGACGAGCCCTCCGAGGGCCCGATCCCGGACGTGCCCGAGCCGTCCGAGGCCGAGATCGGTTTCCTCCTCGACCTGCTCGACTCCGCGCTCGACATCCCGATCCGCCGCGCCGACGTGGCCGGCGCGTACGCGGGGCTGCGTCCGCTGCTGCACCGTGCCGGGGGCAGCACCGCCGACCTGTCCCGGCGGCATGCCGTGCTGATCTCGAAAGCAGGCGTCGTGACGATCGTCGGCGGCAAGCTCACCACCTACCGGAGGATGGCGCAGGACGCCGTCGACGCCGCGCTGGAGCGCCGTGGGCTGACCGCCGGGCCCTGCCGGACCGCACGGCTACCGCTCGCCGGCGCGGCCTCCGCCGAGACTCTGGCCCGGCTGACCGCGCCCGCTCACCTGGTGCGGCGCTACGGCGCGGAGGCCGCCGACGTGATGGCGCTCGCGGCCGAAGACCCGTCCCTGCTGGAGCCGGTGACGCCGGGCTCGGCCACCATCGCGGCCGAGCTGGCCTGGGCGGTACGTCACGAGGGCGCCCTGGACGAGGCGGACCTGCTGGACCGGCGCACGCGCGTCGGCCTGGTCGGCGCCGACCGCGAGGCCGCGCTCCCCGCCGCCCGCAGAGCGCTGGGCCGCTCCCGGACCGAGAGCCGCTGAAGCCGCTGCCCACATGTGAGGGGCGCCCTCACCCGGCCGGAACCGGGTTCGGGCGCCCCTCACATGTGCACGCGGGCCGTCAGCCGACGGGAGCGCCCGTCTTCGGGTCGAGGGTGAGCTTGTGTGCTTGCGGCCGCCAGAAGTCGAACAGGCCGTTCAGCGTGCCCGCCCGTTCGTCGAAGGACGCGTCGCCGATCCGGCCGACCCGCCAGTTGTCCTCGATGAACTTCAGCACCGAGGTCTGCTCGGTGAAGCTGTGGTCGACGTGGTCGACCTTGGCGTACGGCGAGATGACCAGTAGCGGCAGGCGCTGGCTGGGACCGCAGCGGTCCTGGTAGCCGCCGGCCGTCTTGGCCTTCCCGCACAGCGCCGGGTCGTCCTTGGAGGCGTCGGCCGAGCCATTGATGATCTTCGGTGCCTTGTGGTCGTACCAGCCGTCGGAGTCGTCATAGGCGACGACGACCGCGGTGGACTTCCATTCCGGGGACTTCTGCAGCTTGTTGACGGTGTTGACGATGAAGTTCTGCTCGTCGAGCGGGTCGGAGTAGCCCGCGTGGCCGTCCTGGTACGCCGCCGCCTTCAGGAAGCTCACCGCGGGCAGGTTGTGGGCCGCGAGCGCCGTGTTGAAGTCGGTCAGGTCGTACTGGTGGTTGGCCTGGTCGGTGCGGCCGATCGCGGTGACCGAGGACGGCGCCAGGTGCTTCTCGTTCGCCGTCGACTTGTAGTACTGGAACGGCTCGTGGTGCGGGCTGTAGTCGACGACCGAGGCGCCGCCGACGTTCTGGTGGGTGGCCCCGCAGACGGCATAGCCGTTGGTCTTGCCGGTGGGCCGGAAGCCGCCCTGGAACCAGCCCCAGGTGACCTTCTTCTCGTTGAGCAGGTCGCCGATGTTCCTGCCGGTCATCACGCCGAGGTTGTTCTTGGACGTGTGGTTGTTGCCCGAGCAGTCGTCGAACGCCGGGTCCGGGTCGTTGATCACGGTGCCGACGCCGTTCTTGTCCGGCGACTGCACGACGTAGGAGTCACTGACCTTGGCGTGCGTGACCGGGTCGACCGCGTAGACCCCGTGGGTCTGGCCGGAGACGAGGTTGACGGCTCCCGGCGTGGAGGGGCCGAAGACCGTGTCCCAGGAGTTGTCGCTCATCGCGTAGTTCTGCGCGTAGTTCCACAGACCGGTGACGGTGTTGCCGTCGTAGTAGTCCATGACCAGGCCCGGCTCGCCGAACAGGACCGGCTGGCCGGTGCACTTGTCCGTCTCGGTGTTCTGCACGAACTTGTCCATCGTGCCGCCGTCGACGGCCTTCTGCTCGGGACCGTAGCCGTGGTCCTGGTCGCAGGTGAGCGCCTGTCCGGGGGTGAGACGCTTGGGGTTGTACTGGTTCGGGTTGTGCGTGAGCAGCTGCTTGGTCAGCCCGTCGACGGACGGGGTGTGCCGCTTGGCGGTGAACTTCGTGCCGTCGGTGTTGGCGGCCTTCGGGTA